>JARLIH010000318.1 GCA_031291845.1 Isosphaeraceae bacterium | reverse complement strand
TTGTTGTGGGTGTTGAGCGGCGCGGGGGGGGGGGGTGGCGCCCCGCTTTTTTTTTTTGACCGCCCCGGGGTTTTGGGGGGGGGGGGGGGGGGCGCCCCGGGGGGGGCGGGGGGGGGCGCCCCCCCCCCCCGCCGCTTCCTGGGGCCGATGCACAAGATCACCATCGAGGCGCTCAACAGCCTGGGGACCGCGCTCCAGAAGGAGAACAAGTTCGCCGACGCCGAGCGGATCTTTCGCGAGGGGCTGGACGTCAATCGGCAGTTGTTCGGGCCCAACCATCCATCCACAATAGCTCACACATATAATCTCGGTTTCGTGCTCGACCGGCTGGGCCGTCTCGACGAGGCCGAGGGGCTGATTTGCGAAGCGCTCGAGGGGGGCCGGCGGGTTTTGGGGCCGGAGCATCCCGGCACTCTCCTGATTGGGAGCAAGCTCGGCGAGATGCGCCACGCGCAGGGGCGTCTCGACGAGGCCGAGGGGCTGCTCCGCGGCTGCCTCGAGGCCCAACGCCGGGTCCTCGGGGCGGATCACTCCCGTTCCCGTGAGACCGCCAAGCGTCTCGAGGCCGTTCAGAAGGACCGTGCACGGCGGGGCGTGGCCGGGCCGGTGAAGACGAGCGGTCCATGAGCGCGATTCCTCGGGGCCGACCGGAGGTGATGAGAGTAGGGCTTGCAATGGCTCTTGAGCCGCGTCGGCGGACGGGATTTTGTTGCGCCTCGGGCGCTTTTCGGACCTCTTGCGCGAGGGGAGAGGGATTTCGCGCAACACTTCCGGTCAGGACGTGTTCGACCGGCAGGCCCAACTTTTCAACAGCCCAGCCTTGCCCTCCCACGAATGAATGCACTGGCCTTCTCGCCGGATCGCGGGTCGTTGATTTTTTTTGCATCCTCTTTGATACGGCTCGCAGGATCAGAGTTGAGGAGAGCACGCGACGATGACCGAAGCCACCCGGACGACCGAAGAGCTGATCAGCCGCGCTGGGCTCGGCGACCCGGAGGCGTGTGGCGAGCTGTTCGGTCTCTACCGCGACCGGCTCCTGCGCATGGTCGCCGCCCGGCTCGACCATCGCGTCGCACCTCGGGTCGACGCCTCCGACATCGTCCAGGAGGCGCTCGTCGACGCTGCGGCGCGGCTGAACGATTTCGTCCGGGACCGACCCTTGCCGTTCTTCGGGTGGCTCCGGTCGCTCGCCGGGGAGCGCGTGATCCAGGCCCACCGCCGCCACCTCTACACGCAGCAACGGAGCGTCGCCCGTGAGAGCCGTCTTCCGGAGCTGTCGGACGTGTCGGCCCTCGCGTTCTGCCGGCAGCTCGTGGCGGCCGACACCAGCCCGAGCAACCGGATGGCGCGCCAGGAGGACATCGACAGGGTCAGGGAAGCGCTCTCGGCGCTCTCGTCCCGCGACCGGGAGGTCCTGGTCATGCGTCACTTCGAGCGGCTGGGGACGGCCGAGATCGCCGAGGCGCTCGGGCTGGCCGAGTCCGGCGTCAAGTCGCGGCTCCTCCGTGCGCTGCACCGCATTCGCTCGGTCATGGAGGGGGACGCATGAGCGCGCCCGCACACACTCACGCTGATTGCCCCGTCGCTCCGGCCGATGACTGGCCCGCGATGATGGCGAAATCGGTCCGCTCGATGCTTCCTCCGCAACGATCCTTTCGTCCGCTCGCCCCCGCCGGCCGCGTGGCGCCGGCCTCCTCTTCCGGGGGAGCGGACGTGACGACGAACCGGTCCGCCAGACGACGGAGTCTCCTCATGTCCGACAAACCGGGTCAACGGCCGCGATCGCTGCGAGCTGGTGTCGTCCTGATGCTCACCCTGCTCGCGGGGGGCGGCTGTTCCGACAAGGCGCCGACGGCTGACGCCGGCACCCCTGCCAGCGCCGAAGAGCTGTTCACGGCCGACGAGATCGCGGCGATGAAGAAGTCGGCCGGATCGGGGCCGGCGTACCGCCAGTTGCTCCGTATGAAGATCCTCGAGCGCCAGGGAACCGCGAAGGTCAAGTACCCTCTCGACAAGGGGAAGGCCAGCGGCAAGGGCTGACTTCCCCCCGCCGTCGCGAGACGCGCGTCTCTCAAACCTTCCGGAGTAGAAACTCGCCGCATCGGTCCCACCGCACCATCGACCGAGCAACACCCCACGCCGTCGCCTCTGCCGTCCCATCCGCAACCCATCGAGACTCAAGCTCGCAGCAATCCTCAGGAGGACCGTGACCATGCCCTCGACCCGCCGTAGGTGCACGACCGAGGCCGCACGCGGCTTCACGCTGATCGAACTGCTTGTCGTCATCGCCATCATCGGCGTCTTGATCGCTCTCTTGTTGCCCGCGGTGCAATCGGCCCGCGAGGCGGCGCGCCGGATGCAGTGCACGAACAACCTCAAGCAAGTGGCCCTGGCCGCCATGAACTATGAAAGCGCCAACGGCTGCTTTCCCGCGGACGGCTATTACCTCCAGGGCGTGCCGAACGCCGAGGAACCGAGCGGCGGCTTCGACATGAGCGCGCTGGCGCGCATGCTTCCCTATTACGAGCAGGGTTCGCTCTACAACGCCTACAACGTCCTGACCGACGCCACGCACCCCAGTAACATCACGCTGGCCGGCGTGACGATCAGCACGCTGCTGTGCCCCAGCGATCCCGCGATGGCCGCGAAAATCACTCTCCCCGGGGCCAGCGACTATTTCCCCTATGCTCTGCCACCGGGGACCTGGTACCAGTCGCAGACCAGCTACAGCCCCGTGTGGAGCTGCAATGGGGCTGTCGCTCCCCCGGGTGAGACCGGGGTCATCCAGTCCTTAACCGGCGGCACGCTTGCCGGCGTCACCGATGGCGCCAGTAACACGGCCCTGCTCAGCGAAGTGGCCCTGGGGTGGATGCCGCCGTCAACCTTCGTCAGCGAGGAAGCCTACCGGCCGTGGAACTGGGCGGGCGAGGATTGGATCGATTTTCAATACCCGCCCAACCCGTGGCGCTATGCCCCGGCGACCGGTCTCTACTTTCCGGATATCATGCCGTCGAGCATGCATCCCGGCGGATTGAACGTCGCCTTTGCGGACGGGTCGGTTCATTTCATCAAGGACTCGGTCAATTCGTGGCAAACGACCGCGGCAAGCGGCTATGGCACTCCATTAAAATACGTAAAAATGAAAATCTCGGTTACCTCCCATAGCCCCTACGTGATTTCCTGCACGGCCACCTGGACCGCGATTGCGCAGCTAGGCGTTTGGCAGAAGATCGCCACGCGCAATGGGGGCGAGGTGGTGAGCGGCGACGACTATTGACGGCCCGGCTCCGGGTGGGGCCCGAACGGGATGGGACCGAGCGGTTCCGATCGCCGACACGAGGCAGACGTTCCCTAGTTTTCCAGCGAACTGAAAGGGAGAATCCTGTGAGCAGACCGCTGATGGTTCTTGTCGTGATGGCTGCGGCCGTCACGCCGGCGTGGGCCGACGACGCGAAGGCGCCGGCGTCTCGGGGAGACGACTCGTTCGCCGCGCTGAAGAAGGAGTTCCAGGACGCCATGAAGGCGTACGCCAAAGAGTACAGTGCCGCGTACCAGGCGGCGCAGAAGCAGGGGGACGCGGCGGCCGAGGCCTTCCGGTTCGACAAGCCGACCCCTGCCGCCGCATTCTCTCCGCGCTTCCTCGCGGTGGCCGAGCGCGATCCCCAAGGGGCCGACGCCCCGGAGGCGCTGAAGTTCGTCCTCACGACCAGCGCCGGCTCCCCGGGCAAGCCCCTGGCGACGCGGGCCAAGGCCCTGCAGCTCATCCGCGACCATTACGTCTTGAAGCCCGAGATCAAGGGCCTCCTCAAGGTGCTGACCGGCATCCCCGACGATGAGGGCTGCCGGAAACTGGTCGACGACGTGATCGCGCAGAACCCCGACCGCGGCATCCAGGCCGCCGCGTACAAGGGCATGGTCGCGCGCCGGGAGTCGGCCGGCCGGATCCTCGACATGCTCAAGGACCCGAAGCGGAAGGCGATGATCGAAAAGGCGGCGGGGGACGGCAAGGCCCTCGCCGCGCAGGTCGCCAGGGCCGAGGAGGCCCGGACGGAACTCGCGAAGTTGAAGGCCATTCTGCGCGACAAATATCCTGAATACTACATTGACCTGTCCGTGGGCAACGTGGCGCCCGAGCTTGTCATTCAGGACGTGGAGGGCAAGACGGTCCGGCTCAGCGACGTGCGGGGGAAGGTCGTCGTCCTCGACATCTGGGCCACGTGGTGCGGCCCCTGCAAGGCGATGATCCCGCATGAACGGGAGATGGTCGGACGCCTTACGGGCAAGCCGTTCCAGCTTGTCGGCGTCAGCATCGACGACGAGGTGAAGACGCTCAAGGACTTCCTCGACAAGGAGAAGCTCCCCTGGACCCACTGGTGGAGCGGCCCCGGCGGGTGGAACGGCGGGTTCGCCGAGGCGTGGGGCATCCGCTCCATCCCGGCGATCTTCGTGCTCGACGCCAAGGGCGTGATCCGTCACCGGGACGTCCGCGGCGAGGAACTGGAGAAGGCCGTTAACGCCCTGCTGAAGGAAGCCGAGGCGGCAGCGGGTTGAATCTGCACCTCGGGGGAGGGGGACGAGGGCCGTCGCGGCGCGTCCCCCGCCCCCTCGGGGTGCCGCCTCGATCGCGCAGCACGTCGAATTCAGCGCAGGAACGATGGACACTCCTCGCTAATCTCCACCGGTTATCCCTCAGGCGAAGTGGGGCGTCTGGGTACCATGCCCACGTCTTCGTGGGCATGCGCCTCGGGCCGAGCCGGCGGAGGAGCGCATGCCCACGAAGACGTGGGCATGGCACCCAACACCGTCCCTGCTCAGCCGTTTGAGCCGAAACCGCGAGTCGCGGTGGAGATCAGCGGGAAGTCTCGAACGATGTCAGGCCGATCGGGCCGGCGCTTCGGAGCGACCACAGGGAAATGCGAGGAGTCTCCGCCAGCTTGTCACAACCGGAATGGCGACCAGCATTTTCTTCTTCTTCTGTATTTCCATTTCTTTGACACTTCCCGCTAATCTCCACCGATCATCCCACGAGCGTGAAACCGGAAGTCTGGGTGCTGTGCCCACGTCTTTGGTGGGCATGAGCCTCGGGCCGAACCGGTGGTTGGCCGCATGCTCACGAAGACGTGGGGATGGCACCCAACACCGTTTCTATTCAGCGGCTGGAGCGGATGCGGGCGGTCTCGGCGGAGATCGGTGAAAAGTCTCCTTCTTTTTGTTTTTTCTGCCGGGAACGATGGCCCGCGAATCGCGCTGGCGGGGCGTTTCCACACCTGTCTTGGCGCGCGGTTCGCGGACGGAGCGACCGGCCGTCGTCAGGAAGACGCCGGTGAACCGCAAGCAACCGGACAAGATCCTCGGGGCGGCTCGGCACGAGCTGGCATAACGCCGGCCGGAAGCGCGCGGTGTCGATGAGCGTGCCCGCTCCGAACGCTCCCCGGGGGGGAAGTCCCGAGGCTCGCGCCGCGACGACGACAGCGCGGGGCGACGCCGCCGGCCGGCGGCGGGACGGGGTCAAAGCCGAGAGCCGCATTGCGTGGGCATGATGCTGGCTTCGCCTGTTGCGCTCGGACAAGCTCCGGCTCGCATCAGCCGCGGGGATCGGCTTGTCTTGGAGCGATCGATACGTATCACGACTGTATGCTGGTGCTTGCTATGCCTTTGGGGCAAAGTGTACGCTGTGCAGTCACGGCCGAGCCGGACGCCCGCTCACGACCGGTTCCCCATGAAAGCCCCGCATTTCGTGCGACCGTGGCCGTTCGGCCGGATATCCAATCGGGACCAAGCACGTGGGGACGGCGTTACGGACCCCGAACACGGCGAGTAAGACTCACTTCGTCAAGTCAGCCGAGACCTAACCAGCCTGGGTGAACGATGGACTCAGTCAGAACAGTCACGTCGTGTCGGTTTGTCCGGGGAGTGAATCCCGCGCTTGAAGAGCTGCTCAGGGCGTGCCAGATGGGTCGTCCGATTGTTCCCCTGTTGGGCGCGGGTATCTCGGTCGACTCGGGCTACCCGGCCACGGGCACGATCGTGCGGTATCTTGCGAAGGTCCGGTACTACCTCGATCAAGGGTTGTACCTCCCGACCGAGGGGGGCGAGCCGGAGCGGGACCATCCCCTGTATTACCCGAAGGACCAGCACCTCAGTCTCTTCGGCTGGCCTGACCCGTTTCAACTCAACGACGACCTTTGGAACACGACCTCGGGCGGGCCGGAAGCCATGGAGGAGATCGTAAACGGCATCTACCTGGAGGAGCTGAAGCGCGAATCCCCGACCGACCAGAAGCGACTCGACGTGATCCACACGATGCTCGTACGGGCACAGTTGCCCGAGCTGCGTTGGTTCTTCAAGTCGTGGAGAGGTCGCCAAGAACTTCCGGAAAAGCTGCAAAAGGAAATCCTCGAGTTCCGGCTTTCGCCCGTGACTCGACCGAACTGGCGGCCTTTCCTGCGCTGGGTGACCGACGGGCGGGCGGACCACGTGGATACGCTCTTCCACATGCTGAATCGGGGGCGCGATCCGGGCAATAGCCATCGCTTCCTGGCGTTCCTGTCGCGGCACCTGGGGTGGAAGCTGATCCTCACGACGAACTTCGACGACCTGATCGAACGCGCGATGCGGGTCGAGGGGCTCAACCCGGTGGTCTTCGACGTCTGGCGCGAAGCCGAATTGCCGAACGGGCTGCTCGTCAGCTATACGCTCTCCGTGGTGAAGCTGCACGGCAGTGCCTACGGCCTCCGCGTCGGGGAGTCGCTCGACGACCCGCTCTCCGAGGCCGAGAAAATGAAATTGATGAGCTATATGCCCGAGAACACATTGCTGCTCGTCCTGGGCTATGGCGGACAGGACAGGCGGATCATGGACCTCGTTACGGCCGTGCTGGAAAGTGCGAAGAAAGAGGGGCGAAAAGGGCCCCACGTGATTTGGGTCCACTTCGAGCCGACGTGCCCGACCTCGGTCGAGGAACTCGTCAAGCGGTTTGACGGATCCCTGGAGACGCACACGGGCGCAGCGCCGTCTGGCGAGTCGCGGAGCATCGTGACGGCCCGAACCCACGACCCCGGCGCATTTCTGGTCGGTCTTTACTCGCAACTTACGCACGTCCACCCGGCGAGCGCCGCGACTTACTCCGCCCACCTCCAGCGGCCGATAGGGCTGACCTGCGAGTTCTTCCTATCGGGTGTTGCGGCGACAGCCGAGCCCCCCGCGCCGATCGACATCTGGGAAGAACCGGCCCCACGCCGGCCGGTGCACATCTTCACGGGGACGGCTTCGGGCGCGGACGCTCCGGGTTGCGACGATTACTTCGCCGACTGCTCGACGATCGCGATGTCCGAGTTTCTCTCGGAGCAGGCCTCGACCCACACTCCGATCTGGATTGACGCCGCGATGTTCCAGTCCATTGAGGAAATGGTCTCGGAGATCATCCGCCAGTGCCGGAAGCATGACCCGACGCTGCCGCCGGTCATCCTCGCCCTCGGCGGGACGGACGGCTCGAAGGGCCGGGATGCAGAGCTGAGCAAGATCGTGAGTCGGGTCCATGCCATCTTGCGACGCGGATCGTACATCGTCGCGATCGAGGACATCGAGGCGTTCGGCCGGCCGCCCACGACGCACCACGGCCTACCCCAGTCCTGTGCGGAGCACGTCAAAGGCAAAGTGGTCGAACTCTGCCGGTTCCTGACGGACTTCGTCGCCCGGGCGTATGACTGTAAAGATTCTTATATTTGCCTGGCGATTAACGAGCTGAACGACCGCTTTTCGGCGGGACGGGAGCTGACGGACAATGAGTCTGCGCGCACGTTTCGTGCGATCGCCCATCAGATTCGCCTCTTCCGCGAAGAACTGGAACGGACGTCCGTCGAGAGCGAGACGCTGATCTCCGTGCATCGCACTTCCTCCAGGAGGCGTCAACCCACTGCCGAGGAACAGGCCATCGTCGCGGCCCGTCATGCGGAGCTTCGCGGAGTGCTCGGCGGCCGAATGGAGGATCTTGTTGCGCTGGTTTCGACGTTCCGGCGGCCTCGTAGCATCGTGGCGCTCCGGAAGCTGGCACTCCCCTATTTCCCCCGTGCGGAGACGGACATCAGCGTCATCTCGCCGACCACGAAGCTTTACCGCCAAGTCGACTCCTGGCTCGCTTGCCTTGAAGAATGCGGTGACGTCATCTGCTTGGAAGGGGGCCTCTACTGGGTAGCGTCCGTGACGAGGGACCGTGTCTACGACGAGTCCTCGGCGTTGGCGACCAGCAAAACGCTCCTCGACGCGCTCGGTGCGCCGGAGGTGGCTTATCGGTTTCTCGGCCACGCGTTTGGTGGCGGGCCGGTGAATGTTACGCCGGACCTGTTAGGGGAAATGAGCCGCCAGCTCGCGAGGTTAACGCTCCAGCACCGGGAAATCGCGCGGTACTATTATTCGGATTTATTTCTGGTTTCCAAAGATATCTCAGCGTATTCCGAGTACCTTTACCACCGAGTGTCGTCGATCCGCTACGCGACGAAGCTCGCCGCGCTTGTCACTCGTCATTGGGACACGTTGAGGAGCCTGGGGCTAAAGCCCGACGCGGGCCGGCCGGACCCCGTGGGCGCGTTCGTCGCCTCTCTGCTGGATTCTCCTGCTCGGGACCATGTCCTCCGGAACCGCTTCGACGACATCCTGGCGCTCAAGGGAACCTTGGAGCGCGATCGGGACACGCTCCTGAGCCTTGTCCCGTTCGACACGCTCCTGGGGTGGATAAGCTGGATCATCCAGCACGACCTCGCGCGCTTCTTGGTTGATTACTACGGAGTTGATGTCGGCACCGGTTCGGCCGAGCGTTCCGTCGAAAAGCAGATCCACGCCGAGATCCTGTCATTCCGGAGGATGCTACAAGCGCTGCGGTGCAAGGTCCTGTACGAGAAGACCGACTATGAAGGATGCATCAGCGCCCGCATCGAGCAGCTTCGCGACCTCATCGAAGACCGCCCGTTACCACGGCATACTCGTCCGGTGGCAGATTCGCCCGACGAAGACGTCGTGGGCTGGCTGCAAGGGGTTTTCCACGGGCCGGTAACTCGCCTGTGTGCCGAAGCTCTCGACCCAGAGGCTCGCGCCCGGGCTCTCGAGGCTCTGGAGGCCCTGGCGAACATTGGGAGCTGTTTCAAGGGCCTGGACAAGCTGGATAGTGCTGGGCGGGTGATACTCTGGCTTCGCGAGCTCGTCAGGTCTGTAAAGGAGGACCGGGAGCTGCGCGGCGAGCTTGCCGAGTACGGCGAGTCGCTCGAGCTGGATCTCCACCTCGGCGCGGTGGCCTTGATCCTTGCGCCCGTCAGCTTCTGGGCCAACAAGAACGACGATCGGCGGGCCCGCGCGGTCTTCAAGCTGGAATGTAACAGGGCGCTGGCCGAGTGTGACGCGGGGCTACGCCTGGTTCGTGAAACCAACACGGAGCCTCGCGATTACTTCGTGCGTCGCAGTTATGTCCGCACGTACCAGGCACGGGCGCTGGCCCTGCGCGGCCGGTTTGTCGCCGCGTTCCAAGATTTTGACCGTGCCATGGCGGGGCTTGACCCCCGCGTCGGGGCCGACCGGGCCGCCATGGCCGCGCGGACCCTCTTTCTTGCGGAGGCGTTGACCTTCTTTTCCGACCAGCAGATCCTCAATCAGTGCAATCGGACCCTGGATCGCGTCGGCGAGGCCTCCTGCGTCTCGCCGCACGGGCTCTTCTTTCTGGGTTTCGACGCATTCGTGCAGGACCTCGCGCCGGGTTCGGAGCTCAGCTCGGGGCCGGCTCGACAGCTCCTCCGGCGGGCGTTGACGCCTTGGGCCGACCTCTTGTCCACGTGCCCGGAACGCGCTCGGTCATGCGCACGCACCTGCTTGAACATGATCGAGGCGATCGATCCGAACTCCGCCGACATGGTTGGGCGGGTCAGGCCCGTGCTCGAAGGCGATCTGGGAAAAGCGTGGAGGGCCATCCCTGCTCCGGAGCCCAAAGAGATCAAGGAAGCACTTCAGCGCTCGCTGGGTTACTGGGACACGGAGCGTCTCTCGTCGATCGGTTCCGGCGAGACTGCGGACGCGCTAAGGACCGCTAGCCGGGCGCTCGAGCGCGCCCGCGACGCGCTCGAGCAGGCCGAGGCAATGCTGATCGGCGGCCGGCGCGCCGTGCACTCGTGGGGG
>JARLIH010000317.1 GCA_031291845.1 Isosphaeraceae bacterium | reverse complement strand
TCGCCCCCTTGCTGGCCGCCTCGGCGGCCGCCACCACCGCCACCGCCACCAGGCTGCTGGCCGCGCGGGCGCTCGGTCCCCGGCTTGACCATCGTCAGCGAGACCCGTTTGCGCTCGTGGTCGACCCCCATCACCCACGCCGTCACCACGTCGCCGACGCTCACCACGTCGTGCGGGCTCTTAATGTAACGGTTCGCGAGCTGGCTGATGTGGACGAGCCCCGAATCCTTCAGCCCGATGTCGACGAACGCGCCGAAGTCGACGACATTCAAGACCGTCCCCTTCAGCTCCATGCCGGGCTGGAGGTCTTCGAGCTTGAGCACGCCCTTCTTGAAGATCGGCTTGGGCAGGTCTTCGCGTGGGTCGCGGTCGGGTCGGGCCAGGGCATCGCAGATGTCGCGCAGCGTCGGCTCGCCGATTTCCAGCTCGCGCGACAGGGCCGGCAAGTCGGCCTCGTTCAGCTTCTCGTGGAGGGCGGGAAGCTGCTCCTTCTGCGTGACGATTGCGGGCGTGAACCCGAGCTTCTCGAGCAGGCGGGTGGCCGCTTCGTAGCTTTCGGGGTGGATCCAGGTCCGGTCCAGCGGGTGCTCGCCGTCGCGGAGCTTCAGGAAGCCGGCCGCCTGCGTAAACGTGGCCGGGCCGACCCCTTCTACCTGCATGAGCTGTTCGCGGCTGGTGAACGGACCTTTTTCCTTGCGGTGCTCCACGATGCGCCGGGCGGTGAGCTGGTTGAGGCCCGACACGTGCCGCAGGAGCGGCACGCTCGCCGTGTTCAGGTCCACGCCCACGAAGTTAACGCAACTGGAGATCACCGACTCGAGCGACTCCTTGAGCTGCTTGGCATTGACGTCGTGCTGGTACAGGCCGACGCCGATGTTCTGAGGCTCGATCTTGACGAGCTCCGACAGGGGATCCTGGAGCCGCCGGCCGATCGACACGGTCCCGCGGAGCGTGGGGTCGAACTCCGGAAACTCCTCGCGGCCGACGGGGCTGGTCGAATAGACGCTGGCCCCGGCCTCGTTGACGATCACATAGGCAAGCTGCGCGAGCTGCGCGTCGGCCGGGTGGGGCCGGGGCGGAGCGGGTGGCTGCCGGGGACGCGGGGGACGCGGTTCGGACTTCGCCCCCTTGGGCGGCCGGCCCTCCGAGCGGGACGGAGCGGGGGGAGCAGGCGGTGCGGCGGGCGGGGCTTCGGTCGTCGAGGCGTCGCCGGATGGAGGCGCCTCGGCCACCTCTTCCGCGGGTTCGGCCGAGACACTCGCGACCGGTTCCGTCGATTCACTCGCAACGACCGGCTCGGGCTCAGGAGCCGGGGCGGGCTCCGGTTCCGGTTCTGGCTCGGAAACTGGAGCGGGCTCGGGCTCGGGCTCGGAAACGGTTGCCGAGCCCTCGGGAGCCGGAGGCGCGGCAGGCGCGGGCTCGCTCGTCTCTTCGACCGCGGCCGCCTCGTCGGGGGCACCGCCGGAGATCGGCGGCAACGCTTCCACGGGCTCCTCCGCCGTCACGGATTCAGCCACGGGAGCTTCCTCCGGTGCAGCCGCATCCGTGTTGGCCAGTGCTTCCGTGGCGGGATGCCCGTCCTCGGCCGCGGGTTCAGTCACCACGGGCTCGGCGGCCTTGGGCTCCGCACTCTCTGCCGGCGCTTCCGCTTCCGCCGGGGGTGGCGCTACGGCCTCAGCCGCTGGTGTCGGTGCAGACTCCGCGGCAACCTGCACGGCTTCGGGATTCTGCGAGAACTGCACCCCTTCGGCGATCACCTCGGCGACCAATTCCTCGGTCTCCCGGCAGGCCGTTCCGTTGCCGATCGCGACCACGCCGACGCCGTGCTTACCGACCAGATCCTTGAGGAACAGCTTTGCCTCGGAACGGCGGTTCTGCGGCGGGTGCGGGTGGATCACGCCGTGCTCGAGCAGGTTGCCGTGCGCATCGAGCACCGCGACCTTGCAGCCGGTCCGGAAGCCGGGGTCGATCGCGAGGACGACCTGCTGGTTGATCGGCGGCTGGAGCAAGAGGCTCCGGAGGTTGCGGGCGAAAACATCGACCGCGTGCCGTTCAGCCATCTCGGTCAGGTCGCGCCTCACCTCGCGCTCGAGGCTCGGCAGCAGCAGGCGATCGAGCGCGTCGAAGGCCGCCGCGCGGAAGATGTCGCTCTGTGGATGCCCTTCGAGCGGGAGTTGGCCCAGGAGCGAGCTCTCCAGGTCGGGCCGCGAGACTTCGAGCTTAACCTTGAGCGGGCCCTCTTTGTCCCCGCGGTTGATGGCCAGCACGCGGTGCGGCGGGATGTGGGCGACCGGTTCCGAATAGTTGAAGTAGTCGCGGTACTCCAGCCCTTCCCCCTCAGGAATCTCGGCCTTGGACGTGACGATCTTGCCGGTGCGCCAGACGACCCGGCGGATCGCGTCGCGCACATTGGCCATTTCGCTGATCGCCTCCGCCAGGATGTGGCCGACCCCTTCCAGGACCTTCTCGACCGTGTCGAGCTCCTTCTCGGGGTTGACGAACTCCTGGGCACCCGCGTTCAGGTCGGTGAGCGTCTCGTCGCGCGTCCAGACCCGGAGCGCCAGGGGTTCGAGCCCCTTCTCGCGCGCATCCGACGCCTTCGTCTTCTTCTTAGGCTTATAGGGGAGGTAAAGGTCCTCGAGCCGCTTGGGGTTGTCGGCCGCGCGGATGGCGGCGGCGAGCTCGTCGGTGAGTTTCCCCTGTGCCTCGATCGCCTTGAGGATCGTCTCCTTGCGTTCGGCCAGCTCGCGCAGCCGGCCGACGCGGAGCTGGATCTCGTGAATCGCCACCTCATTCAGATTGCCGGTCCGCTCTTTGCGGTAACGCGTGATGAACGGCACCGTGTTGCCCTCGTCGAGCAACTGAACGACGCTCTCCACCTGCAAGCGCCGGATCTGCAGATCCTGCGCGATCCGGCCCAGGTCGACCTGAATCGGGTTGTCCATGGAGTTTCAATCCGCCCCGGCGGTGGCGCTGGGGAAAAGATGGCGGAGCGAATCGCCCGCCGACACGGCTGGAGGCGCGGTACGAGCGCGCGCAATCTCCGATAGTCTGGAATCAGACCGGACACTCTAGAGAACTACCCCCGGGCGTGTCAAGCATCCAGAAGCCCGATCGTAGGCGGAACGGCAGATCTTTCAATCAGTTCGGACCCGGGAAAAATAGGCGAAAAAGCAAACGGTTTGGGGTCCCTGCGATTCTCGCACATTTCGCGAATGCGCCCATAACGGTCCTCTCGTGCGTGCCGCCCGCCTCAACGGCGGCCGCGGGAGGCTGGACGGCCCGTTACACTTGAAGCGAGGAGAATCACCGCTCGGGACGATCGTTGCTGCCGATGGGAGGGTGTCGCATGCGAATCGCGATTTGCGAGAAAGTATCTGGAGCGCGCCTTGCGGAGGGGGAGGCGGAGAAGGACGTGGTCACGTACGAGGGCAACCTGTATTTCGACCCGTCGGTCGTCAACCAGCCCGCGCTGCGGATTACGGAGCGGACCTACACGTGCCCGTACAAGGGAACTTGCCACTGGGTCGACATGCTGGGACAGGACGGCAAAACGGTGCGTGACGTGGCCTGGGTCTACGCCGACCCGAAGGCTGGGCACGAGGTGATCAAGGGACGCTACGGCTTCTACGCCGGCTCCCGCGGCGCGACGCGGCAGGAATAGAGGCTACACACAAAAAAGGCACAAAGTCAAACAGCTCATGAATCGACGAGGAGTCACTAACCAATCAGGTAATTTGACTTTGTGTCTTTGTGCCTCTGTGGTTCGTTCGGTCCCCGCGCACCCGGTGGTGAACCGTGTTCGGGACTTGAATTTTTTTCGGCACCCGGCTTGGCGATGCGTTATAGTTGCGGCATCGCCAGGCCGGGCCAGTGTTGCCCGGCATCGGTCGACGCCGCGTGATTTAGGACCTTGCCGCGCATCGGCGGCTGCGACCGAACCTTCAGGCCCGCGCTCAGCCCTCCGGGGGAGCGGACCGTGGGGGACGTTTGCTCGGTCGTCAGTCCAGTTGTTACGCATCCGATCCCGGCCCTTACCTGGTACCCTCGGGGACCAGGCAAGGGCCGGGTTGGCTTTGACCGAGGGCTAGCGTTGGCACACGACACCACGACGACCCAAGGAACGGAGTCGCCGAGGGACGGTCTCCGAGGGTGGTGCGTTCTATTCTGCGCCCTCTTGCCGACCCTGGCGGCGGTGTGGTTGGTCCCCTGGTTCGTAACCCAGGACGGGCCGTCCCACCTGTACAACGCGGAGATCATTGCCGCGACGTTCGACCCGGAGTCGTCGTTCCGCGACTACTTTCAGGTGCGCTGGCAAGCATTGCCGAACTGGGCAGGGCACGTTCTCACCGCGGGGCTCATGAAGGTCTTCCCTCCCCGGGAGGCCGACCGCGTCCTGTTGACGGTCACACTCGCGGGTTTCGCTGGAGCGATCGTCTGGCTGCGCGCGCGTGTCGCGGGCGAGCGGGGGCTGTGGCTCACATCGCTCGTGGCAACGCTCCTGGGTCTGAACCTGACCTGGCTCTTTGGGTTCACGAGCTTCTTGCTGGGGGCCTGCCTCTTTCCGATCACGCTCGGCGTCTGGTGGGCCAGCCGAGAGCACCTGAGCTGGGGGCGGGTCGCGGGGTTGGCAGCGCTGCTCGTGCTCGGCTACTTCTGCCACCTGGTGAGCCTGGGTCTGACGGTGATCGGAGTCATCGTGCTCGCGCTCCTGACTCCCGGGCCGGACCGCGTGACGCGCGGGGTCCGCACGGCGCTCGCGCTGGTGCCGCTCGTGCCGCTCGGTCTGGTTTACCTGAGCCAGTCGCGCCAAGGGGGTAAGATGCGGCCGGTGTGGGGACAACTGACGAACCCGTTCTCACCGAAGGCCTGGCTGCACCAATTGACGGCGATCGACCCGATCACGCTCGCAAGCAAGGGGACGATCCCGCTGACAGGCCGCCATTCGAGCTGGTTCGGGCTGATGTCCCCGGCGATCTGGCTCGCCCTGGGCCTGGGCCTGATCGCCCTTGCCGTGATCTTGAAGCGCGATTGCGCCTCGCCCGCGCGCTTTAGCCAAAGGCGAGGGTGGGTGGCGCTCGCGGCCCTCCTGCTGATCGGCGGGCTTGTCGGCCCCGATTCGCTCGGCTCGAACCACGGCGACTTCCTTCCCCAGCGTCTCATTCTGCTCGGACTCGTGGCCCTCTTGCCCGCGCTCGATCTCCAGGCGGTGTTCGGCCCGACCGACGAGCGGCCGGCGCGCTCCCCGGTCCGGGTCGCGCACCTGGCCGGGGTCGCCCTGGTCGTCGCGCTGGCGGTCCAGTCGGCCCTCGTCTGGGAATACGCCCTGACGAGCGACGAGCGTGTGGGAAACTTCGTGCGGGCGCGGGTTGCGATCGGCCGGGGCGATCGCGTGGCCACGCTGCTCAACCACTTCCGCGGGCGCTTCCGCGTCAACCCGCTACTACACGCCGATTGCCTGCTCGGACTCGACACGCAAAGCATCATCTGGTCGGACTACGAGACTCGCTACTACTACTTTCCGGTCCAGTTCCGCACAGGGGTCGAGCGGCCCGCTTCCAACGACCTGGAAGTGATTTCGACCAGCGGCGATTCGGACGACCGTACCCGCCGGGCCCTCGCATGGGAGCGGTTGCTCGAGCAGCACCACCAGTCGATCGATGCGCTGCTCGTCTGGGGGACCGACCCGGACCTCGACCCGATCAGCGAGCGCTGGTTCGAGCCCGTGTTCGAGGAGGGAAAGACGCGCGTGCTCAAGCCACGCGCGTCGTTCACGCCGGGTGGACCGGGGCGGGTTACTTCGTCTCCTCACGCGTCAGCGCGAATAACATCGTCTCGTTCTGCAGTCCCTTGAACTCGTTGGGGCGCGCGTCCGTGTCGGGCAGGGCGACGCAGACGGTCAACTTGCCGTCCTCGAGCTTGTAGATCCCCTTGGCAACTTTCCCCTTGGCGTCGTCGGCCCCCTCAATGATCTCGAAGTCGATCGAGGGATGCGGCGAGGCTTTGTCGTTGACAACGACCTTGGTGACGTAGTCCTCTTCGTTGAACCGCGTCTTCATCGTTTCGCCCTCGAAGACCCAGGGCACCTTGTTGTCGCCCGCCTTCAAGATCCAGGTCCCCTGCATCTTCTTGAGGTCGCCCGAGACTTTCGCCTCGTCGCTTCGGACCAGCGAGCCGATCGCCAGGGCCAGCCCGCAGGCCAGGCCCAAACCCCGCATCCAGGTCTTCATGAGATTCGCGCTCCCGAATGAAACGGAACAGGTCCCCGCGCTCGTCGCACAACGCTGGGATTGAAGCATGCCGCCCCGTGATCCGGCAAGGGGCGAGGCTCAGCAACGCCCGGGTTGCGTTCCGCGGATGGCCTTGGATCGCGATCGTGTGCTGGCTTGCGGCCGGTGTCACCCCCGCCGCCGAGCCCCGGTCCGCAGGCCGTGCGGGGGCACAGGGCCGGCCGTCGGCGCGCGACGACTTGACGGGCCGGCCGACGGTCATCGTGCGCAAGGGGTTGGCCCAGGGAAGCGGCACGATCGTGTGGTCGGCCAAGGGCGAGTCGCTCGTCCTGACCGCCGCGCACGTGGTCAAGGAAGCCGGACCGCTCGCGGTGGAACTGCACCGATACAACGTCGGCCGGGAGCGCGAGGCCAACCACGGGGAATGGCCGCGCCGGTGCCCTGGGGCGGTCGCGGCGGCCGACGCGGCCGCCGACCTCGCGATCGTGCGCCTGGGAGGGCTCCCCGCGCTCCCCTATGTGGCCCGGCTTGCCCCCGGTGACGAAGAGCCCGAGCGCGGGGCGGTGCTGACGTCGGTCGGCATCGACCATGGCAGTCGCTTGACGAGCTGGAACACGCGCCTGACTGCCGTGATCTGGCTCAAGCTGGAGGGGGAGCGGGCGGAGCGGCCGTTCCTCGTGACCGAACAGTTCCCGGAACAGGGACGGTCCGGCGGCGGGCTGTACGCGGTCGACGGCGGGCTGATCGGCGTCTGCGTCGGCCGCGTCGGAGGCGGCAAGGAAAAAAAGACGGTCGGCCTCTTCGCCTCGAGCGCCAGCATCCGCAGGCTGCTCCGCGACCACGACCTCGACGGGACCTTGCTCCGGACACCGGCCGACCGCCCGGTGCGTGGGAAGGCACGCGCTCAACCCAGCCCCTGAACGGCTCGCCCGTGACGGCCCGGCCGCGGATGTCCTTGCCAAGATCGGCGCTTTGGCGGAGAATATCTGCTAGAGAGCGCGGTGCGGAGGGTCCAGTTCCCGCCGTTCCCCGCCGTAGCCGGACCGTGCCAAGACGCCGGTCCGGGCGCAACCAGTCCGAAAGGAACGACCCTTGAGATCGAGCAATCCGGCTTTTTCGAGCCAGACGTTTACCCAATTCGACCATGCCTATGGCGCCACGCGCGGCACGGTGATGACCGTGCAGGGGACCGTCGGCAAGACGTTCGGCCTGCTCGGCATCCTGTCGGCCACCGCCATCTGGTCGTGGCAGGCGACGCTCAACGACCAGATCCAACCCGGCGTCCTCGGCGCCGCGGCGATCGGCGGCTTCGTGCTCGCGTTGATCACGATCTTCAAGCCGACCGCCGCCCCGTGGACCGCGCCGGTGTACGCGGCATTCGAGGGCGTGTTTCTCGGAATGCTCTCTTGCCTGATCGAGAACAGGCTGGGGCACGCGGCGCGCGGCAACTATGCCGGCATCGCGATGCAGGCCGTATCGCTCACGGGAGCCACGCTCTTCATGATGCTGTTCGCCTACACGACGGGCCTGATCCGCGTGACGGAGCGGCTCCGGGCGGGGGTCGTCGCGGCGACGGGGGCGGTCTGCCTCTTCTACTTCGTGACGTTCCTGCTCCGCATGTTCGGCGTTGGCATGCCCTCGTTGTGGTCGCCGTCGCCGTTCAGCATCGGCATCAGCGTCGTCGTGGTAGGGATCGCCGCGTTCAACCTGCTGCTCGACTTCGATTTCATCGAGCAAGGCGCGCGTGCCCAAGTTCCCAAGTACATGGAGTGGTACGGAGCCTTCGGCCTGCTCGTCACCTTGATCTGGCTCTACCTCGAGATCCTCCGCCTGCTGACAAAGTTGCAGGATCGCCGCTGACCGGAAGCGGCGCAGGCTAATGACACAACCGCGGCGGGGCCGGGTGGGCGCCCGGGCGGGGG
>JARLIH010000316.1 GCA_031291845.1 Isosphaeraceae bacterium | reverse complement strand
GTTTCGGACCTCATGGGCAAGGAAGCCGAGGCGCGGTTCAAGTTCATCATGGAAGAAGCCTATACCGCAAAAGATATCGACATTTGATGCGTCACTCGTTCCCACGCGGAGCGTGGGAACGAGGAGGCCGAACGCCCACTGGTTGTCTATCCGGAAGGGATCAGTCGCGCTCGACGTGCAGAAGGATCTTGCGGGCCCCGCGCACGGCCGCAGCGCGGAAGGCGTCCTCAGCGTCGTCCAGGTCGAACTCAGCACCGATCAGGGGGCGCACGTCGATGTCGCGCCTGGCCAGGGCATCGATGGCCCGGGGAAACGGGCCGCAGCGCGAACCGATGACCTGCACTTCGTCGATCA
This sequence comes from Isosphaeraceae bacterium, assembly GCA_031291845.1. Taxonomy (GTDB): domain Bacteria; phylum Planctomycetota; class Planctomycetia; order Isosphaerales; family Isosphaeraceae; genus DAIDJG01. The sequence continues at coordinate 11,452 of JARLIH010000316.1, read as the reverse complement.
CAATCGGGGCAAGGTTCACCTCGTACGCACCCGCGACGGTCGTCTTCAGCACCAAGATGCCGCAGGGACGCACCAGCGAGAGCGCGGCTGCCAGGCCGGTGCTCGAGCCCGTGCAGTCGACCACGACGTCAAAGCTCCTGGCGAGTGATGCCGCCTCGTCGGCGAGATAGGTGGCGATTCCTGCGCCGGCCGCCGCCAGCTTCTCGGCGTGTCTGCCCACGAGGCTGACGCGCGCGCCGACGAGCCTGGCGACCCACGCGCAGAGCAGTCCGAGTTTTCCGTCCCCCAGCACGGCAAGCCTCACGTCCGGCCCCAACGCCACTTGTTCCGTGATCCGGAAAGCCGCCGCGAGCGGCTCGATGAAGACGGCCTGGCGGTCGTCGATCCCGTCGGGGATCGCATGGAGGTTCCGCCGAGGCACCGTGACGAGCTCGGCCATGGCACCGTCATGGCCCAAGATGCCCAGCACCGTTCGATTCGGACAATGTTGAGATCGTCCAGATAGGCAAACCTGGCAAACCTGGCAAAAATTGTTGATTTCCGCCGTGACGCGGGCCCCGCTTTCGGTCTCGCCCACGAACTCATGACCGAGCACGCCACGGTAGCCCATATAGCCACGGGCGAGCTGCAGGTCCGTGTCGCAGATCCCGGCACGCCGCACCCGCAGCACCACTTCATCGGGACCGGCGCAGGGCTCGGGAAGGTCCCGGCGCAAGCTCACCGACACTCCGTCGCAGTACACGCCTCGCATATGCGTTTTCCTCGCCCCCTGAATCGAAGAAAAGGTGCGCCTTTTGGCACGCTGACCCGATATTTCCCATTTTCCCTTGGTCAAAGGAACGAGCATCCGGTACACTTGGCCGCGATCCTCGCGAAATCTCGCTTCCGCTTCGATTTCCCCGCGGCTCCCGCCAGAACTTCGGAATTGTTGAGCGATCCACGGCCGCTCTGATGTCCCGTAAGAGTGCTTGCCGGAAGTGCCCGGGGGGGCCTCGGTAGCACGGGACGAGTGGGCGTTTCCTCACGATTCTGGCGGAGGAATCGCTTTTGGCAACGGGTAAGGCCACGGTTCCTACCGCTTCCGCGAGAGTCCGCTCCGCGAGTCTCTGACACCAAGGTTTGAGTATGACAACATCGACAGCGACCAGCCCCGCGACGAAGAATCAGATCGCGTGGCCGGCGGCCATCTGGATCATGGGGCTGCACGCGGGTGCGTTGTTGGCCCTGAACTTCCATTGGTTTACCTGGCAAGCGCTCCTGGCCTGCCTGTTCCTGCACTGGCTGACCGGCGGGATCGGCATCTGCATGACCTATCACCGCCTCTTGACGCACCGCAGCTTCGCGACGCGGCCGAAGTGGCTTGAGTACGTACTCACCGCGATCGGCGCCTGCGCCTCGGAAGGGGGCGCGGTGGGCTGGGTCGCCGACCACCGCCGGCACCACGCTCACTCCGACGAAGAAGAGGACACGCACAGCCCGAACCGCGGGTTCGGCTGGGCGCACATGTTCTGGTGGATGACCCCCGACATCACGTCGATCCACACGCCCGAGTACTACGAGAAATGGGCGCCCGACCTGAACAAGGACCCGGTCCACGTCTGGCTCGACAAGTACCACTACGTCTTCCCGATTTTGTTGGGCGTTGGGCTTTACTTCCTGGGCCGGCTCCCCATGTTCGGCGGCAACGGCATGGCGATGCTCGTCTGGGGATGCTTCGTGCGGTCGGTCCTCGTGCTGCACACCACCTGGCTCGTGAACTCGGCGACGCACATGTGGGGCTACCGCTCGCACGAGACGCGTGACAATTCGACCAACCTGTGGTGGGTCGCCCTCTTGACGTATGGCGAGGGCTGGCACAACAACCACCACGCGTACCAGACGTCGGCCCGCCACGGCATGGCTTGGTGGGAGGTCGACATGACCTACTTGGCGATCCGCCTCATGTCCTTCGTCGGCTTGGCGTATGCGATCAAGGTACCGAAGGTCCGGAAGACTGGGCCGCCGCCCGCGGAGCCGAGTCCCGCTCCTTCGCCGCTCGCTCCCTCGGGGAGCGCCATCGTCAAACGGCTTACTGGCGACGACGAGCACGACCTCGTCCCGGCGGTGAACTGACGACGAGCCTGCGCCGGCATGGCATGATTTTCAAGACCGGGAGGCGCAGCCGCGCCCCTCGGTCTTTTCGTATTCTGGGCGATCGATTAAACGTCGCGTCGAGTCCCTGGCATGCGGTCTCCATTCGCTCACAGCCCGGAATTCCAGCGCCTGCTCAAAGGCGAGGCGGAAACGGACTTGTTCCGGATCGCGCTGGAGATCGCGCGCGACCTGTACCCCGAGCTCGACCTCGCGCACTACGAACAGGTCGTCTCGGCGCTCGCGTCACGCGTTCGCGAACGTTGTCCCGCCCGCGACGTCCCTCGATCCATACTTGGGCAGATCAACTGGGTGCTCTACGTCGAGGAGGGGTTCGAGGGCGATACGGACAACTACTTCGACCCGCGAAATAGCTTTCTCAACGAGGTGATCGACCGGAAGCGGGGCATTCCGATCAGCCTGTCGGTGTTGTACGCGGCGGTTGCCCGACGGGTCGGCCTCGCGATGCGGGGGGTCAACCTGCCCGCCCATTTCATGCTCCGGGTCGGAACGGGCGCGGAGGCCGTGTTCGTGGACCCGTTCCAAGGCGGGGCCCTGCTCGATCGGCGCGGTTGTGAACAGAGGATTACGCAGGTCCTCGGCCGCCCCACGACCCTCTCCGCGGCCCAGTTGGCGCCTTGCAACGACGAGCAGGTGGTCGCGCGGATGCTGCGTAACCTCAAACTGGTCTACCTTCGGGCCGACGAACACGCATCGGCCCTCCCCATCCAGCGCCGGCTCGCAGCGCTGCGTCCGGGCATCCTGGAGGAACAGCGGGACCTGGGCATGCTCTGCTTGCGGATGGACCGGCCCGCGGAAGCGATTGAGCCCTTGCAGACCTACCTGAACGGTGCAGACGAGTCGGAAGAGGCCGAAAGCCTGCGGGCGCTGCTGCGCGAGGCGCGCCGGACGGTCGCTCTCTGGAACTGAGAGCACGCGGCGCTAAGGGCCGTGCCCTTCCATTTCGAGCCCCCGCGTGAAAACTCTCAAGTCCCTCCGAGCGATAGCCGAAACCAGGAATACGGCACTCACGGCTCTGTGAGTGCGCACCCGGATCCGGCAAGCGATGGACCCTGGCCACGGACCTGAGGCGGAGCAGAGCGGAGCTCGCCGCTTCCGGATTGGCCCAGGGTACGGACTGCCGGGACCCGCCCGCTCAGGAGGGGGAGCATACACCATGCGCACCTTGAGACTACCGACCGTCCTCCTCGTTTTGACCACCTTCCTCGGTCCAGCCGGGTGCTCGAGCACGTCCGGACTCCGCACGGGGACCGCGCCCAAGGTCCGCACGATCGCGGCCGTCGGCGATAAGACGTTGCCGGCTGAGGCCGGTGAGCCCGGCTCGTCGGTAGCCGCCGACGAGTACACGCCCGAGCGCCGCGTGAACCAAGACGGGCGCGTCTCCGGGCGCGTCTTCGACGACAAGGGCGAGCCGGTCCCGAACGCCCGCGTGCGACTCGCGCTGGGGGGCGCATCGGGGGGTAAGGTGGTCAGCACCACAACCGACAAGTCCGGCGCATTCACGCTCCGGGGCCTCCGCCCGGGCGCGAGCTATACTGTGATCGCCGAGTCAAAAGACCAGGAACTCGGACCGTTGCGGGGAAGCGCGGAAGCCCAGGCGCCCGAAACCGATGTCAAGATCACGCTGTCACCCGACGAGGACAGCATGCCCCCCGCGCGGGCTTCGGGGAACGTCAGCCGCGTTTCGCGTCCGCGAGCCGGCGACGACGAAGACCAGGAGCAATTCGAGCTGAGCCCGCAAAAACCAGCCACCGCGCCTGGCCGGAACGAGTTGCTTCCGCCCGCTCCCGAGGCCGAGTCGTACCTGCCGCCAAAAGAGCAGCGACAGCGACGGCCAAGCGGCTCGACCGATACCGAAGCGCCCATGACCGCTCGCTGGCGCCGAGGAGATATGGACCGGCCCGCCTCGAGCGCGAGGATTCAAGACGGCTCCGCGCCCTCGACCGTGGCACCCGGCGAAGAGTCTTACGACGACGACGGACTGAACCCATTGCCGCCGGCCCTCGACCCGGGCGAGGCCGAATCGCCGGCGCGCACGAGCGCGAACCTGCGTGGCACGCGATCGAAGTCGACCCGGGTCGTCGCCAAGGCGACGCCCGGGTCGTCTGTGTTCGTACCCGAGAATTTCACGCCAATCAGTTTGGCCGATAAGCCGTTCGCCGGGGAACCGATTCCGGGCACTCCTGGCACCAGCCTCGCCCCGAACGCCCGTGGGAGTGCCTCGCAGGCGCCGCCGGTGGTGCCCTGGTACGAAACGCCCTCGGCAACCGAAGATAGTGAGCGGACGAAGGTCGCTCACGAGGAATCGGCCCTGGTCGCGCCTGACGACCTGAGCACCCCGCAAGGCCCGCGCCGGCGGGCCCGTTGGAGTGAGATCGTCGCTGCCCCGCAGCCCGCCCACGACGCGTCGGGAACCGCGGCCGAGCGCGCTCAACCCGCACCATCGGCGGAGGGGCACGCAAGGCTCATCGTCTCCACCGACGGCCCGGCCCGGCCGACCACGGCCGCGCTCGCCGGGGGAACCCAGGACGGCCTGCTGGCCTACTGCCGGTTCGACGCCAAATCGAGGCGGATCGTCGACTTCCGGCTCCCTGACGTGAACGGCAAGCCCGTGCGGCTCCAGGACCTCGATTCCGACCTCGTCCTCATCGATTTCTGGGGCACCTGGTGCAAGCCGTGCGTCAATGCGATCCCTCACCTCGTCGACCTTCAGAAGCGGTTTGGCGGCAAGCACCTCACGGTGCTCGGAATCGCCTCGGAGCAGGGACCGCCGGCCGCGCGGGCGGCTGCGGTCGCCAAGGCCAGCCAGCAGCTCGGCATCAACTACCCGGTCCTGCTCAGCGGCATGGATGGCGAGACGTGCCCGGTGCAGGAGGCCCTCCATATCCAGGCCTTTCCCACATTGATCCTCGTGGATCGGCAGGGCCGGATCCTCTGGCGCGACCAAGGCGCGACGCCCGCGACGCTGTCCCGGCTCGATCATCTGATCGACGTGGCGACGAAGACCGACGACACGACCCGCCGTTACTGAGCTAATACCCTTCAGCCAGCAGCCGGCCGACGCGTTCAACCTGCTCGTCGGTGTGTGCCGCGGTCAGACTGATGCGCAGCCGCGCGGTCCCGTCGGGCACGGTTGGGGGGCGGATCGCCGGCACGAAGAAGCCCGCAGCACGGAGCCGCTCGGACGCGCTAACGGCGTCGTCGGACGCGCCGATCAGGACGGGAACGATCGCGCCGGTCGACCCGCCCACTTCGATTCCGGCCCCCTTCAGGTGGGCCCGAAGCCTGTCGCCGAGGTGGACCACCTGCTCGCGTCGCCAAGGTTCGGCCCGCGCGATCGCGAGCGCCTCGCGTGCGGCGGCCGCCGCGGCCGCGGGGAGCCCGGTCGAGTAAATCAGGGTGCGCGCGTGGTTCACAAGCCAGTCGATCAAGCGCTGCGAACCGGCGACGAAACCGCCGACCGAGCCGAGCGACTTCGAAAGCGTGCCCACCCGAACCGCAACGCGCTCGGCAACGCCGCACGCGGCGGCTGCGCCGCGGCCGTCGGGTCCGAACACGCCGGTGCCGTGCGCCTCGTCCACCAGGAGCATGGCGCCGAACCGCTCGGCGAGGTCGGCGAGAGGCCCTAAGGGAGCCAGATCGCCGTCCATACTGAAAACGCCGTCCGTGGCGATCAGGGAGCGGCGAAAGCGCCCCTGGTCGCGAGCCAGGAGTGCGTCGAGTCGATCCGCATCGTTGTGCGGGTAGACGCGCAGGGTTGCTCGCGAGAGCCGGGCGCCGTCAATCAGGCAGGCATGGTTGAGGCGGTCGGAGTAAATCGCGTCCTCTTTCCCCACGAGGGCCGCGATCGTGCCGAGGTTCGCCGCGAACCCGGTTGGGAACAGGGCGACGGCATCCGTCCGCTCGAATCGCGCAAGGTCGTCGGCCAGGGCCTGATGGGCTTCGGTCCAGCCCGCGATGAGCGGAGACGCCCCCGCGCCCCAGCCGTAGAAGGCGGCCGCGCTTCGTGCGGCCTCGACCACGCGCGGGTCTCCGGCGAGGGCGAGGTAGTCGTTCGAGCCGAAGTGAACCAAGGTTTGGCCACCGACGACGATCAGCCCGGGTCCGGCCCCCCCGCGAGCGCGAAGCCGGCGCGCCAGGCCGCGGGATGACCAGTGGGCCGACTCCTCGTCGATCCAGGAAAGCGGGTCATCGGGCACGGGATTCTCCGTCAATCCGCCGTACCACGGCCGCCGCGAGATGGCCGCCGAACCCGATCGACAGCTTGAGCGCAGCGCGAATCGACCGGCGGCGTCCGACGTGCGGCGTGGCGTCGAGGTCGCACGCGGGGTCGGGGTCATCCAGGTTGAGAGTCGGTGGCACGATGCCGTCGCGGACCGAGAGGCACGCGATCGCTAGCTCGGCCGCCCCGGCCGCGCCGAGGAGGTGGCCGATCTGGCTCTTGTTCGCGGTGCAGGACACGTTTTCGGCGTGTGCTCCCAGGGCCAGGCGTAAGGCCCGGCATTCGAGAGGGTCGTTCGAGGGCGTGGCCGTGCCGTGAACATTCGCGAGATCGATCTCCGACGGTTCGGTCCGTGCACGGACCAGCGCTCGCGCGATGAGATCCGCAAGTCCCGAAGGATCGGGATTCTGGCTCGTCTCATGGTAGCCGTCTGCGCCGAATGCGCCCCCCGCGAATTCAACGTAGGGCACAGCGCCCCGTTCGCGCGCGTGATCGGCACGTTCCAACACGAGGACCGCCGCACCTTCGCCGACGAGGAACCCGCTCCGCCTCCGGTCCCACGGTCGCAGCGCCCGGGACGGGGCCCCGTCGCCGCGGGCCAGCACGCCCATTTTTTGGAAGGCCCCGAGCACGAGCGGATCGAGGGACGCGTCGCCGGCGCCGGCCAGAGCGATGTCGCAAGCACCCCGTCGGATCAGGTCCGCGGCCTGGAGCGCGGCGACCAGCCCCGTCGCGCAGGCCGCAACGGGGGCGAGGCAAGGTCCACGCAGGTCGGCGCTCCGGGAGATTGCGAGTGCCCCCGCGTTCGGCCAGTAATGGTCCGGCCAGCGCGAACCGGCGGCCGCGGCCGAGATCCAGTCGTTGTCGCGCCTCCGTCTCGCCAGGCTCTGAAGGCAGCCCTTGCTCAAGCCGGCAAGCGTGGCAACCCGCTCGGGGTCGTACGAAGGAGGACCGTCGGGCGTCCGTCGGCCGAGCCCGGCATCGGTGAGCGCCTCATGGGCCGACCGCAGCAAGAGCGAGAGCGCGGGATCTCCGCCACATTCCGGCGCAATCCCCCCGTCATCGAACCACGGCGCGCCGGCCCAGGGGAGAACCCCTTCCGGTACCAGCCCGTCGAGCCGCCTGAGCGCGTTGCCGCCGTCCTTAAGGGCGGCCCACGTGCTCTCGCGCGTGCCGCCGAGCCCGGTGACCAGGCCGATACCCGTAACGACGACTGTTTGGAGACGCTGGTCGGCCATGGCCCTCAGCCGCGGGCGGCCATTGGCTTGAGCCCGAGCCGCTCGAACATCTGCTCGTCGCGGTCGACCTCCGGGTTCGGAGTGGTCAGGAGCTTGTCGCCCGCGAAAATCGAGTTCGCGCCGGCCAGGAAGCAGAACGCCTGGTCCGTTTCGCTCATCTGGATGCGCCCCGCGGAGAGCCGGACCATCGAGCGAGGCATCAGGATCCGTGCCGTGGCGATCGTACGCACCATGTCCCAGATCTCGACCCTGGGGCGACTCCCGAGGGGCGTCCCCTCGACCGCCACGAGTGCATTGATCGGAACGGACTCGGGGGGTTCGGGAAGGGTCGCGAGGGTGTGGAGCAGCGCGATGCGGTCTTCCTCGGTCTCCCCCATCCCGACGATGCCGCCGCAACAGACCGAGATACCGGCCTCGCGGACATGGCCGATCGTGCGAAGCCGATCGTCGTAACGACGCGTGGAAATGATTTCGCCGTAGAACGCTTCCGACGTGTCGAGGTTGTGGTTGTACGCATCCAGGCCGGCCTCTTTGAGCCGGCGGGCCTGGTCCTCCGTCAGCATGCCGAGCGTGCAGCAGGCCTCGAGACCGATGTCCTTGACGCCACGGACCATGGCCAGGACGCGGTCGAACTGGGGGCTGTCGCGCACCTCGCGCCAGGCGGCTCCCATGCAAAACCGGGTCGCGCCGTCGGCCTTCGCCGCGCGGGCCGCGGCCAGGACCGACTCCACGTCCATCAAGCCTTCGGCCTCGACGCTCGTGTGGTACCGCGCGGCCTGCGGGCAATAACCGCAATCCTCGGGGCAACCTCCCGTCTTGACCGACAGCAGGACGCAGACCTGAACCCGCGACGGGTCGTGGTACGTGCGGTGCACCGTGGCAGCGCGATAGACCAGGTCGAGGATCGGGGTTCGATACAGCTCGGCCACATCCGAAACGGCCAACGCCGATTTGAGAGTCGCGGTCATCGTGCAAGCTACCTGCGGGGACACGAAGCGTGAATGCCGGTCCGAGGATCGCACGGTCCGGCGCAATGAACCTGAAACCGCGAAAGGCGGAGCCTGCGCGGTCCAACGCTCGCGGTCATGGGCCGTCGATCACGGCTCAACGGCGGGCCGATTTCCCGACCAGGAAGAGGGCGAGACCCGCAAACAGGCCGGTCGCGAAGTAGCCATCCCAGGGCCTGCCTTCGCTTTTTTCCTCGCCGGCTGCCTCCTCCTGGGCCAGCGCAGGGCGGTCGACGGTGCCCAGGGCCAGCGTCAACGCTGTGGCCATAATGGCGAAGCGGCGGATTGAACGTCTCATCGGTCGCGTTCCTTGAGCGGTCGAGGTCGCTTGGGGGATTCCACGGTCATCGGCATCCATTCCCGCAACGGCCGTACTCGTCGTCTGAACTCCGCCCGGGCCATGGCCACGGCCTTCCATGCCGGACCGCGCGATCGCAGGTGGGCGATGTACTCGTCGAGGCCGACCGCCCAGAAGCGATAGTCGAGGTTCCGGAACTCGAAGGCCCCATTGTCTCTCGGGAGCGGAAACGGTTGCAAGGGCTCAGCGTACGCAAACACGAGGACCGGCAAGAAGCCCGGACCGAACATCTCCTGCCACCGCGAGAGGCCTTCGAGGTCGTCGGTCGTGACCCAGTTCTCCCACGGTCGCCGCCCCCGGGCGTTCTTGCCGCGCTTCCCCTTCACTTCGACGACCAGGTTCAGGCTGCACCGAGGGTACAAGAGAAAATCCGGATTCTTGACCCCCTCGTCGCCGAAGAAGGCCCGCTTCGCCTCATCGATCGCCACGCACGGCACCCGAAGGGCACGGACGTACGCCTCGAAAGCGGCCTCGTAGTGGTTCGACCGATTGGCCATGCGCCGGCGGCTCCCGCGACTCCGAAGAGTGCGGCCAGGATAGCACGGAACGCCGGTCCAGGTCGAGCCATTCAGTCGTTCCGCGGCAGCCCGAGAGCGACCATCAGCCGCTCGAGCACGACGTTCGGCAGGAGGACTGACGAGCCCTTCATGTCCAGGTCGGCCTGAAGGAGCAAGCGGGGGATCGCGTCGACCCGGGACGGCCCGAGATGGGCGTGTTGTTGCCGAACGGTCTCCGCAGGAAAAGCGCCCGCAACGCGGCATGCTTCCTTCAGGTCGAGGCGGGCCGCGCGCAAGCGGCCGGCGTGGTAGACCTTCAAGAGCGAGGCCGAGAATGCCGCGAGCACTCGGACCGGCGGCTCACCGGCGGCGAGCAGGCGGTCCAGGAGCTCGAGCGCCAGGGCCGTGTTACCCGTCGTGGCGGCATCCAGGGCCTTCCAGATGGTCTCTGTCCGTCCTGCGCCGACCATGCGTGCGACATCGTCGCGGTGGATCTTCGGGCGCTCGCCGACGTACACATAAAGCTTGTCGACATCCGTGACGAGGAGCCCGATCTCCGGCCCGACCAGCTCCACGAGCAGACGCGCGGCGTCGAGCTCGAGCTGCACGCCGTGACGTGACTTGGCGTAGTGCACCAACCACGGCACGAGCTCCTTCTCAAAGGCGCCCCGCTCGCGTTCCTCCGGGCCCTTGCAACTGACGGACAGGCCCGCCGCCTCGACGAGCTTCGCCAGCTTCGTATTGGAAGGCCAGGACCGGACCGAGAGCACCAGGACCCCCGACGAGACCGGATGCTCGACATACTCCTCGAGCTCCTTGCGGTGCGCGGTCACGAACGGATCCGCTCCGTCCACGATCACGACTCGCGTCTTGGCGAAAAAAGGAAGCGTGCGCAGCTCGTCGATCACGTCGGCGAGGGTCGCCTGGTCTCCCGCGAATCGGGCGACGGCCAGCTCGTCCTCCTCTTCGCCCAGGATCGTTCGCACAATCGCCGCGATCGTTTCCCTGCGCAAAAACGGATCGTCGCCGGAGACGGCGTACACCGGCTTCGCCACCAACGCTTCCGGCTGCTTCAGCAGCTCCAGGGCATGCATGATCGTTGCGCTCGGCCGAGTACAAGAGCTACCACTCTCTCCAGAGAACACGATCCGCGGCCGAAATGGAAGCCGAACCACGAGGCGGATGTTCCCCAGGATAAATGCCGGCTCATCAGCACGCGACGGGTCATTCCTCCGAAGGCGCCGTTGCCTTTTAAGATCCCGCTTGCAACTGTCGAATTAATGTTTTACAATCCGGCTAGGTCGTGGGAAGATGGGTCTTTAGCCGCCTTTTTCTCGCCTTTGCGAGTGATGCTGGAACACTCACGCCAGGGTCGCTCGCTGATTTCCCCGGGTGATGACTCGCGACTTTGCGCGAACTGACACCGACTCCCCGCGCTCGCGAACTGCGCGCGGGGATAAGGACGGAATCGACGACGCTATGCATCAAAGCCGACGATCTTGGCGTAAACGAGGGATCCGCATCGGTACGCTTCTCTTACTGCTTGCGGCGGTTGGGGGAGCGGTGTGGAGCGGGAGCTACCGTTCGCTCTGGGCGCGAAAAGCAGCGCGCGAGCGCGTCACCACGGCGCCCGTGCGTAGGGTCGATCTGCACGTGGTGACCACGGCTGCCGGCCGGGTCGAAAGCTCCAACAACACGGTGATCGAGTGCGAGGTCGAGAGCCTCGAGATCGGCATCAAAGGGCAACGGATGGTCGGCGGCGGTAAGTCGACGATCCTCTCGGTGACGCCGGACGGAACTTCGGTCCAGAAAGGCGACGTTCTCTGCGTGCTCGATTCGTCGGAATACGTCGAGTTGGTGCGCCAGCAGCGGATGACGGTCCAGCGCGCCACGGCGGACCACCGCCAGGCCGAACTGGATCTGGCCGTTGCAAAGCTGGCGGTCGCAGAGTTCCGCGACGGCTTCATGAAGCAGGACAT
>JARLIH010000032.1 GCA_031291845.1 Isosphaeraceae bacterium | reverse complement strand
GGGACTCGACGACCCGAACTACGCGATCACCTATACTCCGGGCACGCTGACGGTGACGCCCGCACCCCTAACCATCAGCGCCGAAAACGCGTCCAAGGTCTACGGCCAGCCCAACCCCGACTTCACCGCCACCTACTCCGGTCTCGTCAACCGAGACAGCCCGGCCGACCTCGGCACGCTCCTCGTCGACACCGCGGCCGATGCCGCCAGCTCCGTCGGAAGCTATTCCGTCACCCCTTACGGCCTGGACGAGACGAACTACGACGTCACCTACCTCCCGGCGACACTCGTCGTGGCTCCCGCCCCATTGACCGTGACGGCCGACAACGCAAGCCGGCTCTACGGACAGGCCAATCCGGCATTCACAGCCACCTTCACCGGACTGGTCAGCGGCGATATCCCGGCGTCCCTCGGCACACTCACCTTCCGCTGTGCCGCGACCCCCGCCAGCCTGGTCGGGAGTTACCCGATCACTCCTCTCGGGATCGACGACCCGAATTACGCCGTCACCTACCTCGACGCCACACTCTCCGTCTCGCCCGCGCTATTGACCGTCACTGCCAAAAGCGCGACCCGGGCGTACGGGCTACCGAACTCGGCGTTTTCTGGCGACTTCGCCGGCCTCGTCAACGACGACACGCCCTCCAGCCTCGGCACGCTCTCGTACTTCACGGTTGCCGATGGGTCCAGTCCCGCGGGCACCTACGCCGTGATGCCCTCCGGGCTGAACGATACGAATTATGCGATCTCCTACCAAGCAGGCACCCTGACGGTCACGCCGGCTCCCTTGACCGTGACCGTCGACAGCGCGAGCAAGCTCTATGGCCAACCGCTTCCCACCTTCAGCGCCACTGACTCGGGCCTGGTGAACGGCGACACGCCCGCTTCCGTGGGCACACTCCTCTTTTCCACAACAGCCAGCGCCGAGAGCCCGACCGGGGACTTCGCCATCGCTGCTTCGGGTTTGAGCGACCCGAACTACAACGTGACGTACATCGCCGGAACGCTCCGTGTTGTGGCGGCGCCCTTGACGGTCATGGTCGACGACGTGACGAAGCTTTACGGTCAGCCAAACCCTGGCTTCACGGCAACCTTCACCGGACTATCCAACAGCGACACGCCCGCTCTGCTCGGCACCCTTTCCTTCGAGACCCCCGCGCAGGCGTCGAGCGCTGTCGGGACCTATCCCGTGATTGCTTCTGGCCTGAACGACCCGGACTACGCGATCAACTACCAGCCCGGCAACTTGAGCGTGGACCCGGCACTCTTGACGGTGACCACAGATGACTCGACCAAGGTCTACGGCGCAGCCACCCCTCCCTTCACCGCCAGCTTCGCCGGACTCGCCGCGGGGGATGTTCCGGCGGACCTCGGCACGGTCTCGTTCTTTACGCCGGCCGACGACTCCAGCACGCCGGGCGAGTATCCGGTGACTCCCTTCGGCCTTGGCGACCCGAACTATGCCATCGTCTATCGGGCGGGCCGCTTGACCGTGACGCCCCGCGTTCTGAACGTCACCAGCCTGACTGTGCCGGCAACGGAAGGCACCCCCTTCGCGGGGCTCGTGGCAACCTTCTCCGACGAATCGCCGGCTCCCGTCGACCGCTACTCCGCCGAAATCCACTGGGGCGACGGACACGTCTCGCCGGGAACGATTACTTACGATCCGTCGCGACAGATCTTCAACGTTGTGGGCACGAATACGTTCGGGACCGCGGGGTCATTCGCGACTGACGTACAGATCGACTTCGACGCCGCGGAAGCGTCGACCACCGGGACCGCGATCGTTACCGGCGCGCCCCTGGTCGTCTCGGTACGCAACCTGCCAGTGACGACCGGCGTGCCGTTCCAAGGGATTGTCGCGACGTTCAGTGACGCCGGTACGCCCAGGGACCCGTCCGAGTATTCGGCGACCATCTCCTGGGGCGACGGGCAGGTGTCGGCGGGGACAATCCGCCGCGACGACGGCACGCTGACCGTGAGCGGCGGCAACACATTCGGTGCAGAGGGCGTTTACGCCGCCCGGGTCGTCGTCCTCGCCAACGGAGGAGGCGAGGGAACGGCGTCCGGGCTCGCGGTCGTGACTGACGCGGCGCTGACGATCGAGGGAATACCGGTGAGCGCATCGACGGGCGAGCCGTTTCACGGCATCGTCGCGCGGTTCGACGTCGCGGATGACTCTGATTCCGACTCCGATTTCTCGGCGGCGGTCGACTGGGGCGACGGCATCACGACGCCGGCCAAGGTGAGCCAGACGGGCCCCCGGAGTTTCGTCGTCGTCGGCACCCACGCCTACACCGCGGAGGGAAGTCTTCACGCCGCGGTTACCGTGACCGGTCCGGACCAGGTTCGGTCGATTGCGGACGTCCCGACCACGATCTCGTCGTTCGTCACGCTCACGCCCGTGGTGTCAGACTCCGATCTCGGAACCGTCCCACCCGTGCTAACATTGGGCCCGATCGGGGGCTCGACGCCGCCGAGCCGCGTCCTTTCCTTTTCGCCGACTGCACCGATGCCGTTCGCCGTGGCCCTCATTCTCGGCAACGGCGCGCTCGGTGAGAGTCCCACGACCCCGGCGAGCGGGGTAACGGCGACCGCCTCGACAGCGTTCAGCCCGTCCAACCCTGCCCTTGCGGGGCATTCCCGCGATGGGAATCCCGGCATCAGCGACGCGCCGCCCGTCGCGGCCGTCCAGGCCGCTTTCAGCAACGTTGTGGAGTCCACCTCACCACGGCTCGCGGTCGTCGCGGCAGCCATTTCAGGCAACGGAACCAACGTCGACGTGCGGACGGCATTACCGGCCCCGTCACAGCCGCCGGCGCTGGCTGGTCTCATCGCCCCTCCCGATCGGCTCTGGGAGGCGCTCGACAATATCGAGAAGCAGGTCGCAGCCGGGCACCCTTTTGACAAACTCGAAGAAGTGATCGGAGTGGGGGCCGTTGCGTACGTCGGGTACGTCCTGCTGCACGCGCGCGGGGGATACGTGTTGCTCAGCCTGCTCACGTCGCGCCCGCTGTGGAGTGAGATGGATCCGTTAGCCGTTCTGTCGGACTGGGAGAAGGAAAGGAAACGGCCCGGAGGAACTCCGGCCGGCGAGGAAGAGGAAACGCTGCAATCACTCATCGAAGGGAACCGCGACCGAGAGGACGCGGACGCCGACCATGGTGCGCATCAGCCTGGGTCTTTCCAGCCTTACCATCAGCATCTTATTCGCCGCCCACGCCCTCGGGCTACTGCCCGACCGCGAGGCCGCCGAGCTGAAGGCACGAAAGGCCCTGTGTGAGGGCTTGGCCGTCGCATGCTCGTTCGCCGCGCAGCGGAACGACGTGCCTACGGCCGAGGCCCTGATCCGAGCGACCGTCCGGCGCAACCCCGAGGTCCTTTCCGCCGCGGTCCGCGGCCCGGACGGACACTTCGTCGTGGTCGACGGGTCCCATGGCCAGCACTGGGGTGCGGGGCCCGGTGCGGTGTCGACCCCATCGCACATGTACGTACCTATTACGCTTGGCGCGAAGCCGTGGGGTACGATCGAAGTCTGCTTCCGGCCGCTGGCGCGGTACCGGGTCCTCGCACTCCTCGGCGGTTCGCTCCTCCCTCTCGCTTTGTTCGTCGGCTCGACCAGCACGCTCGCGACGTTCTTGTACCTGCGCGCGACGCTACGAAAGATCGGGCGAGGCGCCTCGGGTGTGCTACCGGACCGGGTGCGTGCCACCTTGAACACGGTGATGGAAGGGGTACTCGTCCTCGATAAGGAGCAGCGGATCGCGCTCGCCAATGACGCCTTCGCGGAGACCGTAGGCATTCCGGCCGAGACGCTCCGGGGCCGCCGGGCGTCGGAGATCGGCTGGGTGCCTCGCCGGGCCGATCACGCCGGTCGCGGGCTCCCCTGGTTGCGCACGATCGCCGAGGGCACCCCCCAGCGCGGGGCCATCCTGGGTCTCCGCACGGGCCCCGACGACGTTCGAACCGTCTCGGTGAACGCCACCTCAATCATCGGCGACGACGGCGCTTGCCGGGGCGCGCTGGCGACGTTCGACGACCTGACCCCTGTCGAGAACAAGAACAACCAGCTTCGCGAATTGCTCCGCCGGCTGAAGCGCGCGCAGGCCAAGATGCGGCGGCAGGCGCTCGCACTCCGGCAGGCCAAGGAAGGGGCCGAGGCCGCGAACCGCGCGAAGTCGGACTTCCTCTCCAACGTCAGCCACGAGATCCGGACCCCAATGAACGCCGTACTCGGCATGACCGAGGCAGCGCTCGATACCGATCTCAACGCCGAGCAACGCGAGTACCTCGAAACCGTCAAGACGTCGGCCGATTCGCTCCTGTCGGTCATCAACGACATCCTCGACCTTGGCAAGATCGAGTCAGGCACCTTCACGCTCGAGCACGTCGCGTTCAGCCTGGGTTCGGTGGTCGGCGACTCGCTGAAAGCCATCGCGATCCGCGCGCACCAGAAGCGGCTCGAACTCGCCTTCGATATGGATTCCACCGTGTCCAACGATTTGGTCGGCGACGACCTCAGGCTGCGCCAGGTCATCATCAACCTCGTCGGCAACGCCATCAAGTTTACCGACCAGGGGGAGGTCGTCGTCCGCATTCAGACAGTGGAGCAACACGACGGAGAAGCGACACTTCACTTCGCGGTTTCCGACACGGGCATCGGCATCCCCGAGGAAAAACGGCAGGCCATCTTCGAGCCTTTCACCCAGGCCGACGGCTCGACGACCCGCCGCTACGGGGGGACGGGCCTCGGACTCACGATCTCCACTCGGCTCGTGGCGATGATGGGGGGACGGGTCTGGGTCGAGAGTGAACTGGGCCAAGGCAGCACGTTCCACTTCACGGCCCGCTTTGGCGTCCGGCCCGTGTCCGGCTCTGCCGATTACGCCATCCCCCCCGCCTGGGCCAATTTGCCTGCCTTGGTCGTCGATGACAACACAACGTCGCGAGACATCGTCGTCAAGCAACTCGAACGGCTCGGCCTCGCGCCCATGGCAGCCACGAATGCGACCGCTGCGCTCGAGGCGCTGCGCCAGGCCGCAGCGAGGGGCATGCCTTATGCGATCATCCTCATCGACGCGGCCATGCCGGGAACCGACGGCTTCGAGCTGGCGAGGCGAGCCATGCGGGAAGGGCTGGCGTTCGGACCGATCGTGTTCCTGCTGTCGCCGGCGAACTTGCGCGATGATTTCGCCGGGTTCCGGCGCTCTGGCGCGTCGTTCCACCTGACGAAGCCGGTCCAGCGAGATGACCTCCGGAGAGTGTTGTCCGAGGCGCTCATGGGCCACGTGGGACTGAAACCGCCGGCACCGCCCGCCGCCAACGATCCGTTGGTACGGCTGCGCGTGCTCCTCGTTGAGGACAACGTCTTCAATCAGAAGGTGGCGATCCAAAAGCTTCAGAAGCTGGGGCACGAGGTACGCGTGGCGTCCAACGGAACCGAAGCCCTGGAGACGCTGCAGCGGGAGACGTTTGACATCGTCTTCATGGACCTCCACATGACCGACATGGATGGAATTGAGGCCACCCGGCGCATCCGCGCCCAGGAGCAGGGGACCGGCTTACGCACCCCAGTGCTCGCCCTGACGGCCCGGGCAATGAAGGAGGATCGAGAGCACTGCCTCGCGTCGGGGATGGATGGCTTTGTCAGCAAGCCGATCCGCGACCAGGAGTTGGTCGATGCGATCCGCTCGGTCGCCCCTACCGCGGCGCCCAATTCTCCTGCTCCCCTGATCGACTCGCCGGTCGACACGGCCGGCAGCCTCGACCGCGTGGGGGGCAACGCCAAGCTTCTTGACGAACTCATCGCGACCTTCCGTGCCGAGTGCCCGGCGCTCATGTCGGAGATCGCTGCCGCGACCGAGGGGCGAAAGCCGGCCGACCTCTGCCGCTCGGCCCACACGCTGAAGAGCATGCTGCTCTTCTTCGGGGCCGGGAAGGCGGCGGCGGCAGCGCTCCGGCTCGAGACGATGGGACGCGATTCGGTCCTCGCAGGAGCGCACGAAGTGTTCGCCGAGCTGGTGGCGGAGATCGACGCCGTTCTCCTCACGTTCAACGACCCCAAAACGGACTCGCGCATTCGATGAAAATATTAGTCGCTGAGGACAACCTGTTTTACCGCCATCTGCTAGCGAGTACGCTCGGCGAGTGGGGTTACGAAACGATCGCCGCGGCCGACGGCACTGCCGCCTGGGAGATCCTGCGCCGCGAGGACGCGCCACGCCTGGCGATCGTCGATTGGATGATGCCCGGGATGGACGGCCTGGCCGTCTGCCGCCAACTCCGCGCGCTGCCGAAGCCGGAGCCGACTTACGTCATTGTGATCACTGCCAAGGAGGGCAAAGGAAACATCGTCGCTGCCCTCGACAGCGGAGCGGACGACTACATCGCGAAGCCATTCGACCGGGAAGAGCTGCGCGCCCGGCTTCAAGTCGGAATCCGAATCGTCGGGCTCCAGACGAGCCAGGCCGTTGTGTTCGCATTCGCCCGCGCCGTCGAAGCCAAGAGTCCCTACACGCAAGGCCACGCCTCGCGCGTGACGCGCTACGCCCTGGGCTTGGCCGATCGGGTTGGCGTCTCGCCGGCGGAACGAGAGCTCCTGCGACGAGGGGGGCTACTCCACGATATCGGCAAGATCTGCGTGCCCGACGCGATCCTCGACAAACCGGGCGCCCTGAGCCCCGAGGAGATTGCGATCATCCAGCAGCACCCGGCCCAGGGCGTCTCCATCGTCGAGCCGCTCCACTCGATGCGCGACATCATCCCGCTCATCCGTTGGCACCACGAACGACTCGACGGCAAAGGCTACCCGGACGGGCTCACCCGGACGGAAATCCCGTTCCTCGTCCGGATGCTTTCGGTGGCCGACGTCTACGACGCGCTCTCGAGCAAGCGGCCGTACCGCAACGCGATTCCGCACGGTAAGTGCCTCGAGATCCTCCGCGCCAACGCCTCGAACGGGGGGCTCGATCGCGACCTCGTCGAACAGTTCGCCCGCGCACACCCCCGCACGCTCGACGGGACCGAGACAGCCGCCGACTTCGACCCGTATTTCCAGAACGCGATCGACGCGGAACGCGAGTGCCAGCTCATGACGTGACCGCCGTCACTCGGGAACGATCGCCGCGGGCGCCGGGTTCGTCCAGACCCGGCACAGCGGCCGCTCAACCAGCCGGAAACCGTCCAGCGTGCGCGCGGGCGACGTCGCATAAACCGAACCGCTCTGCCCGGTGCTCTGGTATTCATAGAGGAGCGCGGTCCCGGGAGGCGGTTCCTTCACGTCGACCGCAAGCGCGTAAAAGTTCGGCCTCTCCTCGCCCCGCGCCGCCGGCCCAGCGACAGTCAGCGACGAGCGGCCCCGCTCCTCGCCCGCCGCGAACACGGCGACGCCCCCGTCGATCGCTCGATCGAGTGCGAAGAACGGGATCGTTCGCGCCCCCGCCGCTGCGCCGAGCGAAGCTTTGGTCACGTATGCGGCCCCCGGCCCGGAGTAGACCGGCACCGGCAGGTTCAGCCGCGGGTCGGAGAGCGCGAGCTTGTACATGATCTGGTTGTATTCGTAGCGCGGAGTCGCGCGGTCATTGCCCGAGAACATCTGCGTGTACGTCCCCTCGAAGAAGATCTCGCGGCCCCGGCCCTTGTCAAATAGCGGGTGCTGCTTGGGGTTGTAGAACGAGTAGTGCTCGTGCGTGACGACTTTGCGCGCGTAGGCCCAAGGTCCGAGCGGCGTGTCCCCCTCCGCGTACCACACCTCGCCGAGCCGCGACGTGC
>JARLIH010000315.1 GCA_031291845.1 Isosphaeraceae bacterium | reverse complement strand
GTTGTTGGCGCCTGAATAGCCAGCCCGGAGTTATTGTGGGGGGTGTTGTGTGTGTGTGTGAGGGGCCCTGCCGAAAAAAAACAAAAACCAAACCTGACCCCAGGATCCCCGGCATGTCTAATCAACGGGGCTCGGGCTGGTCAGGCGACCCGTGCCCTCGAGCGGCCGACCGTGTCGCTCGTCCGAGCGCGATCTCGGAGAAACCGTGCAGCACCGCCTGGAAAGGACCCGCTCCCGCGCCGCCCAGTGGTGTGCCGTCCATGTCGGCCAAACCGCTTGGTGCAGCGGCATTGACCGTGAGTTCGTAGTAGCGTTGAACGTTCAACCGGCGCGCGGTGGTGAGCGTGACGGCGTACGTCCCGCTATTGTAGGTAGCCGCTTCGATCGCAATCGGCCGTTCGCGCCGGCGCAGCGGACGGCCCTGTCTGTTAACCGGGATAATTGTGTAGTTGCCCACGTTCTGCGCCGCGGCAGGGTCCATCGGGCGATTGAAGGTGAGCAGGAGACGGGTCGGTTGCATGTGGAAGCCGGACCGGCTGACGGCGTCCACGACCGGCACAGGGGCAAGGTTCACGCGGACGACGTCCGACTGAAAGGCTCCTTGCCTCCCCTCCCTCGGAATCGCGATGAACCAGAGGTCACCATCGGCACCGTTAATCAGCGGCACGCCCACCGGCGTGTAGCCGGTCAACGGAAACGTGACCGCCGTGATCACACCGGACGAGGTTATCTGACCGATCCGGTTCTCGCTCTCCGCCGGGAACCACAAGTTGCCGTCCGGTCCGACGGTCAACGGCCCGGTGACAGTCCCGTGCCGAGTGGAGCGCCACGGTGTCGGCGATGTTTACGCGGAGTCAGCGCCCCGGCTGCCACTTCGGCCGTCCCCAGCGCCTGGCCGAAGCGGCGGCGGCGCATGGTCGGCGTTGGCATCGCAATCAAGTGCCCCGTGATCTCTCGGCCAGTGCCCCCGCCGCCTGAGCCGGTTCTTGCTTGCCTGGGCGGATTCGCTTGATATTCCTCTCTCTGCGCGCCGGGGCAGCGAGCCCGAATGAGTGAATTTGCGCGTCTCGGCCGTTCCGACGCATCAGCAAGGGCCCAACCTCCCTCCTCGCGCGTTTGCACCGTGTCGCGGTAGAGGCGTGCGGACCGAGATGCTCTCGCCCCGTTTCGAGCGCGGCCTCTCCACTCAGTCAATCTCGACACGTTCAAGGGCCGCGTCTTGCGGAGTCTCATCGACCGTCGTAAGTTAAGTGCCTGGCATGATTCTCTGCCGGGACTTTCGTCGATCCTCGTAGGCTTTGAGCCAGGCTTGGGCTCGTAGAAGGTCATCCTGTCGCACACGGACCTTGGCTCCAGATCCGTACATCCCGACCAGCGAGTCGACGTCGAGCTTGTCGGGAATCGCGGGAATGCCTTGTTCCATCAACTCGTCGGCGATGAACCTCGCCTCGGCGGCATCGCTTGCTGTGTAGCATGCGACAAGATCAGGGAGGGGTGTCCCTGCGAAGTCAGCAAGGGGATCATCCACGTCGGTTCCCTCGGAAGCCTCCTCACTGGGGATCGGATCGGCTTCATCGGCGATGACGAAGTTTGGGTCTTCGATGCCATCGGGAGTCGTCCCACAGGACCAGCAGACCCCAAACGAATCATCGACACTTGACCGGCACTTTGGGCATCGCCACATGGGATGGGCTCCCTTTGTACGTCTCTCGGATGACGGGACCATCCATTAATTCTATCGAGGACGGAGCCCGAGCTTCAAGAGACAGCCTCCTCAGCTTGGCTGTACATCGGGAGTGATCTCTGCCAGTCGGAAATCAGCAAACCAGAGCCGGTCCCGTTCGACGATCTCGCCTACCTGCCGAGACGAAAACATGTCGAGACCAGGCGCGCAGACAATCCAAGAGCACCTCGCGATTCTCATGACAATCGTTGAGTGTTCTTCGTTCGGACCAACGTTCGCGGTCCCCATACGAGGACGACGATGGTCGCCACGCAGGCGACGATGAGGCCGGTGATGCGCGGGTGGCCGAAGGAAAGGGCGGAAGGAAAGGACATGCAACGCGTTCTTGACTCCGGCCCCCTGCCCTCTTAACTTTCGGCGAACCTCCATGGGGAGCCAAAGGGGACATTGCTATTGGTCATCACTGACTCGGAATACTGGGTAATGCCGCTGCGAATGGTGACTACCGACACATTACCTAGACCTCTCATAGCGCGTCGACTAATAGCAATGTCCCCTTTGGTCCCGCTGGCGACAAAGCGACGGCAAGCCGTCGCACTCCAAGGACCGTCCGAACGCCGGTCGCCCAGCGGTGGTGTTCATCGCGAAGTCTCGAAATTCACGGGTCCCATCGAACAACCGGGGGTTCCGCGTCGTCTTATAGTGTGCGCCCGTGCGCTCGAAGCGGCATGGGGCGGTTCCGAGGGATGGCCGCTGCGCGCTTCACGGGCAGAAAAGTCCGTTGGCGGCCGGTCAGTCAGACGGGTCGGCGGTCGCTACGGGAGCTGCGAGCGGAGATGGCTACGAAAAATACGAGAAATTGCTGTGCCGGGGCCGGCTGCGTGCCGCTCCCGCCTGACGTGGACGTGGCGATGACAGTACTCATCTCCTAGGCCTGCTTGCTGTTACGGACAGTCCACTCAGGCCGGTCGACAGGGCCGCGGATGACCCCGGGATGCGATCAAACCGGGTTACGAGAAATCACGAGGAATTACGAGAAACCCCGAAAAACCCGCGCGGGCTCGCCCTTTGGTCCACTGCGGCCGGCCGGGCGTCTTACCCCAGGCATTCCAGTCATCTTAAATTCACTCGCCAACCGGCGGGCGCCTACGGCGTTAGTCCGGAGCTTGTGGTCGTGCAGCACGGATTGCCAATTCGTAAGGTCCGCCGTGCGGACCCAACATTGTTTGCGGCTCCGCCGCCCTGCGAGGAAGGAAGAGGTGAGCTTGGCCCGCACGTCGCCGCGCCCCGCACGTCAACGTTCCGAAAAGCGCGAGCCGATCCGGCATGTGTGTCAGCCCCGCGGCTGGCCGCGTGCATGCGGGGGAGACTCTCGCGAGGGCGCCCCGCGGCTGACTCTTTACGGGCACTGACTGCCCAAGGCTTGGGCGACGCCCGTTTCCCGCCTCCGTTCCACACTCCCGAGGCATGACCTAAGTTTCTATCCCACCGTCGAATGCACCGACGCGGCCAAGCCTTCCAAAGTCCGGGGTACGGGAGTTGCTCTAAGGGGTTCAGCAGATTCCCAACGCACAAACTCTCGTCGAAAAGACCGACAAACTTCCCTCGCTGCCGGTGACGGTGGCTGCCGCGCGGGGTGAAGTGACGGGCGCCTGCGCAAAGCCCCTGGGATGAGTCGTCATGCCCCAGCAATCTCCGCCCAATCCGTCGGTCCCGCGCCCACCGCTTGAAGAAGGGCTCTACGACCCTGCATTCGAAAAAGACGCCTGCGGCGTGGGCTTCGTGGCTCGGTTGGACGGCCGCAAGAGCCATACGATCGTGCAGCTGGGCGTCCAGGTTCTCCGCAACCTGCATCACCGCGGGGCGTGCGGGTGCGACCAGGAGACCGGCGACGGGGCGGGGATCTTGCTCCAGTTGCCCGACGCCTTCTTCCGGGGCCAGGCGGCACAACTGGAAATCAACCTGCCCGCCGAGGGGAACTATGGCGTCGCGTTCGCGTTCCTCCCGAAGAAGAGCGCGCAACGCCTGATCTGTCAGCGCACCCTCGAGGCCTTCGTCATCGCCGAGGGGCAGAGGGTGCTCGGGTGGCGGACCGTCCCGGTGGTTTCGGCCTCGATCGGCTGGCTCGCCCGCTCGCAAGAGCCCGTGATGGAGCAACTGCTCATCGGCCGAGGTGACACGACGGCGGCCGGCGAGCCCTTCGAACGCGCGCTCTTCGTCATCCGCCGCCAGGCGGAGCGGTGGGCGGCCGAGGAAAGCCTCGAGGCCGACGCGCCGCGGTTCGCCGTGCCGAGCTGCAGCGCACGGACCATCGTCTACAAGGGGATGCTCAAGGCCGACCAGCTTTCGGAGTACTTCCCCGACCTGTCCGACCCCGCGCTCGAATCGGCGCTGGCCCTCGTTCACAGCCGATACAGCACGAACACCTTTCCGCAGTGGGGCCTCGCTCAGCCGTTCCACCTGCTGGCGCACAACGGCGAGATCAACACGCTCAAGGGAAACGTCCACTGGCTGCAGGCGCGCGCGTCGTCCATGCGGAGCGAGGTCCTCAAGAACGACCTGCCGAAAGTGCTTCCCGCCGACCTCGTCGGCCTGAGCGATTCGGCGGTGCTCGACCGGGCGCTCGAGCTCCTCGTGCGTTCGGGCCGCGAGCTGCCGCATGCCGTGATGATGCTCGTGCCGGAGGCCTACGAAGGGCAGGACCGCCTCGACCCGGCCCGGCGCGCGTTTTACCAGTACCATAGCTGCTTGACCGAACCCTGGGACGGTCCGGCTTGCCTGGTCTTTACCGACGGCAGCCTCATCGGCGCGACGCTCGACCGGAACGGCCTGCGCCCCAGCCGCTACGTGGTCACGCGGGATGACCTCGTCGTGATGGCCAGCGAAGCGGGCGTGCTGCCGATCCCGCCGGAACATATCCGCCTCAAGGGACGGCTCGAACCCGGGAAGATGTTCCTCGTCGACACGGCCGAACACCGGATCGTCGCCGACGATGAGCTCAAGGACGACATCTGCCACCGCCGTCCCTACCCGCTCTGGATCGAGCAGCACCACCTCCGGCTCGAAGACCTTCCGGCGGCGCCCGCCGAGCCCGCGCCCGATCCGGCCACGCTCATGGCCCGCCAGCAGGCGTTCGGCTACACCCAGGAGGACCTTCAGCGCGTCCTCTTGCCAATGGCGCACGACGGTAAAGAGCCGGTCTCGAGCATGGGGATCGACACCCCGCTGGCCGTCCTGAGCGCGCGCCCGCAGTTGCTCTACAACTACTTCAAGCAGCTCTTCGCCCAGGTGACCAACCCGCCGATCGACCCGATCCGCGAGAAGGTCGTGATGAACACCGAGTCGCTCCTCGGGCGCGAAGCGAACCTCCTGGGCGAGACCCCCGAGCACGCGCGGCTGCTGCGGCTCAAGTCGCCGGTGCTGAACGCCGCCGACCTGGCGCGAATCCGGGCGCTCGACCGGCCGGGGTTCTCGGTGCGTACGCTCGCGACGCTGTTCCGAAAGGAGCGCGGTGAAGCGGGAATGGCCGAGGCGCTTGAACACCTCTGCGCGGAGGCGTCGGAGGCCGTCGACGACGGGGCGACGATCCTGGTCCTTTCCGACCAGGGGGTCGACGCCGAGCACGTCGCGATTCCTTGCTTGCTGGCGGTCGGGGCGGTGCACCACCACCTGATCCGGACCGGCCGGCGGACGCGCTGCGGGATCGTGGCCGAGACGGGCGAAGCGCGCGAGATTCACCACGTCGCGCTCCTGGTCGGCTATGGCGCGGGGGCGGTCTGCCCCTACATGGTCTTCGAAACGTTCGATGCGCTCGCGCGGGACGGGCTTCTGCTCGACCCGGCGGGAGCGGTCCTCGACCTGGAGAAGGCCGCCAAGAATTACCGGACCGCGATCGATCAAGGGCTGCTCAAAGTCTTCAGCAAGATGGGGATCAGCACGCTGCTCAGCTACCGGGGCGCCCAGATCTTCGAGGCCATCGGGCTGGGCCGCGACGTGATCGACCACCACTTCACGGGCACGCCGAGCCGGCTCGGCGGGATCGGTCTAGACGTCATCGCCCGCGAGTCGCTGGTGCGCCACGAGGTGGGGTTTCCGCCCGTGCCCGGTGTCGAGGAGCCGGAGCTGGACTGCGGCGGCGAGCACATGTGGCGGCGCCGGGGCGAGTTCCACATGTGGAACCCCGATACGATCCAGAAGCTCCAGCACGCGCTCAAGCAGAAGAGCTACGCGAGCTACCAGGAGTTCGCCCGCGCGGCCGAGGATGAGAGCCGGCAGCTTTGCACGCTGCGCGGGCTGATGGAAGTGCGCAAGGGGCGCAAGCCGATCCCGCTGGAGCTGGTCGAGCCGGCCAAGGAGATCGTCAAGCGGTTCTTCACCGGCGCGATGAGCTTCGGCAGCATCAGCAAGGAAGCGCACGAGGCCCTCGCGATTGCCTTGAACCGCGTCGGCGGCCGCAGCAACACGGGCGAAGGGGGCGAGGACCCCGCGCGCTTCCGGCGCGACGCCAACGGCGACTGGCGCAACAGTGCGGTGAAGCAGGTTGCGAGCGGCCGCTTCGGCGTCACGGCCAACTACCTGGCGAACGCCGTCGAGATCCAGATCAAGATGGCCCAGGGGGCGAAGCCCGGCGAAGGGGGACAGCTCCCCGGCACGAAGGTCGACAACTTCATCGCCAAGACCCGCTACAGCACGCCCGGCGTCGGCCTGATCTCGCCCCCGCCGCACCACGATATTTACTCGATCGAGGACCTCGCCCAGCTCATCTTCGACCTGAAGAACGCGAACCCGCACGCCGAGGTGTCCGTCAAGCTCGTCGCGGCGGCGGGCGTGGGCACGATCGCGACCGGCGTGGCGAAGGGCTATGCGGACCGCATCCTGATCAGCGGCGACAGCGGCGGCACGGGGGCGTCGCCGATCTCGAGCATCCGCCACGCGGGCATCCCGTGGGAGCTGGGTCTCGCCGAGACGCAGCAGACGCTCGTGCGGAACGGACTGCGAGGGCGCGTGCGGCTCCAGACCGACGGCCAGATCAAGACCGGGCGCGACGTGATCGTCGCGGCGTGCCTCGGGGCCGAGGAGTACGGGTTCGCCACCGCGCCCTTGATCGCGATGGGCTGCATCATGATGCGCAAGTGCCACCTCAATGCCTGCCCGGTCGGTATCGCCACGCAGGATCCGGTGCTTCGCTCGCGGTTCACGGGCACGCCCGAACAGGTGATCGATTACCTGTTCTTCGTCGCCGAGGAGGTCCGCGAGGTCCTGAGCCTGATGGGCTTCCGCACGCTCGACGAGATCATCGGCCGCGCGGATCTGCTCACGCCCCGCTCGCTCAAAGCGCACTGGAAGGCGAGCCGGCTCGACCTCACGCCGATCCTGCACATGCCCGAGGTGCCGCACGGCACGCCGATCCGTTGCGTCGAGCGGCAGCCCGACGTGCTGGCCGAGCAGCTCGACTGGGAGCTGGTGCGTGCCTGCAAGGACGCGATCGAGAACCAGAAACGCGTCGCCTTGAGCTACCTGATCACGAACCGGAACCGGACGGTCGGCACGCTGCTCAGCTACTTCGTTACCGCGAAACGGGGTGAGGCGGGGCTGCGCGAAGACACGATCGACCTGCAGTTCCAGGGAAGCGCGGGTCAAAGCTTCGGGGCGTTCGTCGCCCGCGGGATCACCCTGCGGATCCGCGGCGAGACGAACGACTACGTCGGCAAGGGGCTCTCGGGGGGCAAGCTGATCGTCGCGCCACCGGCCGAGGCCGCGTACGCCGTGGACGAGTCGGTCATCATCGGCAACGTGGCGCTCTATGGCGCGACGGCCGGCGAGGCCTACATCCGCGGCAAGGCGGGCGAACGCTTCGCCGTCCGCAACAGCGGCGCGAAGGCCGTGGTCGAAGGGGTCGGCGAGCACGGGTGCGAATACATGACCGGCGGCGTGGTCATCATCCTGGGCGCGACCGGCCGGAACTTCGCCGCGGGCATGAGCGGCGGCTTCGCGTTCGTGTACGACGTCGACGGCACCTTTCGCGAGCGGTGCAACCTCGAGATGGTCGACCTGCTGCCGGTCGAGGACTACAAGGACATCGGCATGTTGAGCAACCTGATCAACCGCCACGTCCTCTACACGGGCTCGCCGATCGGCGAAGAGATCGTCAACGACTTTTCGGCCGCGCTGGGACGGTTCGTCAAGGTCTTCCCGCGCGACTACCGGCGTGTCCTCGAGATGAACAAGATCGCGCAGCGGCAGTGGGAGTTGATCAATGGGTAATCCCAGGGATAGGTTCCGGACTGTGGCCTTCTTATCCGCTCCCTTCTTGCAGGGGAGGATTCGCGCAAGTGGCACGCGGGTTGCGCACAGAGAGGCCTGGTTGGTCGTTCGCACCCCCCCCGGCCCCCCCTTCGTAAGGGGGGGAGTTACTAATCCC
>JARLIH010000314.1 GCA_031291845.1 Isosphaeraceae bacterium | reverse complement strand
TTCGCGAGCGCTTTCCGCTGGGGAAGCACGACGGCAAGACTTGCGATCAGGACGAGTGGCCCGAGCAGGCCGAGGAGGATGCTCGCGACGAACAGAACGACCACGATGATACGTAGCCGTTCGACGTTCGCCTCCTGCCGCGCTTGCCCGCTCAGGTCGCGCACGGTGAGCGGGTCGACCGTGTTGAAGTCGGTCCCGCAGTACCGGCAACGCAGGGCGATCGCCTTGATCTTCTCGCCGCAGGCGGGGCACTTCTTCGTGTCGCCCCACGCCGAGAGCGCGGGCTCAACCTCTTGCTTCTCCTTGACCGCGGGCGCCTGGCGGCACCCGTAGGTCGAGCAGCCGCCGACATCGACCCAGCACTCGCGGTGGTGAACCTGGTCGCAGTCGGGGCAGGTTACGACCCCCTCTCCCTGCTGGATCCCGGCCTGGCAGATCGGACACGCTGTCCCAACCGTCCCGCCGTGGGCGATCGTCGACGTGAGGATCTTTTGGTCCATCGTCGCCAGCAGGTCGTTCTTGCACTTCGGACACCGGAAGAGACGCCCTTCCGTCGCTTCCGGCATCCGGACCTTCGCGCCACAGTCACACGA
Organism: Isosphaeraceae bacterium; assembly: GCA_031291845.1. Lineage (GTDB taxonomy): Bacteria > Planctomycetota > Planctomycetia > Isosphaerales > Isosphaeraceae > DAIDJG01. The sequence goes on along the minus strand of JARLIH010000314.1, from coordinate 20,706 downwards.
CACGATCGCGGGCATCGCACTCTCTTCGCCAGCACTCGGATCAGAACCCTGAACACGTTGCCATCAGTTCGGCTGCGGGAACCCGGGCTGCGGCGGGGGGAAGCCCGGCGGAGGTTGTGGAAAGCCAGGTGGAGGCTGCGGCATGTTGGGTCCGGGTCGGAAATTCGGTGGCGGCTGGAAGCCCGGCTGCTGCTGTTGCTGTCGCTGATTGACCGACATCATGTTAACGCCGATCGCGATGGCGATCCCGATTAGCTGGAACACGATGGACAGGCCCAAGAGCTTGGTTCCCTTTGGTTTTCCTTGAACCATGTAAATGATCGACGCGATACACGCGATATTCGTGCAGAAGATCGCCAACAGCCAGTCGGTCGCCGTGAGATCTGAATCTTCGCTGCTATAGCTTTTTTTCTTCTTTTTCTTCTTCTTGGCCCCTGCCTTCTTGAGGCCATCGTCGAAAACCTCCCCGCAGAACCGGCACTTGGCCGCGCTCGCGAGGATCATCTCCCCGCACATCGGACAGGGGCGCCGGCGCTCCGCCGATTCGTCGGGCTCGGCCGGGCCGGAAACGCCATACGGCGTCCCGTCGTCCAAGTCGGAGTACGGATCGACGTCGTCGAGAATCTCCGGCATATCGGGCTGTTCCGCCACGGGCTCGGCGTCGTAGACGGGCTCGGGGCAGGTAACCGGTTTCCCGCACTGGGGACACTTCGACGTCTTGCCCGCCGCGCTATCGGGGGCCTTCAGTCGCTTGCCGCAGAACTTACAACTGAATGAGATCGGCATGGGGCTCACCCTTGGCGTGTCACCGAACAACTCGCGAACGCGGACCGGCTCAGGACGTCTCTTTCAGCGCGAATTCGAGGACGGTCTTTCCCAGGACGATCTGATCACCCGGCTTGAGGATCTGCTTCGTGACCGGGATGCCGTTGACGTAGGTACCGTCGGCTGTGTTCCAGTCTTCAATCTCGTAACGTCCGCCGAAATTGTGGACGAGGGCATGCTGCGGCTCGATCGCCTCGTCCTTGAATAGATAGATGTCGGCCTTCGGCGAACTCCCGAGCACCGCCGGATTGCGGTAGATGATGAATTGCTTCCCCGCGAGCGGACCGGCCCGCATCAGCAGCCAGGCTGTCTTGGTCCACTGCTCGACCAGCCCAACGAACAACCCGACCATCAGGCCGATGAAGGTGAACCCCACGCAACGGCTCAGGTCCCCCTGCCCGTTCGGCCCGGCAAAGGCAAGTCCGATCGGGTCGAACAGCAGGCCGCCAATCAGCCCCCCGAGAACGCCCCCGAGCAGGCCGTTCATAGCAACCTTCTTCTCGCGGAGCGCGATTCCCTGGCCGAGGCCCGCCGGAACCGCCGCTAACGACCATGCGAGCGATCGGCCGATCATATGCACACAAAGTGCGATCCCCTTAGGCATGGGACCGACATCATCCGGCTTCCGGAGGCTCGCCGCCAACGCCTCCATGATGGCGTAGACGACGCCGGCGGGAATCAGCACGACCAAACCGCCCGCAAACCCTATCCCAAAACCGACAACGGCGGAGACGACGGCACGCTGAAGGTTCCGGCACATGATTCCCTCGGTCGCACCGAGGAACAGGCCAACGAAACCCGCAACGAGCGGGAACAGGAAGATCCCGACCCAGACCGGATTCTCCACCGGAGGGTCATCGAAAAACGGCTCCATGATCGCCCACGCCACGAACGCGCCGAGGCCGCTCGCGATGCTCAGGTAAAAATAGCTCGAGAAGATGAGGCGGACGATGAGCGGCTGTGGCTCGACCTCCGGCACGCCCCGGTTGAGCACCGCTTGCTCTTCCAGGTACGCTTCGACGCGCGGGGAGTAGAGGTCGCCCTCTCCTAGGCGAATCGGCTGCGGAAACTGCGACATGTGCGGGTCCTCGAAGCGGTTCGTCGTCGACGACGTTGCCGTGACGCGGAGATCGGCACTTCCCTCATTTCGAGCTGCTGGGCTTCGGCGCCGGGGGTTCCTTCGCAGCGCTGCCGCCGGCCTCAGCGGAGGCTTTGTCCCGGCCGGCTACTGGCTCTTCGCGACTCCGCCGGGCCGACGCGTCGGCCCGATCGAGGAGTTGCCGGATGGCCTCCTGCTCGGTGTCGCTGTAACCGTAGACGGCCTTGATCGCGCCGACGTGCTTGCCGATGGTGCTCAAGCCGTCGAGGATCTGGGCGGTGGTGACGACTTCCGTCGCCTTTTTCTCGGATGATTTCTCCTCGGACGGTTTAGCATCGCGCGTTTGAACCGCCCGGGCAATAATGTTCAGGTCGCGGGCGACCATGTCCAGTTCCTCGCGCAGTCCCGGCCGTAGCCCCTTCCAGATGCCGAAGTGGTAGACCGCCCCTTCCTTCAACATCTGGTCCTCCCACGCCGAACGGAACCCGGACACGACGTAACCCAGTAGGAACAGGGCGAGATATGCGAGGAGCTGGCTCGTCCAGGTCCATGTCGAGCGCGGTGCAGGTGCAACCCGGAGCGTGCTTTCGCCCGGCTTCGGCTCGGCCGCCACGTCGCCGCTCGAGCGCGGCGCGTGGACGATTCGGTCGCCCGCCCAGAAGTGGTCGGCAAGGGCGGCTTTGCCCTCCCGCCACACAAAAACCCCCTCGTCCTTCCGGACCGGGTCGATCACGTGCGCGACCTGACCCGCCCCGGAAAAGAAGTGCTCGTGAATGAACCGGTCCCGGTCGGACAGGAAAATGCCAAAGTCCGGATGCGTATGATACCAGCCGACGATCGACAAGTGCGAGAAGTCGGTGTCCATCCGGGCGTTGATCTTTGCCCACGTCTCGTGCGTGAACGTCACTTCCGCGAACTTGTTGTCGGCCGCTTCACCACGAATCGACTCCGTAATGCGGACGAACGGTCCGTTGACGTCGCGCTCCCACGCGCCGACGAGGACGCCGCAGATCTCGACCGACGTGTCCTCGCTCGCGTGTTTCCACAGCGCCTCATGAACCGCGGGCGCGAAGTAGACGCGAAACACTTCCCCCTTGCCGCCAGGGAACTCGCCGCGGGGCAACGCCTTGTCACCGAGCAGGCGGACGTCGATGCGGCTTTCCGGGGGGGAGTCGGCCATGTCGTCGGCACCTCGGTAGACGTCGTCAAACCAGGTTTCCCAAAACGTCCGCGCGATCGCCCGCAAACTCGTAGTAGCGCAGCTCCAGGCCCGCCCGCCCGCCGAGCACGTCCCACGGCGGCACGCCGATGGCGCCCAGCGTCCGATCGTTCAGCCCGCGGTCATGCCCGTCAAGCACGTGAAAGACGCGGGGCGCTCGCGGCTCGCCGCAACGCGGGCAGCGTCCACGAGCTTCGGTCACTTTACCCAGCGAAGAATAGACCGGTTCCTCCTGGCCGCAACGCGCGCAGGTCAGCGCGGCGAGCAGGTCCTGGTTCGTCTCCACGACCGCTTCCGGCCCGAGGTCCGATCGAACCCGCTCGAGCAGGTCGCCGACGCGCGTTTCGGCCACGCGCCAGTCCAGCGCAACCACCGGCTCGAACGGCTCGTGGGCGGGACAATCCTCATCCCGCGTGTACCGGACGACGTAGCTCTGATGGTGCGTGCCGTCGAAAACGAAGCCGCGGCCGGCGAGGACGTCGAGGCCGTGGAGGAGCTTCACCGCTTCCTGCGTCTGGATGCCCGCGACCACGGCGGCCGTGGTGGGGGTCGTCGGCACCTTCCCCTGCTCCATCTCGCCGCGCGAGAGCAAGGCGCAACTGCGGCGGGCTTCGAGCATCTTCCAGTCGTTCTCACCCATCGTGCACTCATAGCACGGACCGGTCGCCGGGTCGAAGACGCGGGCCACGCCGTCCAGCCGTTCGATCGCCCCGTCGATCCAGACCTTGCCCGCGCGGGCGGCCGCCTGGTTGATCGCCACGCGGGCCTCGCGGTTGTCGAGCCCCCCGAGGATCACGTCGGCCCACCGATAAACGCCGAGCCCGAGGTCGTACACCACGTTGCCGACGAACGGCCGGACCCGCATCTCAGGATAGATTTCCGTGGCGCGTCGAGCGGCGACCTCGGCCTTTGGCCGGCCGCAGTCCTCCTCCCGAAAGAGGACCGAGCGTGACAGGTTCGAGTTCTCGATCCGATCGAGATCCGCGACGAACACGTTGCCCACACCCAGGAGCGCCAGGTCTTTCAGGATCTCGTTTCCCAGCGCCCCCGCGCCGATCACGACCACACGAGCCCGCGACAGGCGCGCCTGGTCCCACCAACTGATCAACTCGAAGCGCGCGAAGCGTCCCTCGTCGTTCTCGCCGATCCGGATGACCTGGCTCACGAAACGCTCCGAGCGGTTTGGGGGGGATCGTTCAGAAGCGCGGCCTGCGGCCGTGCGCATTATCCCAGGCTTCAATGGCGATCATGATCACAACAAAGAGACACAACAAGGTCGTGACCAGGCCCATGACCAACCCGAAGATCGCCCGGCCCGCCCGCTCAGCTCAGGGTGGCGTTTCAGGGTCCGGAGCGCAACCAGGCTCACGATGAGGGCAATCGGCCCGAAAACGGGGATGAACGAGAACAGCCCGAGATACCCAGCCGCGATGGCCGAGGCTGGCCGGCCGACGGGGAGCAGCATTCGCTCGACCGCGTCCGGGGCATGCTCCGCTGCGCGTCGGGCGGGGTCGAGGTACTCGCCACAGTGGCGGCACTTGAGCACCACCGCGAGGATCGGCTCCCCGCAGAGCGGGCACGGCTTGACTTCCTCCAGGACCGGCTCGGACTCCATCCTACTCTCCCCCGGCCCGACCGGCGGTGATCTCGGGCTGAAGGCGCAGGATGTCGCCGTTATGGACGTCGGCCGAGGCAAGCGTCTGGTCGTCGAGCAACTGCCGCCCGCTCGCCTTGTGGTGGAACTTGTAGCTCATCAACTGACCGTCCGGGCTGTGCCGCGGCAGGTTCATCTTCTCGACCAGGACCGCGATCACCCGGTTCACCGGCGCGTCGGCGGGCAGTTCGACGAGCTGCTTTTTGTTCCCCGTCGCGTCCCAGACTTCGATCGTGATGGTGCTCATGCGTTCGCTTTCACGGGTGAGAACCTCGCCGTTTCGTCGCCGAGCGATTTAGGATGCCCGCTCCGGGCGTGCGAAACAAGTCCCTATATCAGCCGAACGCTCGATTTCCTTCCACCGGACGGACGGCGTAAGTCCGAGACGTGGATCGGGGCCTGACTCGACGATAGAATTCACCATCTCTTCGCGCTTCCTCCCCGAGGACCACCCCATGGACGAGCCCCGCGCCGCCGCCCCGGACGACCTGCGCCCGCGCCTCGAGGCCGCGTTTGACTTCGCCGCGGAGCAGGTGCGCGCGACCACCGAGCGCACACCGGATTTCTTTCCGACCTACACGGTGGGCGGTCGCTGGAAGCGCGGGGCCGAGCTCTGGACCGACTGGTGCGGCGGCTTCCACGCCGGGATGATGTGGTTGATCGCGGAGCGTACCGGCGAGCGCCGCTGGTACGAGCTGGCTCAGCACTATTCCCAACTGCTCGAGCACCGGCAGCACGACCGCAACGTCCACGACCTTGGCTTCATCTTCTTGAACACCTATCGGCCGTGGTACGGCGCCACGGGCGAATCGAGGTTGAACGACGTGCTCGTCAACGCGGGTCGGACCCTCGCGCTCCGGTTCAATCCGAAAGGTCGCTACCTCCGGTCGTTCGTCGCCCCCGAGAGCCTGTTCATCGACATCATGATGAATGTCCCGATCATCTTTTATGCAGCGCGTGAGGCGGGCGACCCCGGCTTGCGCGCGATCGCCGAGTCGCACTGCCGGACGACCGAGCGAACTCTGGTCCGCCCCGACGGCGGCACCGCGCACGAAGGGATCTTTGACCTCGACACCGGGGAGTTCGTCCGCCAGAGCACCCACCAAGGCCTCCGCGCCGATTCCGACTGGTCGCGCGGGCTGGCCTGGTCGTTGTACGGCTTCGGCACGGTGTACACCTACACGCAGAACCCCGCGGACCTCGCGGTCGCCGAACGGAACGCCGACCACTTCCTCGCACGTTGCCCCGTGGGACTCATTCCGCCGTGGGACTTCGATGCTCCCGACGGTCCCCACCGGATCGACGACAGTTCGGCCGCAGCCATCGCCGCGTCGGGCCTCTGGGACCTCTCGGGCCTGACCGCCGACGCCTCCCGCGCCCGCCGCTACCGGTTGGCGTCCCTCATCATTCTCGACTCCCTCTGCTCCGAGCAGTACCTCGCGCGCGGCACTCCTGGCTGGGAAGGCGTGCTCAAGCACGGCGTGTATCACTTTCACAAACAGCTCGGGGTCGACGAATCGGTCATGTGGGGCGACTTCTTCTTCCTCGAGGCCGTCGCCAAGGTCCTGGGCCTCCGCCCGTGCGCTGGCGTTCCGGCGGGAACTTCGGTATTGTAAAGATTCGCTGAATTTTCGCGCCGTCGTGAATATGTACACTTTTCGAGAAAGCAGGCCGCCATGCGCCCCGACGATACGCGCGAGGATGAGGGGCGGAACGGCCCCTCGGAGACTCTGCCGAGCCTGCCGATTTACGACGCGGACGACGAGCTCGACGACGAGGGCGAGCTCGATGAAGAGGACCTCGAGGACGGCCCCCGGACGGTCCTGATTACCGGGGCGTGCGGCAACATCGGCCGCAAGCTCCGCGCAGCGTGGTCGGAGATCTACGACCTCGTCTTGCTGGACGTCAACGCGGATCCGGACGATCCCGACGTCATTGGCGCGGACCTGAGCGTGCTGGATGACGACTGGATCACGCACTTTCATAACGTCGACACGGTTGTCCACCTCGCAGCCAACCCGAGTGAGTTCGCGACCTGGGAGGAGCTTGAGCGGCCCAACCTGGATGCGCTCTGCAACGTGTTCCACGCGGCGGCGTTGGCGGGTGTCGAGCGCCTGATTTTCGCGAGCTCGAACCACGCGATGGGGGGATACCGCGAGATCCCGGACATGCCGATCACGGTCGACCTCCCCCCCTTGCCCGACGGCCCCTACGGTGCGGCGAAGCTGATGGGAGAGAGGCTCGGACAGAGCCTGGCGCGGGCGTTCGATATCACGTTCATCGCGTTGCGACTCGGATGGGTCCAGCAAGGCGAAAACCGCCCGGATACACTGCCCGACGATTGGTCGCGGCAGCTCTGGCTCTCGAATGGCGACCTTGTCCGCTTGTTCGACTGCGCCGTGGAGGCGGACGTGGGCGACCGGTCCTTCCTGGTCGTCAACGGCCTGTCGAATAATCGCGACACGCGCTGGGAGCTGGCCGCAACGGCCGACCTCCTCGGTTATTCGCCCGAAGATGATGCCTTCGGCGAAGAACTGTAGGGTGCATGAAATGCACCCTACGATACGGGCACGGGGGTACTCGCCGGTTGTTGCGTTTCGATGAGACGCCCGGGCGGGATCGTGTCGAGGAGCGATTGCATCTTCGTCTCGAGCTCAGTCGTCAGCGCGGCGACGGCAACGCGTGATTTTCCGGGGGCCGCGAGCCGCTCGCGCACGTCGATCGGCTCGCCCAGCCGGACAACCGCCCGCCGCGCCGCGTGGGGGTGCGATTCGGCGACGCCGAGGAAGTCCTCGTCAAACTTCATCAAGGTCTCGGCGACCCGTTCGAGCGTCGGGCTCTCGCGCACATAGTCGCCCGGATAGCTGAAGGACTGCATGGCCATGAACAGGTCGTGCAGGTCGCGCCGAAGTTGTCGCGCCTCGTCGGGCGGCGTCGCGGGATTCGCCAGTCGCTCGAGGCACGACCGGCGCAGCTCTTTCACGCGGACCGGCACCGTGTCCTCGCGCACCTTTCCCACATGCCGTTGCTCGATCCGGCCAAGGATCGTCCCGGTTAGCCCCGCGATACGCTCCTTGAGGGTCCCCTGCTGGCTCGTGCCGAGATACTCAAACTCCTTGAGCCCCAGCATTCCCTCGGCGAAGCGATAAATGCGCCTGATGGGACAGCCGCCGGAATCGGGCCACCAGGTAAAGCGGGACTCCAGACGGTCCAAGAGCGACAAGAGCGAGGGGAGCGGGTCGGCATTGTCGAGGAACCGATACTTGAGTGCGACAGGCACGACCCATACCGTCTTGCCCGCCTCGACCCGTTTCTTCGCCGCGGCCGCTGCCACCGCGACCGCCCCCTCTCTGAGCGGCGTGAGGCGCTCGCCCAGGTGGTAAATCTCCCCTTCGGGGAAGATCACGAGCGGGTTCCGGCCGGTCCCGAGAATGCTGACCCCCGTCTTGAACGCCCGCAGGTCGGTCCCTTCGCGGTCGACGGGGAATACCCCGATCCGCGGCAAGATCCAGCGGTTCTTGCCGGTGAAGATCTGGAACGCCGCCATGTAGTAGAACGGGATGCCGAGCCGCCTCGACAGTTCAAACATAACGTAGCAGTCGGCATGATCGGAATGGTTCGGCGCCAGGAGGACGCCGTCGCCACGCGCGAGCAGCGGAGCGACGTGCTCGAGTCCGGCGACGTCGAGTTGCTCGATCCGGTAGGGATCGCGGAGCGTGGCCTCGAGGTGGAACCGGCCGGCCCACATGAGGGCCCGGCTGAGCCGAGGCTCGTAGAAACGATAAGGTAGCTCGTGCGCGAGGGGGAGCTGTTTCACGGGCAGACTCCGTAGTCGACGGCCGCCCGCCTTCGGTGCGGCCTCTCTACATTCTGCACGAAAGTTCTGCTGCGCGTGCCAACCAGGGAACTTATTCGCGTCCCGACTTCGTCGGGTAGGTCATCATCCCGACGAAGATCAGCGTGCCGAAACCGAAGATCGCCGCGCGCACCGTTGCCTGGGCGAGGAACGCTTCGGCCAGCCCGAGAAAGGAGACGACAAACCCCAACAGCATGAAGATGCGCCAGACGCTAAGCGGCCGCTTCGTCGGTCGAGCCGGGAACAACGGGTCCAGGGGTCTCGGCTCCGACGGGCCGATGAACAGGATTCCCTCGTCCGCCGCCGGCCTCGACTGCGCGACGGGCGCCGAGGGAGTCGGCGGCAAGGCAGCCAGGCCGCACTTAGGACAAAGAAGCCACAGGGATCCGCACCCCGGTGGGGCTTCGAGTTCAGCAAGACACCGGGGGCAGGCGTACGAGTCGACGAAGATGATCTCGGACGTCACGGCAACGCATCCTGGCGGGTGATCGGCTTCGGTCGTCGATGACATCGTAGCCAGAAGCCGGACGGACGACACGGAAAAAAGGTTCAGCGCTCATGACTCATTGACAATGGGGCCGCGCAAGGAGCGGACGATCCAGCTCTGGGAGGCCCTTCCTCGCTGCATCCGGCCCAACTACGATGTGACTTTCACGCAATGACGCCCGACGGCCCTTTCGTCTGAGACCTCGCTCATGACTGGCCCCAAGTCCGACGTTCGGCTGGAGATGCGGCAGATCAGCAAGCACTTCGGCGGAGTGCAGGCGCTGCGAGACGTGACGTTCTTAGCGCGCGCAGGCGAAGTGCACGCGCTGTGCGGCGAGAACGGGGCGGGTAAGAGCACGCTCATGAAGATCCTCGCCGGGGCGATCACCGACTTCGACGGGCAAATCTTCATCGAGGGTCGCGCGGTCGCGTTCGGCGGCCCGAGGGACGCGGAGGACGCGGGGGTCAGGATCATCTACCAGGAGCTGAACCTCGTCCCTGAGATGACCGTCGCCGCCAATATTTTTCTCGGGCGCGAGCGCAAGCGCGGGTTCGGCTGGCTCGACAACCGCACGATGGAGGCGGAGGCACGACGTCTGTTCGAGCGTCTTGGGGCCCCGGTCTCGCCCCGCGCGCTGGTGGGCGACCTCCGCATCGGCGACCAGCAGATGGTCGAGATCGCCAAGGCGCTCGCGTTCGAGGCGGCCATCCTGATCATGGACGAACCGACGTCCGCGCTCTCGGATGCCGAAGTGGCCCGGCTCTACCGCGTGATCAACGACCTCCGCCAGAACCGACACACGGTGATTTACATCTCGCACAAGATGAATGAGGTCTTCACGCTGGCCGATCATGTGACCGTGCTGCGCGACGGGGGCTTCGTCGCGAGCGCTCCAAGCTGCGAAACGGAGCCTCGCCAGGTGGTCCGTTGGATGGTGGGGCGCGAGATCGCCGCGATGCACTACGAGCCGCACCCGGTCTCGGAGCGCGCGGTGCTCGAGGTCAAGGCCGTGTCGCTCCCGAGCCCCCCCCTGAGCGGCCGGCCCGCGCTCCACGACCTCTCGCTCCACGTCCACTCCGGCGAGGTCCTCGGCGTCGCGGGTTTGCTCGGCGCCGGCAGAACCGAACTGCTCGAAGCCCTCTGCGGGGCGAGTCCCGAGCCGCCGCGCGGGGCCATCCTGCTAAGCGGCGTTCCCGTCCACTTCCGCCACCCCCGCGAGGCGATTGCCGCCGGGATCGCGCTCGTGACCGAGGACCGCAAGAACCTCGGCCTCTTCAGTGAAATGACCGTGGCCGAAAACATCACGATCAGCCACGTCGAGGCCATGTCCCGAGCTGGTGTGATCGACCGTGCTGCCGAGGCACGGGCGGTCCGACACGCCATCGAACGCCTCGCCATCAAGACAGCGGGTGGAGGGGCGCTCGTGACGAGCCTTTCCGGCGGCAACCAGCAGAAATGCATCCTCGCCCGCTGGCTTCTCATCGAACCGAAGGTCCTGCTGCTCGACGAGCCGACGCGGGGCATCGACGTCGGCGCGAAGGCCGAGATCTACAAGCTGATCCGCGACCTTGTGAAACAAGGGATGGCCATCATCATGACGTCCAGCGAGCTTCCCGAGCTGCTGACGGTCGCCGACCGGATCATGGTGCTGTGTGAAGGCCGCAAGACCGCCGACCTCTCGCGCGCTGAGGCGAACGAGGAAACGATCATGCACGCCGCGACGCAGTTCCTCGACCGCGTTGCGCTCGCGTCGTGACGCCGCGGGTATTAGAGCACCGTGGAACGGAGCGGGACGACTTCGACGACTTCACCCCCGCGCCAGGGTCCGCTCCGGGCGGGCAGGATCGCCAGGGCGTCGGCGCGTGAGAAGCCGAAGAGATCCTCTTTGCCCCGATACTCCACCGGCGTCGCCCGCCAGCGCCCGTCGGCTTCGCTCGTCAGGGCGACCGGCACGGCCCAGTCCCGATCATCCGTCGCGCGGTGCGGGCCCGTCCACTCAGCGCGAAGGGACGACGAAGCCCCAGGGGGTGCGCCTTGAAGCCGCGCGATCAAAGGACGAACCAGAAGCGCCAGCACCGTCAGGGCTCCGATCGGTCCGGGGACCACGTGGAAGACGTGCTGCTCCACGCGCCCGGTCTCGTCGCGGACGACACCGTAATTCAGACGCTTTCCGGGGTGGAGCGAAACGCCGGAAAAGACCGGCTCGACGCCGGCGCTCTTCAGAGCGTTGGGAATCGCGCCGTCCGATGCGCCGACGACCACAGTGACCGGCGCCGTCATCGCGCGGCCGAGCGCGTCTTCGAGTTCCCCCTCGCGCACGGTTCCCAGGTCGTGCGCGGTGGCTCCCCAGGCGACGCAAGGCGCGACGACCGACGGCCCGGTCGCGTTCCGTTCGCGGTGCATGACCGGGGCCTCGCCCGATCCGACCCAGTGGTCGCCCACGGCCAGCACCGCCACGCGCACCCGGCGGTGGCAGAGGGGGTGGACGCAGCCTTGAGCCGACAGGAGCCCAATCAACGGTAGCGTGACCCGACGTCCCGCGGAGGCCAATTCGACCCCCGCACGCAGATAGTAGCCGCGTGCGACGACGTTCAGTCCCCGCTCGGCCGGCCGGCGAACCTCGATTGCGCGAGGCGGGCCTACGTTCGGCTCGGGTCGCGTATCTTCCGTCCGGATCACCGCATCCGTTCCCACCGGCATCGGATCCCCAGCCGCCACGCGTGCGGACTCGTTCGGGCCGACCGTCACCTCACCGCACGGCCGGCGGAACCCGACGACGCTGAGCCTCGCCCCTTCGGCGGCGTCCGCGGCGCGGACCGCGTAACCGTCGAGCGCAGCCCGGTCGAACGAGGGAAGATCCACGTCGGCGACCACCGGTTCGGCCAGGACGAGGCCCAAGGCCTCGGTCAGAGAAACTTCGATCGCCTCGAGCGGTTCCACGCCTTCGACAACCTTCGCCCGCGCCTCGACCAGCGATAACATGCAGCTCTGCCTCAACTTCCATCGATCTAGCGCCGCTGGGGCAATCCCTCGCGTCCTGGACCGCATTGTAACCGTCTAGCGAAAGGGGCCAACCCCGGATCGAGGGACGGCGATTTTCGCCCGTCGATTGGAATCATTGAGCTTGCCCCCCCGTTTCGGCCGATTCCTTACCTGTGTTGGAAACCCGACGACCGCGCCGACCGTCGCGTCGCGACCAGACCGACCACCGGCTTCGGGTAAATGGAACGCTCGCTCACGGGGGCCGCAGGATTCGGCCGCCGGATTACGACCCAAGGAGGGTGGATACGATGGAGGCCCCGCACAAGGGAGCAACGCGCCGGCTCGACGGTCGTCGCTGGGCGGTCTGGTCCGCGCTGGCGGTTGGCTGGCTCGTTCCGTCGGTCGGTTGCCAGGTGGAGTACGCGGGCATGACGCTGCCCTCGGGCAAGTACATGCACGACGACGTCCAGTATTTCCCGCCCGGTCCGAACTTCCCGTGGGCGAACACGCAGGCCGCGACGCAACGGGCGCGGATGCAGGCGATGGGTATCGAGCCAGGCCCGGTCGCGGGTGGCCCGATGGTCGCTCCGACGCCGCCGGGTGCGTTGCCGGCGGTTCAGGGACGGATGGGTCAGTTCGGCGATATGAACGGCCCGCTCGGCGTCGTGCCGCCGCTTGATGCACAGGGCCGTCCCATGCCGACGGTCCCGGCCCCCGCAAATCCCGCCGGTCCGCCCACGCCGATGCCCCCGCCGGCCGAAGGTGCGCCGGGCGCTCCGGCTGTCCCCGCGCCCGAGGGCTCGGTCCCGGGCGCCTGATCGACTTAGTGATTAACGACGACCTCGCGCCGCTTGCCGGCGCGAGGTCGCCGCGCGCGCGTCAGCCGGCTTTCGGTGCGGGAACCCCGTTCTTCACGTACTTCTCGAAAAACGCGGTGGCTCGCTGCACGGCATCGATGCCGTCCGCGCCGAGGAACCCGTGGCCTTGCCCGGGGTAGATCTTCTTCTCGTAGGTGACGCTCTTCTCCTGGAACAGCCGTTCGAGCGCTTCGGCCTCCTTGACGGGCACGACCCGGTCGGCCTCGCCGTGCAGGATGAGGACAGGCGGGAGCCGCTTGAGGTCCTTGGCGAGGACCTCGGGCAGGCCGCCGAAGTACTCGACGACGGCCGAGACCCGCGGGTCGAACATCGCCTCCGAGAGCGACAAATAGGCACCGAGGGAGAAGCCGAGCAACCCGATCCGTTTCGGGTCAACGTTCGGTTGGCTCGCGAGGTGGGTCACGCCGTCGCCGACGGCCTTGAGCCAGTCGGCGAAGTGCTGTTTCATGACCGTCTCGTCGGCAGCGACCTGGTGCCCCGTGCGGTTGAAATAGTGGACGATGTGGGCCACGTACCCGTTCCGGGCGAGTTGCCGGGCGTACTCGCGAAAGGCGAAGCCGAACCCTTCCGGCCTCATTCCCCCCGCGCCGTGGAGCACGACGATCCCCGGGTACTTTCCGGATTTCTTCGGCGCGAATACCTCGACGTCGATCGTCTTCCCTTGGCTCGTAAACGACGATTTCGACTCCACGATCTCCGCTCCCCGCGCTACGGGGTTCAAAAGCATCATCAGCATGCCCAGCCACATCGAAACGGCTGACGGTGGTCGGTTTATCAGCACGCGTTTCCCTCCGATGATCCGCGCTGTGGGTCGACGTCCGCTGCTATTCTACGAGGCTGGGGTAGTCGCGAGTTCGGTGCCGATCGCGATGGGCCGGCCGTGGACCGTTGCCTCGGAGGTTGGGGCACATCGAGGTGGGCATTTCTTTTCCGACCGCGACGGCCTACAGTAAAGGTGCCGGACGCATCCGAACGCCCCAAGTCATTCCTGCTGGATTGATTGCGCGTCCCAATCCAATCCCGCGGAGCAACGACCGAAATGATCAACCCGGTGGTAGGACACATCGCATTGGGCGTCTACGCGCTCCTGCTGGCCGTGGGCGGGGTCATGGGCTTTGTCCGGGCGAGGAGCAAGGCGTCCTTGATCTCGGGCCTTCTGAGCGCTGCGTTCGCCGTGGTGGCCCTGGTTTTCGCTCTCACACGCTCCGCGTTTGGCTTCCCGCTCGGCCTGACGTTAGCGCTTTGTCTTTTCGTGCTCTTCGGTTATCGCTACTCGATCCGCAATCGCAAGTTCATGCCCAGCGGGCTCCTGGCTCTGGTCAGTCTCGTGATGATCGGGACGATGGTGGTGGTCATGGACTGGTCACCGTGAGTGCATGCTCGGATTTCTCGCGCTTTTGGCCGCGGTGCGAAACACTTTGCGTTCGTGAGGGTTAAACTGAATAAGGTCCTCCCCGAGGGTGAGGCATTTCCCAGAAACGTGGTCGTGAATGGGAGTAAGGGCATGGCGCGCGTCCTGAATTGGCGCTGGTCCCTCGTAGCGGCCGTGACCGTAGCGATCGCTCTCGGCGGCTCCGCTCAGGCCGCGCCCGAGAAGGTAAGAGCCAAAGCCGACGGTAAGAAGCCCGAAGCGGCCAAAGCCGAGACCAAGCCAAAAGCCGCCGCGCCCAACCTGCCCCCGCGTCCGAAGAAGACGATCACGCCGCCGTCGCTGACGGCGGCGGAGATCGACAGCTTGATGGACAAGTACCTCGCCTCGAGCAAGGTGCCGGTCGCGTCGCCGACGACGGACGTCGAGTTCGTCCGCCGCGCTCATCTCGACCTCACGGGCCGGCCCCCCGCGCCCGAGCAGGTCGTTGGGTTCATGCGCACGAAGCTGCCGGACAAGCGTGCGAAGCTGATCGAGTACCTGCTCAATCAGCCGGAATACGCCGAGAACTGGGCGCACTACTGGCGTGACGTGATCCAGTTCCACGCGACCAACCAGAACGGGAACCAGGTCCAGTACGGCGAGTTCGAGAAGTGGCTGGCGAAGCAGCTCGAGAAGAACCGCCCCTGGGACGAAGTCGCGCGGGAGATGATCACGGCGACCGGAATGACAAACGAGGAGAACGGTACCGCGCTCCAGGTCGCCCACGAGGCACAGGCACCCGAGCTCGCCGGCGAGATCTCCCGCGTCTTCATGGGCATTCAAATCCAGTGCGCCCAGTGCCACGACCATCCGACCGACTCGTGGAAGCGCGAGCAGTTCCACGAGTTCGCGGCGTTCTTCGCCGGGGCACGCGTCCGTCAAGTCGGCGACGGCAAGGGAGCCCAACGCGAATTCGAGCTGGTCGCACAGGGGCGCCCGCAATACAAGATGCCCGACAAGGCCGACCCGACCAAGCAGATCCCCGTCGCCCCGCGCTTTTTCCTCGCGAGCGACTCGAAGCCGCTGCCGGCCGGCCTCACGGCGGAAGAGCGGCGGCACGTCGCGGCCGACTACATCACGAGCCAGGACAATCCCTGGTTCGCCAAGGCCTTCGTCAACCGGGTCTGGTACGTGCTGATGGGCGACGGCTTCAACAGCCCGGTCGACGACATGGGGCCGGAGCGCGAGGCGAAGGCGCCCGAGGTGCTCGACGTAATCGCCTCGCAGTGGGCGAAGGGGGGCTACGACATCAAGTGGCTCTTCCGCACCATCATGAACACCCAGACGTACCAGCGTGAGATCCGCTCGACCTACTCGGCCTCCGGCAAGGTGCCGTTCGCCGCAGTGGCCCCGGCACGGCTGCGTGCGGACCAGATCCTCGACTCACTGTCCGAAGCCCACGGCCCCGCGTTCGGCGGGGGAGGCGGGCCCGCCGCGGCGACCAAGAAGAAGGGGGCCGTCGCCGCCGACCGCAAATCGGCGGTCCCCAAGACCAAGGGAGCCCAGCGCAACGGCAACCGGGGACTGTTCGACAACCTCTTCGGCATCGACCCCTCCACGCCTTATGACGATGTGCTCGGCACGATCCCCCAGGCGCTGTACTTGATGAACGGAGCCCAGATCAACAGCGCCATGAAAGCGAACCCGAATACCGTGCTCGGCCAGATCCTGATGAGCACGCCCGACAACCGCAGGGCACTCGACATGCTCTACCTCCGGGTCCTGGCCAGGGACCCGACCCAGAAAGAGCTCAAGGTCCTCACCGGTTACATTCAAAAGGTCGGCAGCCGGACCGAGGCATTCGAGGACATCCTCTGGAGCTTGATCAACTCCACCGAGTTCATCACGCGGCGCTAGTCCTTTCGCACACACCATTTCCCTACTCGCACAGAGGTGCGTCCGCCATGATGGAGAAGTCGATTCTCAGGGTGGCAATGAGCAGTCAGGGCGTGATCGGCCGCCGCGGCTTCGTCAAAGGGATCGGGATCGGAGCGGCAGGTCTTTCCGGCCTGAGCTTCACCGACCTGCTTGCCGTCAATGCGGCCGAGCTCCGCAAGCGCAACATGGCCTGCATCCTGCTCTGGATGGCCGGCGGACCGAGCCAGATGGAGACCTTCGACCCCAAACCCGGCACGACCAACGGCGGCACGACCAAGGCCATCGAAACCGCTGTCCCCAGCATCCAGATCGCCCACGGCTGGGAAAACCTGGCCAAGGTCGCGAAGGACGTGGCCTTCATCCGGTCAATGACGAACAAAGAAGGCAATCACCAGCGCGCGACGTACCAACTGCACACGGGGTATCCGCCGACCGGTACGGTCAAACACCCGAACTTCGGATGCGTGGTCGCCAACGAGCTGGCCGACGAAAGCTTCGATCTGCCGCATACGATCAGCATCGGCGGCGGCACGGTTGGCTCGGGCCTCCTGGGCGTCGGTCTGGAGCCGTTCGTGGTGCAAGACCCGAAGAAGCCGCCCGCCAACGTCATTCCGCCGGTCCCGGGTCAACGGTTTACCCGCCGTCTGAACCTCATGCGCTCGCTCGAGATGGCCGGGTTTGTCACGACCGGCGGCGCAGACAAGATCAAGGACCACACGTCGCTGTACAAGCAGACCTACAACATGGTCATGTCGAAGCACATGCGGGCCTTCGACCTCTCGACCGAGGATCCGCGGGTACGTGCGTCATACGGCGAAACCCCGTTCGGTCAGGGCTGTCTCCTCGCCCGCCGGCTCGTCGAGGTCGGGGCCACGTTCGTCGAGGTCCGTTCGAACGGCTGGGATACGCACAACGAGCTGGACATCCGCAAGAAGACCGAGCCCGTCGACTCTGGCTTCGCTTCGCTGGTCGCCGACCTGAAGAGCCGCGGCATGCTGGAAAAGACGCTGGTGATCTGGATGGGCGAATTCGGCCGTACGCCGAAGATCAGCCCGCGCGGCGGGCGCGACCACTTCCCCCGTGCGTTCAACGTGGCGCTGGCCGGCGGCGGGATCAAGGGGGGCCAGGTGATCGGCGCGTCGAGCGCTGACGGGAACGAGGTCAAGGACCGCCCCGTTCAGGTCAACGACCTCCTCGTCAGCTTCTGCCACGCCCTGAAGATCGATCCGTCCAAGGAGAACATGAGCTCCGTCGGCCGGCCCATCAAGATTGTGGACGGCGGCAAGGCGGTCAAGGAACTGTTTGCGTGACCGAGGCGGTCGTCGAGAAACAGCCAAAAGGCGGCCCGACAATGCGTGACGCCCGTGGTTCGCCCTGGGGGGAGGCGCCGGGCGTCGTTTCGTTCACGGGGTTCTGATTCGCGCGGCAAAGCGCGATCCGCCGGTTTTTCCAAAGGAGTCGGTCGGTTCGTGCCGATTCTGAGGTATGAACGATGAGGCAGTCTTGCCAGGTGCAGCGCGCCCGGAAAGGCGAGGCTCATCGCCCGGTACTCGCCTTCGGGACGCCGGAGAGGTCCGTCACCGGGGCTCGGTTCGATTTGACCCAGGGAAAGGAGTTCCCCATGCGTTCCCTCGCTCGGCTGAGCCCGGCGTTGTTCGGGCTGGCACTCGCGCTACCGGCGGTGTGTCTGGCCGACTCGTACGGCCCGACCACGGCCGCCCCCGAAAAGCATCATCGGGGATTGTTCAGGACCTGCATGTGCGTCGACTGCCAGCGAGCGCGGGTCAAGGCGAAGGACGGGGTCGACGTCCCCGCTCCGCCCCCGGTGCCGTCGAACATCGTTTCGGTCGGCGACAGCCGCAGCATGCCCGTCGAAGTCAGCAAGCGCGCCATGATGGGCACCAAGAACCAGGACTGCGTCGCGTGCCGTGAGGGAACCATCGTCGGCGCTCCGGTCATGATGGCGGACGGCAACGCGCCCGGACGCGCCGTCGTGGGAGGCGTTGCGCCGGGCTATGCCGTGGTCGGAGGAGCCTACCCGCTTACCGAGCCGGCGCCGATCGGCACCGTGAGGGGACCAGCCTCCAACAAGACCAAGAACGCCGTCGCGGGACGGCGCGGCAAAAAGGACGACTCCGTGGCGACCACGCAGTTCTCCTCTCCAACGCCGGTCCCAGGTACGACCCATAACCCGCCGCACGTCATCCGGCACCTGTTCGGCCTGGACGCGATCGGCAGGCACACGGCCGAGGAGTTGGAGCGCCGCCATCGCGAGAAGCACGCGTCGATCGCCTACGGCCCCCAAAAGGCCGAGCCGGTCGTCGACCTGCCGGCCTCGGTGGTTTACAAGCAGTCGCGCTAGGCGAATCGCACGACCAAGGGGTCGAACTCGCTTTGACCGAGCACGCGGAACGGCGCGGCGCCCCAGCGGCGACGCGCCGGCCGTTGCGCGCTGGGGGAGGGTTTCACTCCAGAACCGGGGCTCCGCGGACCGATGCTTGAAGTCAAGGCCCGTCCCTGCGGCGTCGTGGCTCCCAGTACGAGCGCCGATGCGCAGCAAGACGGTCCCGCATTCGATTTGCCGGCAAGGCCCGCGCGCAGGACAGCGCGGGCGGCCACCGCTCGCCCGAAAGCGGACACTCCAGGAGGGATACACCGAACGACGATAAGGGAGTGATCATGCGCTTCGGAAATTGGCGAGGAGTGGCGCTCGCGTTCGCGGTGTCAACCATCCTGGCTGTACCAACCGGCTCGGCCCGCGCCGGCGGTTATACGATCCCCCGCGAAGTGACCGCGGTCGACGTCAATACCGGCGGACCGTACTTCGCCCCACCCGTTCCTTACGGCCACTACGCCAAGGACTGCCTGGGGACGATCCACAACGGAATCGGCGCGGCCAAGGGCTCGTTGCTGGGCCTGTTTCACAAAGGCTGTGGCGCGTGCGGCGGTAAGGGCTGCGGTCTCTGCGGCGGCAGCGGACACTGCGGCGGCGATCCGTCTTGCGGCGGCGGCTGGAATCGCTGCAATGCCTGCGGGGGCGGAGGCTGTGGCTTCTGCCAGGGCCTCGGCCTGTTCCGCGGACACGGCCACAAGGATCCTTGCGCCGGCGGGTGTAACGGGCACGCGTCCACGATCATCGCCTCGGCCCAGGCAGCGCCTGCCCCATCGCCCCAGGCCAATTGCGGCGTCGGTGGCTGCGGCTTGAAGTTCAAGCACTCGCACCATCGTGGGCTCGGGCGAGGCTGCGGCAGTTGCGGCGGCCGCGGGTGCGGCCTCTGCGGCGGCGACCAATTTGCCGGCGGTGACCCTTGCGGGTCGTGCGGTGGCCGCGGCTGCGGGCTCTGCGGTGGGGGTGGGTTCGGACACGGTGGCTGCAACGCCTGCGGTGGAAAAGGCTGCGGCCTCTGCGCGGGCAAGCATAACCTCCTGGGTCTCCCGCACGCGCTCCTGAACAAGGTGCTGCACAAGGGAGACATCAAGTACTTCGTCGGCGCCGGCGGACCGGTCCCCCTTACCCCCGGATACGTGCCGTACGTCGTTTCGACCCGCTCGCCACGCGACTACTTCGCGTTCCCGCCGTTCAGCGAGTGATCGGTGTGTTGCGACAAGCTCGGATCGAACAAAGCCCGGCACCGCGCCGGGCTTTGTTCGTTCGAGCACCCCGGCGATCGCCAGCGACCTCAACCCCTTTCGCAGGCCATTCGCGTCGGATAGGGTAGCGATACTCACCGGAGCCAAACCCCGAAGACACCCGCAATCTCATCCAGGAGAACAAGATGAAGCAACGCTGTCTCGGGCCGATTTCGGCCGTCTGCGCCCTCGTGGCGGGTATCCTTATCGTTCCCTCAATGACGCGCGGAGCCCCCGTAAAACCGCTCCGCGCCATCTACATCACCGGCGGATGTTGCCACGACTACAACCGCCAAAAGGAGATCATCGCGAAGGGCGTGAGCGCGCGCGCCAACGTAACCTGGACGATCGTCCAGGAGGGGGGCACCTCGACCGACCACCGCGTCAGTATCTACGAAAAGCCCGACTGGGCCGATGGATACGACCTAATCGTCCATAACGAATGCTTCTCTGGGGTGCACGACCCCGAATTCGTCGAACGGGTCATCGCACCGACCCGTAAGGGCACGCCCACCGTCGTCATCCACTGCGCGATGCACACGTTCAGCAGCCTCAAGACCGACGAGTATCGTGAGTTCCTTGGTGTCACCACCCGCAGGCACGGCCCCCAGCAGCCGCTGGAAGTCAAGAACCTCAAGCCCGATGACCCGATCATGAAAGTTTTCCCGCCGGTCTGGAAGACCGGCAACGAAGAACTCTACGCGATCGAGAAAGTCTGGCCGGGCACGACTTCGCTCGCGCAGGCCTACGCGCTCGACAACAAGTTGGACCATACCGTCATCTGGCG
>JARLIH010000313.1 GCA_031291845.1 Isosphaeraceae bacterium | reverse complement strand
CGCCGCCGCCCTCCGCGCCGATCGCCCGGCGGATGCCCAGGCCCAGGCCGACGGCGAAGGGCGGGCGGACGCCCACGCTCAGATCGGTGCTGCTCGCGAGGCGCTCCAGCAAGCGCAGCAAGACGTCAACCAGGCGCGCGAGCCCGGGCAGGGGCAGGCGTCGATGCAGGCGGCCGGCCAGGCGATGCGTCAGGCCGCGAATCACCTCCGCAGCGCAGCCCAGCCACGCCCCGCGCCGGCGGGACCCGACTCGGCGCTCGCCGCGCAAGATGCGGCCAGTCCCGGCAATCCCCAGGGCCAGGACAAGGACCCGCACAGCAAGGCCGGCGGCACGGCCACGCCGGATCTCACCACGCTCCAAGACATGATTCGCGCCAAGACCGGCCGCGCCTGGGGCGAGCTTCCGGGCCACCTTCGAACCGAGATCCTCCAGATGTCACAGAGCCGCTACCGGGACGATTACGCCCGGCTCATCCAACTCTACTACCGTGAAATCGCCGCCGGCGCCGAGCGGGAGCCGCGGCCATGAGTCTCGGTCATTCCCCCTGGAATCCAGCGCGCCCCTCACCCGGCGGCTCCCTGCAGACGGGGAGAGGTGCATTCTGGTCCCCTGCGGGATGCAGCCGAGTTGCGCACGGACAGGGCCGTCGGCTCGTTCGCACCCCCTTCGTAAAGGGGGGAGAAGCCATCAACTCCCCCCCTTACGAAGGGGGGGCCGGGGGGGGTCGCTCGACCCAAGGAGTGCGCAACGCATGTCTCAACCGCTCCAGGTCGAGCGGTCCCAACAACCCACCAGCCCCGGCACAGCGCTGGCTCATCGCAGTTGCCTTCCTTCTCGGCTCGACCTCAGCGCTTGCCGCCGAGGCACCCGAAAGCCCCGCCTCGCGCCCGCCTTCCGCGGGCTCCGACCAGGCGGTGAAGCGGGCCCTCGACTATCTGAAATCGACCCAGAAGCCCGACGGCGCCTGGGAGTCGGGCGGGTTCGGGCGGGCGACGTCGATCACGTCGCTCTCGATCATGGCGTTTCTCGCCGCGGGGCACGTGCCGGGAGAGCCGGGCCCGTACCGCGAGGCGGTCGAGAAAGGGGTGCGCTGGGTGCTCGCGCACCAGCGCGCCAACGGCCTGGTCGCCGCCAACACGAGCCACGGGCCGATGTACTGCCACGGCATCAGCACCTTGATGCTCGCGGAGGTCGTGGGCATGACGCCCGACGCCGAGCTCGCGGCCGAGGCACGCAAGGCGCTGACGGCGGCGGTCAAGCTCATCCTGCTCGCCCAGAACCTGACGAAGAACGCCGACAACAAAGGGGGCTGGCGCTACCAGCCGACGAGCCGCGACAGCGATATCAGCGTGACCGGCTGGCAGATCCTCGCGCTTCGCGCTGCGAAGTCAGCCGGGTGTGCGGTGCCGTCTGAGAACATCGACCACGCCGTCGACTACCTGAAACGTTGCGCGTCGCGCGAGGGGGGGTTCGGATACCAGCCGGGCGGCGGACCCAACAACCCCAGGACGGGCACGGGCATCCTCGCGCTCGAGATCTGCGGCGAGCACCAGACGCCCCAGGCGGTCGCGGGGGCCGAGTACCTGCTGAAGCACCCGCCCCGGTGGTCGAGCGAGTACTTCTTCTACGAGGCGTACTATTGCTCGCAGGCGATGTTCCAGATGGGGGACAAGTACTTCCTCGTCTATTACCCCAAGCTCGCCGCGATCCTGCTCGAACACCAGGATAAGAACGGGAGCTGGCTCTCGGGCGACGGTAACGACCGCACCGGCGGGCGAAACTACTGCACGGCGATGGCGGTCCTGGCCCTCGCCGTCGAGTACCGGTATCTACCGATCTATCAGCGTTAGTGCACATCAAGTGTACTGATGCATTTCACGCACCCCATGTTCATGAATCATCGACGGGTGGTCCAGCTCATCCGTAGAAATACTGATTACTTCTTGACCTTTTTCCCGACCGCCGGCGTGGCCGGAACGCCGATTCCGCCGCCCTGGGCCTTCTCGCGGGCTCACCCGGCGTCGGGGACGAGCCATTCAATGATCCGTATCCCCCCGGTCGCTTCGTCCAGCTCTGTCCCCGAAATCGCGGTAAAGACGTACGAGGCATTCGAACACCGTGTGATACCCTGCGGTTCGCACGGACCGCGGCCCCCCGCGGTTCCGCCGATCGCGCCGAAAAGTCAGCGCGAACGGCATGCACGCGCCACGCGACGGTCCGGCACGGAGACGACAAAACAAGCCCTCGTCTTGATCTTGAGCGGAATGCCCGTTGCATGCATCTGGCCGCTAACTTACATTGGCGTTCCCCTGCCCTGGAACAGAGCAGGGGGCCGTATCATTTCGCGCTCGCCGGAACTTCTCGACCGGACGCCGCCACCGTGACGACCCTAGGGGTAAGGCCCGCCTTTGTGACATCCCACGTGCCGACCAAGGCAATGACGAGCCTCTTGGAGCTGGCGTGCACCAACGCGCCCAGGCTGGGGGCGGAGGGCATACTCGTCTTGCCGGAGGGACCGACGGACTGGGACGCCATCCGTGCGTTGAACGTCGCCGACGACCTCCCGGTGCTCGTCGCGGTGTCTTCACCGCGGAATATCGAGGCCGTGCGCAAGGCCGGACTCATTCCGATCGAGGTCGACCCGGTCGAAGTCGCGATCGCCGAACGGATCACGCTCGCCTTGATCGAGGCCGTGGCCAACGACCAGCTCCGCGCCGGGGCGAAGATCGCCGTCTTGTACTCGGGCTTCGAGGCCGAGACGCTCGACTCCTTGACCGTCATCCGCCTCGGCGAGCACCTCGAACGCCTCTCGTCGCGCGACCTGCGAGCGCTCGAAACTTCCGTTCCGTTCGAAACGCTCAAGGCCGTCGTCGACGTGGCCGTCGAGATCGGCCGCGAAGGCCGCGAAGGGAAGGCGGTGGGCACCTTGATCGTCGTTGGCGACGTCCGGAACGTGCTGGCCCGCACGCACACGCTGGGCTTTGACCCGTTCAAGGGATATCGCCGCAAAGAACGAAATCTCAGAGATTTGCGCGTACGCGAGGCGATCAAGGAAATTGCCCAGATGGACGGGGCGTTCGTCGTGGCTCGCGACGGCACGGTCGAGGGCGCGTGCCGGATCATCGACGCCCCGAACACCGGCCTCACCCTCCCGAAAGGTCTGGGCACGCGCCATTGGGCGGCCGCGGCGATCACGGCGGTGACGAATGCGCTGGCGGTGGTGGTGAGCCAGTCGACGGGCACTGTCCGTCTTTTCCAGGACGGCGAGATCATCCTCCGGATCGCGCCGATGCGGCACGCCCGCGCGATGAAGTGGCACGACGCCGAGACCGAACCGCCGGTCGTGCGTCCCGATAAGGGTCGCGACGGAGGTTGAACGGTTCGCCCCCAATCGCGCGGCTGTCGTGTGCGCGCGTGTTTGGCACTGGTCCGGCCCGCCACTCTCCCCTACACTTCGACATGCTGTATTCCCAACTGGTGAAATCGATATTTCGTGCCTGCTACGGAGAACCTCCCGACCTCACGAACGGGGAGGCGCAGGGGCTCGTGCTGGTGGCCGACGGCTGTGGGGGGCTCGACCTCTGCGCAGTGGGGTTACGCTACGTGATGGGGGCCCTCAGGATACCGTGCCAGGTCCGGGTCGTGAGTTGGGGTCACGGGTTCGGTCGGTGGTACGCCGACCTGTCCGACACGACGCACCTCGAGACGCACGCCGCGCAGGCGGCCCACGACGTCGAGGAGTTCCTCGCCGGCCATCCCGGAGCTCCGGTGTACCTCGTCGGCAAATCGGGCGGGACCGCGGTGGTCGTCAAGGCGCTGGAGCGCCTGCCCGAGGGGGCGGTCGAGGCCGCCGTCTTGCTGTCGTCAGCGCTCTCGCCGAGCTATGACCTGACGCGGGCCCTGCACGCCGTGCGGCGGGAAGTCGCGGCGTTCTGGTCGCCGCTCGACGTGTTCGTGCTCGGCGCGGGAACATTTATGTTCGGCACGATCGACCGCAAGCACAGCGTGTCGGCGGGCCTGGTCGGGTTCCGCACTCCGCCGGAGCCGTCCGCCGAACAGACCGCGCAATACGCCAAGCTCCGACAGATCCGCTGGCGAGCCGCGATGGCGCCGACGGGCTACATGGGCGGTCACGTCGGACCGGATTGCCCGGCGTTTCTCAGAAAATACGTCGTGCCGCTGTTGTCGACTACGACGGGGACGGACATGTTGAATTAGGCTCTGTGTCAAGCCAGCGTCGTTGAGGGACGATAACGTAAGGGCCTGACGAAGGGGGTTGCCGTTGAGCCCCTTCGAGATCGGCCGGCTTCCCACCCCACGACGCTCCCCACGGAAGCTGTGATGTCGAGAGAGCGTTGGGGCCGGGGCTCGCACGCCACGGCGGAGCCCCAGCCCGTGCGCTCTCCAGAGTTTGACCGAAGCGGTTTGAATCGAGCGCCACGAGAACTGGCACCGGGAGGGTGCACCGCGGGGCGGTCTCCGCCATTGCCCAGGAGACCAGAGTCATCATGCCCTTTCCTCAGGCGGGAGGGCGGGACCGCCTCGCGCTGCTTATTTGCAGCTAATCGGACCTCTTCCTGGGAGTCCCAGCTTCAGCCGGTGATACAGCCCGGCCGAAGCCGGGACTCCAACAGGGGGCGAAACAGCTTACGCCAAAACCGGACCCGATACGCACCGCAACGGGCTGGGCAATCCTGGTGGGGCGACATCCGACCCCCCTTGTCAACTCCCACGACCGCCGGTTAGCCTCACAATCGACCGCCGGACGTGGGAACGGCCTTTTCCTTGAAGGAGACGATACGCAACGATGAGTACCCACCCAGCCCCGATTGCGGCCGTCCGCGGCCGCGAGATCCTGGACAGCCGCGGCAACCCGACGGTCGAGGTCGACGTGATCCTCGCCGACGGCACCGTCGGCCGCGCGGCCGTCCCGTCGGGCGCCAGCACCGGCGCTTACGAGGCCGTCGAGCTGCGCGACGGCGACAAGAAGCGCTACCTCGGCAAGGGAGTCACCAAGGCCGTCGCCAACGTGAACACTGCGCTGGCGAAGGTCGTCGTCGGCCGCGATGCCACCGACCAGGTCGGGCTCGACCGGGCGATGATCGAGGCCGACGGCACCGAAAACAAGGGCAAGCTCGGCGCCAACGCCATCCTGGGCGTCTCGCTGGCCGCCGCCAAGGCCGCTGCCGCCGCGCACGGCTTGCCCCTTTACCGCTACCTCGGGGGCGCGAACGCCCGCGTCCTCCCGATGCCGATGGCCAACATCATCAACGGCGGCAAGCACGCCGACAACAAGATCGACTTTCAGGAATTCATGGTCATGCCCATCGGAGCCAAGCGCTTCTCCGAGGGCATCCGGATGGTCGCCGAGGTCTTCCACAACCTCAAGAGCGTCCTCAAGAAGGCCGGCCACAACACCTCGGTCGGTGACGAAGGGGGCTTTGCCCCGAACCTGGACAACGAAGAGGCGATCAAGTACATCCTCGACGCCGTCGACAAGGCCGGCTACACCGCCGGGCGCGATAAGGACTTTGCCATCGCGCTCGACTGCGCCTCGTCCGAGCTGTTCGACGAGGGGGAGAAGAAGGGTTACAAGTTCTGGAAGTCGAACCCCAGCAAGCTCTTTTCCAGCCAGGAGATCGTCGAGCTGTTCGCCGGCTGGGTCGACAAGTACCCGATCATTTCCATCGAAGACCCGCTCGACCAGGACGACTGGGACGGCTACACCGCGATCACGAAGACCCTCGGCGGCCGCTGCCAGATCGTCGGCGACGACTTCTTCGTCACCAACCCCAAGCGCCTTGCCGAAGGCATCGCCAAGGGGTGCGCCAATAGCATCCTGGTCAAGGTCAACCAGATCGGCACCCTGACCGAGACCTTCGAGGCCGTCCAGCTCGCCCAGCGCAACAAGTACACGGCGGTCATTAGCCACCGGTCGGGCGAGACCGAGGACGCCACGATCGCCGATATCGCCGTGGCCACCAACGCTGGCCAGATCAAGACCGGCAGCGCGTCGCGCTCGGACCGGGTCGCCAAGTACAACCAGCTCCTCCGCATCGAGGAAGAGCTGGGCGAAGACGCGATCTACGGGCTCAAGTAGCGCCGGTGTCGGACCCTTGCGGGGTACGCGAAACGCACCGATTCCGTCGGTGCGTTGCTCGTACCCTTACTTCTTGGCCTCGAACCGCTTGACCAGCGTGACCTCGTTCCCCTTTTCGTTGTAGCGGAAGTCGTCGACGAGACCTTTGGCCAGCATGATGCCGAAGCCCCCCTCGCGGAGGCCGAGCTCGTTGCGGATGTCGAGGTGGCCGATCGGGTCTTCGTCGGACGCGGCGTGCGGGATCTTTCCCGGGTCGAAACCAGGCCCTTGGTCCTTGATGACGAGGGTCACCGCCGTCGGATCGATACGGTACGTGATGCGCAGGACCAGCTCGGCGTTCTTGCCGTGCCCCCACTCGATCGCGTTACCCCCCATCTCCATGATGACTTGCTTGAGGTCCTTGATCTGGCGCTCGGTCAACGGCGTGCGGAGAAACAGGTCCGACAGCATGTCGTTGGCCTGTTGCAGGTAGGTCAGCTCGCTGCGGACGTCGAAGTTGATCTCTCCTTCCGTCCCGCGCTGCTCGTGCTCTTTGTGCCAGGCGAGTGCCGCGTCGATCGCCGCATAGAGCTGGGCCGGCGTGAAGGGCTTGCTCAGGTAGCCGTTGGCACCAACGCGCACACCCGCCGCCCTGTGGCCCGCGTCCTGCAAGGCCGTGACCATGATGACCGGGATCAGGTTCGTGGCGCGGCTGCGCTTGAGTTGATCGCAGACGGCGAACCCGTCGATATCGGGCAACATCAAGTCCAGGAGTATCACGTCCGGAACCTTGTCGCGAACGGCCGGAAGCACGTCCGCGCCGGCGTAGAGCTGGACCGGCTCGAACTCGCGCGCCCGAACCAGGCTGGCCAGGATATCGTTCGTGTCGCGCTCATCGTCGACGATCAGCACGGTGCGCGGCATGGGCAAGACTCGGGAAGAGGCGGGGAATATCGTCCGTCCGCAAAAAGCCCGGACCGGACCCTCATTCTCGCGCGCCGGAACGCTCATGGCAAGGCATTGCACGCGTCTCCCCCCGGCACCCCTTGCGGGGGAGGGAACGGGCACGGCACAATAGGTTACGGGGCGGCGGACCGTTTGGGACTAGGTGCGGTCTCGTATGCCCCGAAACCGGTTTACTCCAATGCGCGGGCCGCCGCTCCTTGAGACCAGTTCATGCTGCCGATCACGAAGATCATCGACACCTTCGGGTACGTAATTTATGGGGCCTTGGCCCTGCTAGCAGTTTGGGGCGTCTACAACGCCATTTTGCTTTATCGGATGCTGGCCAAGAAATCGCTAGCGCGGGCGACCCCCCTGTTGCAACAAATCCACGACCTTAGCAAGGCTGGCAAATATGATGCCGCCGTCGCCGTCTGTCAAGGCCCACCTTACTGGCATTCGGCCCTCGCACAGTTAATCGCCGTGGCGCTGCAAAATCGCGACAAGGGAATCGCCAAGATCAAACAAATCTTGGTCATGGAGTTCCACACGGAAGTGATCGCCGGCATGGAGAACCGCCTCGCCTCGATCGCCACGATCGTGCGGATGGGGCCGTTGCTCGGTCTTCTCGGCACGGTCGCGAGCATGATCGGCGCGTTCGGGCGGATCGGCGGCTCGGAAAAGGTGAACCCAACCGCGCTGGCAGCGGACATCAGTCTCGCCCTCTGGGCAACGGGCTCGGGCCTCTTGATCGCCACGCCGATGATGATCGCGGGCAACGACATCCACGCCAAGCTCCGCCGCCTGCGCGACCAGACGGAGCGGCAGCTCCAGGAGTTCCTCGAAATCCTGGAGCAGTTGGAGGCTCCATCGTCGCGCAACGCCCCTGGCTCGCGCTCGGGAACGGTGCGGGCCGTGCTGCCGCGCTAGGGTTCGCGGGTCGGTCCTCGAACCCGTTCATTCCAACGTCCCACGCGCAAATCATCCATCATGCTACTCCGCCGGCAGGCCAGCGAGGACCGCGACGAACACATCGACATGACGCCGATGGTCGACGTGGTTTTCCAGCTCATGACGTTCATGCTTTTCTCGATGCAGATGACCGGCGGTGAAACCGTCGAGATTCCCCCTGCGCGGCACGGGGTGGGCGTCGAGGAGTCGGCCGCCACATTCTTGACGCTGCTCAAGCCTCAGGGGTCGGAGGCTGTCCCAAGGGTCCTCCTGGGGAATGGCAAAGGGCCGGATGTCTCGCTCGACCAGGCCAAGCAGGCCGTCGCCGCCGGTTTGCGCGAAGGCAAGCGCCGAGTGGTCCTCCAGGCCGATGGCGCGGTGCCCCACGGCGAGGTCCTGAAAGTGGCGGCAGCGGTGACCGAGGTCGAGGGTGTGACGCTGCACATCGGCGTCCAGGAGCCCGAGTAGTCACGCGAACGCGAGGCGGGGGGCGAGCGACTCGTGGACTCCTGGGACGTCTTCCATAGCGACCGGTTAGAGGTCGAACGGGGCCTGAGCACGGGCGAGGTCCGCGCGGCCGTCGCGCGCGGTGACCTCCACGACGACGACCTAATCCGTCCGGGAGGCACGAGCGTCCCCTGGGCACGACTCTCCGACATGCCTGCTCTCCTCGAGCCGGAGCCGGCCCCGCCCCCCCCCGTTGCGAAAACGCCACGGCTCGATCAGGAGCAAGAGTTTGACGTCATCGACGACCTCGGCAACCTCCGCACGGCCTACTTCGAAGAGACCGAGCACCCGGCCGCGACGCCCCCCGTCTTTCCTGATGACGACGAAGACGAAGAAGACATCGCCGACGCGATCTTCGAGGAGGACGCCGAGGAAGAGCTCGGCGAATTCGACCTCTCTCCGGATGTCGAAAGCGGGAGCCGGCTCGCGCTGCCCGCGATTGTGCCCGACGGCGACGGCTCCGACGAGGAATTCGACCCCCAGGATGAAGACGAGGCCGCGGCCGAGTTCACGCTCTCGCGCGGGGGCCCGGAGCGGGTCGAGGAACTCGACCTTGCGGCCATGGTGGACGTTGCCTTCCAGCTGGTCCTTTTCTTCCTCGTGACCGCGACCACCGTCCTGTACAAGAGCCTCGAAGTCCCCAAGCCAAATCCCGAAAGTCCCGCCAACGCGGCGGCCCAGCAGGGAAAATCGCGCAGTCTCGACGACTTGAAAGAGGTGTACATCGTGGTCGAGATCGACCCGGCGGGGAGCATCAAGATCGACCGCGAGCCGGTCGCCGCCGACATGGCGTCCCTGGTCGAGCGCCTGCGCTCCGCGCGCGAGAAAACGGGCCGGAAGGCGATGCTGCTCTCGGCCGACTACGCGACGCAACACCGCAACTCAGTGCTCGCCTACGATGCCGCGAACGAGATCGGCCTGAACATCGCCATCGCCCGCCCGGTCAGCCCCGCCGCGCCGCCGCCGGCCACGCTCAAGAAGCCGGCCAAAGGATAAGAGGTTTCACCACAGAGCACACAGAGATCACAGAGAGGAAGACCGAGAAAGAAAGAGAGGGGGGAAGAGAGAGAAAGATCGAGATGGAGAGAGAGTCCCAGCGCAGAACTCGCGGAGTGAGACCGAAAAACCTGGTGCATGGCAATGATAATCACAAAAATAGCGAATATTCATGATGGAGACTCTCTTCGTCTGTTTTCGACGCCCTTCTGTCTGCGAGCCCCCCGGCAAAACTCTTCTCTCTTTCTCGGTCTTCCTCTCTGTGTGCTCTGTGGTGAAATCTTTCCCTCAAGTGAGTAAGTCGCGAGCGATCAGGTCGGTTTCAAGATACCTTATGATCATATCGATCACCTGTCCGCGCTGGAACGTCCAGGCGAGCCGGCCCGCGTTCGAGGCGAACCAGCCGCTGACGTTCTGAGTGAGTAAGCGGTCGACGAGAAGGTTCAGCCGCCGTTCGATCTGCGGTCGGCGGGCGTGCAGCTCCGCGCGCTTGAGGCGGGGCCAGGCGGGGCGGGGCACCAGCTCGCGGGCCGAGCCGAGCAGCGGGATGATCGGCAGCAGCTCGGTCGGCTCCGGGTCCTGCCCCCTGCGCCGGATGACGACGCGGTACTCGCGGCGCGCCTCGTCGGTCCAGTGGTCGAAGAGCGCGTTCTTCCGCCCGCCCACGGCCGGCAGCGCGAAGTACTGCTGGAGGAACCACTGGCAGTTGCGCCGGCCGAGCTGGTAGTCGTGCTCGCGGAACCGCTGTGAGAGGAACCCGCCGAAGCCTTCGAGTGCGCTGCCGGCGATCGTGCGGGGTTCGGGAGTGCCGTCGGGCCGTGTGCCGCTCCGGGGGATGATCAGGAAGCGGCTGTAGACCTCCGGATCGTCGGCAAGCGCCAGCTCCTCGGGCCGGAACCGCGCCTGGGCGATCAACCCGTTGAACGTCAGGGCGATCAGCCCGAACAGGGAGCTGCGGGGCTGGTAGGCCGGGTCGTAGGGCATGACGCGGGGGAACGGGTCGACCATGATCACCGCGCGGATGGCTTTGTCTCCCTCGCGCGGGTTGGTCCCCGCCTTACCGGCGAGCCGCCGGCGCGCCAGGTCAAGCGGCTCGTTGTTCGTCATGCCACCGTCGACGCAGAGGAACTCGTAGACCGCGTTCGGGTCGTCGCGGATCGCCGGGGGCCAGACTGGCGGAATGGTCTTCCAGAGCTCGCAATACAATGCGCCGCCTTCGTCGACGCACTCGCCTGGCACGCGCCACTCGCGGTGCGCGTAGGCGCTGGCCTTGCGCTTCAACGGGCGCGGGGCAAGGCCGAACGGGAAGGCACCGGTGGCGAGGGTCGCGTCCCCCAGGGCGCCCCAGGTCTCGCGGTTCGCAAAGTCATAGGGCTTCAACCATACCGCCCCGTCGTCCGGCAGTGGCGACGCGCCGACAACGAAGTCCATGTAGTCGGCGTGGTACGTCATCTCGTACTGCGTCTGGTTCTTGTAGTTCAAGAACTGGAAGGCGTAAGGGACTCCTCGCAGGTTGGTAACGGTCAACAGCACGTGCAACGGGTCGTTGACGTACGGGCGATATCGGCGCGCGTCGGGATCGTCGAACTGGAACGCCCGCGCGGCGAGCCGGTCGAGCACGCTCGAGTCGAGCAGCGACTGGACGGGGGCGAGGTCGTCGCGCGCGAGGTCCTCAGTGTCGAGCAGCGACGCGATGTCAATCGCGTTGACCCAGCTCTCGTACAGGTTGTTGTTGCGGGGGTGCAGCGTGCCTCCGGGCGGAGGCAAGACCGTGGCGGACTCGAAGTCCATCTGGAGCAGCCCGGCCGTCAATCCCGCGGTGATCCCGCCGGCCGACGCACCCGCCAGGACTTTGAGACGAACCTGATGGGGCGGGCAGTTGGGTCGCCGCTCATCTTTCGCCTTTTGCCACTCATCGAGCGCCTGGACCAGGAAGTCGACCACGCCCGCCGTGTACGCCCCCGCGGAGACTGCCCCAGCGAGCACGAGCCCGATTTCAAACGGTCGATCGGGACTCGGATCGGGATTCCGCACGGGCATGACGATCGTTCCGCGGGACGCTACACCAACGACGGACCAAAGCCGCACGTCGGGCGGTCCGCGAACGAGGACACGATAAGGGCGGGCCGCGGACGAGTCCAGGTCATCCCGGAAGGGCGTGCGAAAGAATGCCCTTCCGCTCGCCTTCTCAGCCCACTCCGTTGGCCGCGGGCTGCGGCGAGGCCAGCAAGTTTTCGCCTTCGTCGCTCACGTGCGTCTCGGCCTCGCTCAGGACGTGCTCCATCGGCGTCTCGTGGCCGTCCGTGGGTGCGACCTTGGCGGTGGCGGCCGCATGCCGGTCGCGGCGCAGGTTGGCCGCCGCCTGCTCGTTCGAGATGACCGCGCCCGGACGGATGATCTCGTTGTCGCAACTGTGCTGATTAACCTCCGACACGTCAACCGGCACCTTGCCCACGATCGCGACCGTGGCCGCCAGCGGCGGAGGCGCAATTCCTGCCTGCTGGAGCGCGACCTTCACCTTCAGCTTCGCGTCGCTGTTGAGCTTGAACCCATCCACACCCTGCGATGGCATCCAGTAATAGCCGCGAAGCCGCACGCCGTTCTGTTCAAAGGCTTCGACAAGCGCCCGCGCGGGCGGGTCGGGTAGGATCCCCTCCTGATCGCGCAAGGCTTGGGTCATCGCCTCCACGGCCGTGGCGGTCGAGACCGAGTAGGGGATCACCACGTCGAACGTCCCGCGCGAGCTGGACGAGGAGGAGGAGTTGACCAGGATCTCCTTGTAGATCGTCGAATTCGGGATCCGGACGTGGTTCCCCTCGAGAGTCACGAGCACGGTCGCTCGCGTGTTCAACGTCTTGACAACCCCGGACTGTCCGGCCACCTGGATATAGTCGCCCAATCGGAAGGGCCTGCGCACACCGAGCAGGATGGAGGCAATGAAGTTCTCGGTAATGTCGCGGAAGGCGAACCCGATCGCCAGACCAACCAATGACGCCAGTCCCACGATCGACAACACGACGTGCGTCAGGTTCAGAATCGACAGTGCGATCAGCAGCCCCGCAATCACGAGCAGCGAGCCGAGGAACGACCCGAGAACCGACCGCAGCAGGGGGTTGCTGACGAACGGCGCGAGCACCGTCTCGGAGTAGCGGTTGAACAGTCGCGCCAGCAGGGCGAAGACCACGAAGAACGCGGCGGCGACCAACACGACGAGCCACTTGCGCGCGATCTCGCTCCAGATATCCGTCAGCACTTTCAGCGCCAGTTGGCGGGCGCTCAAAACCTGGGCATCGGTCTTCATCCGGTTCAGAACCAGACGTACGCCTTGAACGCGTCGGGTGAACTCCGTGACCTCGTCTCGCTTGTCCTCATCCTCAACCTGGCCCTCGAGCTTCACCACGCCGTTCTGGACCGTGACCGTCACGGACCGCACGCCGGGAAACTGCGACAAGAGCGCTGTGAGGTTTTCCTGGACCGCGCCGTCGTCGACGGGCTTTTCCACGTCGATGGGACCGGACGTCGTGGCCACGGTCGCCTCGGGGTTGTCCTTCGTCGGCGCAGCCGCGGGCTTCGCTGCGGCGTCGGACTTCCAGGCCGGTTTCGCGACGGACGGCAGCCCGGGAAGCTGCCCCCGCGCCACGTTCCCCGTCAGGGACCAAACGCCCAAGAACCATGCCGTCCTCACGACGATCCTTGCCGCCAAAGGCTTGGCTACTTGCATCTCCCTACCTCCATACAGAACAACGGCAGGGCGGCAGGGGCGCGCCGGCTTGCGGCGCACCGCCCACGCCCTGCCCGTTCGGGAAGACCCTGGCGGGAGAAGGGGAATGCAACTTTCAGGCCGATCGCGAGGGGTGTGGATTGGCCCCGGAAGCCCTCACGGGAAGCGCCGGCAGGGCGTCAGAAAGGGATATCGTTTCCTTCATCGTCGCTCGTGCGTGCAGCCGCGGACCGCCGTGCGCGCGGCGCAGACGGGGCGGCGGGGCGTTCGCGCTCGGTGGTTGCGGTCGCGTCGAACGTCGTGGTCTGGGGATTGCCCGCCGCGTCCACGTTCGTCAAGATCGCCACGGTCTGTTCGGCCGAGTCGAGCAGGTGGTGACACCGCGCGAGCAGCCGGACCCCTCGTTCGTACTGGGTCAGCGCCTCCGAGAGCTCGGTGTCGCCGCGTTCGAGCGCGGCGACGATCCGTTCGAGATGTCCCAGCGCGTCTTCAAAGCCTGGTTCCGTCTCGTCACCGGCAGCCATCACGTCGTTCCTTCCACGCGGCTAACGATCCGGCCCTCGGCGAGCCGGGTCTGGATGAGGTCACCGGGCCGGACGTCGCCGGCCGAGCGCACGAGGGTCGTGCCGTCGTCGCGAAGCGTCACGGTGTAGCCGCGGGCGAGCACACCGAGCGGGCTGAGCGCTTCCAGGCCCGCCGCCAGCCGCGCAAGGCGGTGCCGGCGGGTTTCGAGCCCCTGCCGCGCCGCACGGTCCAGGCGCTCGCCGAGCCAGTCCAGCCGCTGCCGCGTCTGTTCGATCCGCCCCTGGCCCGCGCGGGTCAGCCGCTCGCCCAACCGCGTCACGGCCGCACGCAGCTCGCCTGCGTCGGGAACGCAGATTTCTCCGGCCTCGCTCGGCGTCAACGCGCGCCGATCGGCGGCGAGGTCGGCGATCGTCACGTCCACCTCGTGCCCGATCGCCGAGATGACCGGCAGCCGCGAGGCGACAATGGCCCGCGCCACGATTTCTTCGTTGAACGCCCAGAGGTCCTCGAGGCTCCCTCCGCCGCGCGCCAGCACGACGAGATCGGCCCCGGCGACGCGGTTGGCGAGCGCGAGCCCGGCGGCGATCTCCTCAGCCGCGCCGACGCCCTGAACTTTCGCCGGTACGATGAGGATCTCGGTCCCCCGCCAGCGCCGGCCGACGACGTGCAGGAAGTCGCGCACCGCCGCGCCGGTCGGGCTCGTGACCACGACGATTCGCCGCGGCCAGCGGGGCAGGGGCCGCTTCCTCCCAGGTTCGAACAGCCCTTCCGCCGCGAGGCGGGCCACGGTCTGCCGGAACGCGAGCTCGAGCGGACCGATCCCCACGGGCTCGATCTTGCGGACCTGGATCTGGTAATCCCCCCGAGGGGCGTAGACCGTCACGCGCCCCCAGACCTTGACCGCCAGCCCGTCGGCCAGGTCGAAAACGACGCGCTGGGCGTCGTTCTTCCACATCACCGCGCGGATCGAGGCCGAGTCGTCCTTCAGCCCGAAGTAGACGTGCCCCGAGCGCGGCCGCGACAGGTTCGAGATCTCAGCGCGCAGGGCAACCTCGGCGAACTCCGTCTCCAAGGTCGCCTTGATCTGCGCGGTCAGCTCCGAGACCGTGCAGAACCCTGACCCTTCGGGGCCGTCGGCGAGGTTGAACAGCGAGAGGACGGACATGCTATGTGATCCAGCCAGTCGGGATCGTGCGCTGAGGTCGGAAACGGTCGCTACGACAGCGATGCGAGCGAAAACTCGAACGACGAGACCTCCCACGGCGTAGCCTGAAGCGTTCGCGGAGCCAATGCGACCGGCTCCGCGACGGGCTGGGGCAATAGGGCATCGAGCGCAATACGCCGGACGCGATCGGGCAATTCGACGAGCAGCCACCGATCATACGCAAGATAAACATCGACCGCATCAACGGGCCAACGCAAAATAGTCTTTGCCCGATCGATCGGCTCACCCTGCAGAAACCGATTCGCAAGCTCGGGGAAGACGACCAACGATCGGTCGGTCAGTACGATGAGATGTCCACTAGCACTAACGATCGAATATGCAGTACCTTCCAGAGCGTCGAAGACGAGCGTCTCGGGCGTCGGATCACCAAGAACGTCCCGGGTAAGCAAAATGGTACGGTCGATACCAATTGCCGCCGCAGCGAGCGGCCAGTCGGGCGACCGTAGTGAGCAGACGGACACCACATCAAGGCCGGGAAATACATTGATTCGACCGGAGCCGCGGCCTGGCCCCAGCGGATCGGTCATCCCGAGCAAACCGCCCTTGCGTAGCGCGCAGGCAAAAACGTCTCCCAGGCCAGCGCTCCCTAAATACGCAATCTTGTAGAAGTTTTGGATTCCACAATTGGGCGTTATGACTCGATGAGAGCGCCTTCCGTGGGGATCGGCATCCAGCAGTAATAGCCCCCCGACACCTAGCGCCGCGATGAAGCCTCCGGCCGAGGTCGACGCAACCCCGTGCGCGCCGCCCTCGTACGAATCGCCAGCAGGAGAAAGTTCCCCCGATCGACGATCCAAGCGGTGCAAAGTCACGTCAGCGCGTGTGCTGGCGCAGAGTAGATCGCCAGCGATAGCTATGCCGTTGATAGCTTCTCCAGATTCCGTCAGTTGGTGCGCACGAGCCTCGATCGCAGGGGATTGCGGTGCAAAGGTCACGAGGTAGCCGTTCTCCGTGCCGAAACAGAGACCCTCATTCCACGGGCACTCACCCGCCCAAGAAACCTCGAAGCCCGGGAAGCGAATGACGTCGGACGGAACATTGAAATCAGCCTTCGTCGTCGATGCAATGCTCATCGTAGATGCTCGCCCTTCTGCAATCGCTTTCGTTGTCTCTCAGTGAGCAGTCCGACGTGTTCCATCTGCACGAAAACGTGCTTTGGGGGCCGAATCTCCTGTTTCTGACGATTGACGGGCCCTGAGCGTGACGGCCAGAGCGGGTACCCGTGCCAGGGTTGTGAGGAACGCGACCGCGGAAACTCAGCGATTTGTTGATCCCACGTCCCTAGGACCAGAATTTCGCCTTCAGGTCCGAGCCGGAGGCCATAGAGATTCCCTTGCTCGTCGGACAGTTCGAAGTTGTCGGCTCGATCGAAGATCGCGAACTCTTCCGGATCGGTCAATCCTCCGATCCATTGGGAAGCGTCCGACGATCCGCACCCATGATGCTTGTCGTAGAAGAAGTAACTGTACTCGCTCCTCCGAGTAACGATCGCCGTGCCATCGGGCGTCCGATGAAGGTGGCCGGGCTCCCCGCCAGTCGACATAACGGAGATCCTCCAGCCGATATATGGGACCACCACGCCGCTCGTCCGACCAATTCACTCTACGGCGTGTTCGACGCGACTCACAACCAGTCAGAACATCGTGTAAATGAAGGGTGCCGCACCGGTGGCCGCCAGGGCCATCAAGATGCCGAACAGGCCGAGCATGAGCAGGATCGGCAGCAGCCACCACTTCTTGTTGTGCTTCAGAAAGTCGATCAACTCCACCGCCAGGCTCGGTTGGGGCGTGCCGGCAAACTCGTCAAGGCTCGTTGGGCTCTTCGGGAAATCACTCATAAATAACCCTCGATTCTCTGATTTCGTAGGGTGCATGAAATGCACTCTACGACGAATCTAAAACTGCCGCAGGTAGCGGTCCATCCCGCGGTCAGGGTTGTACGTTTCCCAGTAACTCTTCGCCGCACGGTCGAACCGGCGCGTCATCGGATCGCGGCCCATTAACCGCATCACCAGGCCAATCGGCGTGATCACGCCATAGAACAACAAACCCAGCGCTACGTGCGAGACGACCCAGCCGATCGGCCACGTCGCGACCATCAGGCCCACGAAGACCGGCTTGAGCCACTCGGGCTTCGCCACGCCGACGACCCGGCCCGCGACCGCCGCAACCCAGAAGAGCGCCGCCACGGTGGGGCGATCCTTGAAGTAGGCCATCGGGGCCGCGACCATCCCCAGGAAGAACATCCCGAACTCGGAGAACTCGGCCAGCGTCTTGCGGTCCGGGTTCCAGTTGATCGCTACCAGCGCCATCGGCGTCCGCTCCTTTTGAATGGTCCGTCAACCCGCCTCAATCGAGCTGGAACTGCGCGAGGTGCCTCTCGACCTCCGCGCGGCTCATCGCGGGTTGCTCCGCCTTCGCCAGCACGCAGCGCCCGAGCGCCAGGACGTCGATGTTCGTCGCGAGGAAGCAGCGGTATGCGTCCGCCGGCGAGCCCACGATCGGCTCGCCGCGCACGTTGAAGCTCGTATTGATGATCACCGGCGAACCGGTCCGCCGCTGAAATGCGCGCAGGAGCTGGTCGTACAGCGCGTTCCGCGCAGCGTCCACCGTCTGCACGCGGGCCGAGTAATCGACGTGCGTCACCGCCGGGATCACGCTCCGCGGGACCTTGAGCTTCTCGATCCCCTCGAGCGACGCCGAGCGCGGGTCGACCGGCAGCCGCTTGTCCTCGCGCACCGGCGCCACCAGCAGCATGTACGGGCTGTCCTCGCCCGGTCGCATCTCGAAGTACTCGTCGACGTGCTCGCGCAAGACCGACGGCGCGAACGGGCGGAACGACTCGCGGAACTTGATCTTGAGGTTCATCACCGACTGCATCTCGGGGCTCCGCGCGTCCCCCAGGATGCTGCGCGCTCCGAGCGCCCGGGGACCGAACTCCATGCGCCCCTGGAACCAGCCGATCACTTTCTCGTCGGCCAACGCGGCCGCGACCGCCTCGCAGAGCTCGGCGTCGGAGTCGTAGCGCGTGTAGGCCGCCCCCTGCGTGCGCAAGAAGCGCTCGATCGCGTCGTCGGAGAACTCGGGCCCGATCAACGAGCCCGACTGGCTGTCCGTGGGGCAGGGGGTCCGGGGATTGCCGAGAAGCTGGTGGTGGATGAACAGGGCCACCCCGAGGGCGCCCCCCGCGTCGCCCGCGGCCGGCTGGATCCAGAGCTTCTCGAACGGCCCCTCGCGCAAGATGCGTCCATTGGCGACGCAGTTCAGCGCAACGCCGCCCGCCAGGCACAGGTTCCTGGAACCGGTCACCGCATGAACGTGCCGCGCCATGCGGAGCATGATCTCCTCGGTCACGGCCTGGAGCGAGGCGGCCAGGTCCATCTCGCGCTGGGTGACCTGCGACTCGGCCTTGCGCGGCGGGCCGCCGAAGAGTCGGTGGAACTTGGCCGAGGTCATCGTCAGACCTTGGCAATAGTTGAAGTAAGACATGTCCATCCGGAACGACCCGTCGTCCTTGAGGTCGATCAGGTGGTCGTAGAACAGGTCGGTGTACTTCGGCTCGCCGTACGGGGCAAGGCCCATCACCTTATATTCGCCGCTGTTGACCTTGAAGCCCGTGTAGTAGGTGAGGGCCGAGTAGAGCAGGCCGAGCGAGTGGGGAAAGCGAAGCTGATGGGTCAGCTCGAGCTTGTTCCCTCGTCCCATTCCGAAGCTGACCGTGGCCCACTCGCCGACGCCGTCGATCGTCAGGACCGCGGCCTCCTCGAACGGAGAGGGGAAGAACGCGCTGGCGGCATGCGACTCGTGGTGCTCGGTGAAGACGAACCGCTTGGAGTAGACGCCCCCCAGCTCCTTGGCCATCACGCGCGGCAGGAAGAGCTTCGTCCTCAGCCACAGGGGCATGGCCATGCGGAACGAAGTCAGGCCGGCGGGTGCGTAGGCGAGGTAGGTCTCGAGCAGGCGCTCGAACTTGAGAAGGGGTTTGTCGTAGAACCCGACCCAGTCGAGGTCGGCGGCCGAGAGCCCGGCCTCCTTGAGGCAGTAGGCCACGGCATTGTGCGGGAAGTCGTGGTCGTGTTTCTTGCGGGTGAATCGCTCTTCCTGCGCAGCGGCGACGATCCGGCCGTCGAGCACGAGCGCCGCGGCCGAGTCGTGGTAGTAGGCCGAGATCCCGAGAATGGCGCTCATGCGGAGGTCCCACATCCCTGGACATGAAATTGGAAGAACGATCCCTCCATCACGTTGTACCATTAATCGCGGAGTAGGGAGAAGACGAACCTAACGCCTACGTAAGTGGCGCCGCTGCCACGCGCCGGCTCGGGCGCGGGGCCGCGGCGGTCGCGGCAGTC
This sequence comes from Isosphaeraceae bacterium, assembly GCA_031291845.1. Lineage (GTDB taxonomy): Bacteria > Planctomycetota > Planctomycetia > Isosphaerales > Isosphaeraceae > DAIDJG01. Next base: position 17,900 of record JARLIH010000313.1, on the reverse strand, counting down.
GCCGGTGGCCCGTAACAGGGCCAGAGCAGGTGCGCTGGGGCATCGTCGGGGCGGGCGGTAATCGCGGCCTCCAGGCGCTTCAGGTAACATGCGACAGCAACGTTCTCGCCGCCTGCGGGAAGCGTGCCGAGGGGCTCGATCGTCAGGTCGTAGCGCCCCCCCGGCTGGTGCGTGCAGAACACGAGGAAGACTGGGGTGCGCGTCAGTACGGAGAGGTCGGTCCAGACCGAGAGGAAGCGCCGGTTCTGGCCGAGGAAACGGCCCGCGCGCGTGTTCGGGCCGCCCCACGGGATGTCGCCGTTCAGATAGACCGGCAGCCCCGCGCGGAGCGCAGCGCGGGCGCGCAGCAGACGTTCGACGCACTGGCCCGGTGGAAGGTCCCGCCGGAGGAAGAAGCCCGCTTGCGGGTGCGGCCCCTCTTCGTCAAAGCGGCGATTGAGCTCGGCCGAGATGTGTTTGGGCCGTTGCACCAGGAGCCGTAGCGGCAGCCCGCGCCGATAGAGCCAGTGGAGACCGGCGAGGTGTGCTCCGAGGTGGCTCCCGACGAGCAGCGCGCCATGCCCCTCGGCCAGGGCCGATTCCAAGGCTTCCACGCCCTGAACGTCGAACAGGCCGAAGAGCGCATCATCGTCCAGGCCCTGGAGTCCGCAGTCGCGCGCGAGGAACCGCCAGGCGTTGGCCGCAAGCCGAGGACGCAACGTGCTGTCGTCCCCGATGATGTCGAGCGCGGTGCGGGCGCGCGACAGCCCTCGCGCTACGGCGCGACCCCGCGGCGGCCAGAGTGTTGCGAAACGGCCGCACAGACCGAGGAGCGCATCCCCACGCGCAGGCCCAAGCTGGCGTAGCGCGGGTAACAGCGCGCCGTAAAAGAGGCCCTTCCAGCTCAACAGGTGTCGCAGGTTCATGAGGGGCTCTGGCCTTCCGTAGGGTGCATGAAATGCACCAGTGCGCGGCACGCACCCGAATCAACGATCAGCGCAGTCAGGTCCGGCTGGCGGCCAGGTGTTTCAGGCCCTGGTAATCGACCTTGTCCGTCGACGTCGTCGGCAGGTCCGACAGGAACGTGATCGTGTCGGGCACCATGTACGGCGGCAGCAAGCCGGCGCAGTGCTGCTTCATGGCGATGATCGACCCCTTGCAGCCCGGCTTCATCGCGAGGAATGCTGCGATCGAGACGCTCCACTCGTCCGGCTTCGCGACCACCGCCGCGCGATCCACCCCCTCGTGACGGTAGAGCGCGGCCTCGATCTCGCCCAGCTCGATCCGGTAGCCGCGTTTCTTGACCATCCGGTCCCTGCGCCCGTGGAACTGGTAGCAGCCGGCGCCGTCGTCGACGACCAGGTCGCCGGTGCGGTACCACGAGGCCCCGCCGCTGTCACGAAAGAACGCCCGCGCCGAGAGCTCCGCGCGTCCGAAGTAGCCCCGCATCACCCCCGGGCCGGCGATGACCAGTTCGCCGAGTGCGCCGGCCGGAACGTCTTGACCCAACTCGTCCACCACGCGTGCCCGGAGCGGCGCGCAGACCGACCCGATCGGCAGCGGCTCCGCCCGCTCGGGCGGGATGCCCTCGGGCACACGATAGGCCGTGCAGACGTTCGTCTCCGTCGGCCCGTACAGGTTCCACATCGTTGCGCGCGGCCAGAGCGTGCGCAGGTCGCGGAACGGACCGACCGGGAAGACTTCCCCCGCGAACAGGACCAGCCGGGGGGTCGATCGGTCGTCCGGCTCCAGTCCGCCGTACCGCGTCAACAGTGCGAGGATCGAAGGCGCGGAGTACCAGACGCTGACCCGGCGCGACGCCAGGAACGCGCCGAGCCGCGCGGGGTCCTTGCCCAGGCCCTCGCCGATCAGCAGGAGCGTCGCCGCGCGCCGGCACGACTGGAACAGGTCGAAGACCGAAAGGTCGAAGTGGAACGGCGCGTGCGATGCGAAGCGGTCGGCGTCGTCCCACGGGCCGAGCGTCTGGTCGCACCAGTCGAGAAAGCAGAAGGCGCTCCGGTGCGACAGCATCACCCCCTTGGGCTGGCCGGTCGAGCCCGAGGTGTAAAGGATGTACGCCAGGTCGTCCACAGCGCGGGCGGGGGGGAGAGGCGACGGGGCGTCGTCTTCGAGGATGTCGTCCCAATCGGCGTCCGACGGCCCCGGGGCCCCTTCCTCACCGACGAGAACCAGCCGGGGGCCGGGCCCCGGGCCGGGCCAGCGCCGGCGCAAGCTTGCAGCCCAGTCAGGCGCGACGACCGCAGCTTTCACGCCGCCGTCCGCCAGAATTCCCGCGCCTCGGCCGGTGGGCGCGGCCGGGTCGACCGGCACATACGAAGCGCCGGCGCGAAGGATGCCGTGAATTGCCGCGACGGCCTCGAAGCCCTTGGGCAAGACGAGGCCCACACGGTCGCCGCGCCCCACGCCCCAGCGCGATAGCCGCGTGGCGAGGCGATCGGCGGCGTGGGCGAGTTCCGCGTAGGTCCAGCTCCGGCCGGTCTCGTCCTCGATGGCCGGATGGTTCGGCCGCCGGGCGGCGGCGCGGTCGAGAAGCTCACTGAGGTGTCGTCGTCCGTCCATGGTCGTGGCTCTTTGGGCCGCGTCCCGGGTCCGTTAGTGGGCCGGGAACAGCGTGTCGTAAAGGGTCCGGTCCTTGACCAGGTGCCGCGCCAGCGCGAGGAACAGGCGCTTGTGGCCCAGGGCGTTGGGGTGGTCGTCCCACGCCGCAATCTCGAGCTGGGACGGGTCCACGTGGTCGAACGTGTTGGAAAGGTCGAACAGGGTCAAGGCGTGGTGCGCTGCGATCCCCCGCAAGCGGGCGACCGTCTCGGCGCGGGCTTCCGGGGCGTCGGCGCTGCCGACGCGGGGCACGATCACACAGGCAAGCGGCAGGCCCTCGCTACGGCAGTCGGCCGCGAGAGTGCCCAGCACGCCGTCGTAAATCGACCAGTACCGCGGCCGGAGCTTCTGCTTGATGCGCTCCTTGGTGAACAGCCGGCCCTCGGCATCGCGGCGGAGGTCATCGTCGTTCAGACCCGACTCAGCCACGATCCGCCGCAGGAACTCGTACGGCAGGTCTTTCACGTTGTCGGAGTAGACGTCGCACAGATGGATCTCGGTCAGGCGGAGGTCGAGCAGCGTCGCCGAATAGATCACCATGTCGGGCTGGTACTCGCGCGCCTTCCGGCGGTACGACTCCAGACGCTGCAACGGCGCGTAGGCGGCGACCGCGAAGTTCAGGACCTCGAACCGGCGGTCGACGCCCCGTTTCGCCGCGTGTTCGTTCAGCCAGCCCTCAAGCAGGTTCACATACGTTTCCTCGGTCGTGACGCCCCACCCCATGTCCATCGACGAGCCCAGCACGGCGATGCGGAACGTGCCGGAGGGTTTTTCGCGGGTGTACGGGTGGTCGCGCTGACCCTGCGGATTGGTCCGGAACGGCCGGTCCAGGAAGACTTTGTCCTGGTTCGGCACGAGCTCGAACTGGAGAAAGTCGCCGGTCAGGTGCTGGGTGATGTCGCGGGCGTTGTCCCTGGTCCACTGCGCAGGCTTGCCCAGCAGACGGAGCGAGAGCTCGCTGCGCGCCCCCTGGGCGCTCCCGTTGCCGCCGCCGATCAGCCCCTCGTAGTAACCGGGAACGTTCGCCTCGCGTTCGCTGCGGCTCAGCTCGGACAAGCGCGCGCTATCGAGCGCGGTGCGCGCAGCGTTCCAGCCCGAGGGGAGCGGGACGAGCCCCACCACCAACACCGCGAGCGTCGCCGCGAAGCAGATTCGGGCCGATCGCACCGGGCTCGCCGACCCCGGCACGTCACGCCTGGGGAATCGTAAGATGCCCTGACTCATCCTGGGCCGCCTCCTCCAACATTTCTGTGCGAGGGAGAGCCCACCGCCGAGCCGCGGTACGCCGTGAGTGCCTCCAGCGCGGGCAGGCGGCTCAACTCCTCATCCAGCTTTTGGGCCAACCGAGCGTGGCCCTGGGCGTTGGGGTGATAGTCGCCCGGGCCGACCTGGAGCGCCTCGGGCGCGAGCCCGTCATACGCGTCCGACACGTCGACAACCGCCGAGAACCCCGACTGGCGGGCCAGGGCGAGCAAGCGAGCGCGCGGCTCCGACTCGTCGCGCCGGCCGACCCTGGGCAGCAACACCCACACGCAAGGGATGCCCCGCGCGCGGCACTCGGCTGCCGCCGCCTGGTAGACATTCGCCAGCAGCCGCTCGCGGTACGGCTTGAGCGCACGCTGATAGCGCCGGGCGTTCTCGCCCGGCCGAACCCCGGCCAGGTCGAGCGTCGCGCGGTACTGCGGAGCGTCCCAGCCGATTCCCCACGCCAAGAGCCAGCGCAGCCGGCGCTCGTCCCAGCCAAAGTCGGCCACGGTCGCCTCGAAGAGCACCAGGTCCGGTTCGAGCGACCAGCCCAGGCGCCGGACCTGTTCCCAACGCGCTCCCGGGCTGTACCCCGGCACCGAAAGATTAACCAGCTCGACCGCCGGGCCCGCGACCTGCCGCGACCGAGCGCCGAGCGTGCCCTCGAGCAACGGCTCGAACCCCTGACCGTCGTCGACACCCCAGCCCGCCGCGATCGAGTCGCCCGCCAGCGCGACGCGATACGTCCGCGGCGGTTTCGGGCGCACGCAACGCCCGTCCCGCAGCCCCAGCGCGTTCGTGGTCCACGCCGCGCCGGCCGCTTGAGTCGCCAGGTCCGGCCTGAGCACACGCTCGCGCAGGTCGTTCACGGGGAGCATGAGCCGCGCGATCTCACCCCACACGTCCTCCGCTCGGGGCAAGCCGTCGCGGTTCTGGGCCAGGGGCGAATCGGCCAGCGCGTCGAGCGAACGATCAGGCGCAAGCAGCCGCTCGTAGTAGCCGCGTTCCATGCGGTCGTAGTCGGCCTTGCTGATGAGACCGCTCTCCGCCTCCGGGCCCTGGCGGAGCCCTGCGGGGAGTCCCCATGCCGAACCGGCGGGCATAGCCGACCACGCCAGCGCCGCCACCAGCGCCACGCATTCGAGCGGTGTCGACTCTCCCGCGCCGGACCGGGCGCGCCGGGCGGGCAAGCCGCTCCTCGAGTCGTCCGGGGCTGGGTCGGCACGCAGGTCCATGGCCGTCTCAGACTCCCAGGCCGCGGCGCAAGAGGTCAAGCCAATCGCCGACGCTCGGGCTGTCCCAGAGCGACCAGAGCAAGACGATCGTGACGAACGTGCCCGCCGTCTTGGCGACGCGCACCAGGCCTAATCGCGCGGACCATTCGGCCCCTCCCGAGGTCGCCTTCACCCGTCTGCGACGCGCGTCGAACTGGACGTTCACGAGCACCAGGGCCCCGAGGATGGCCCAGAAGAGGGCGTCGGGCACGCTCAGGCGCCAGTCTTCCTTGAGCCAGAACGACTGGTAGGCATGCAGGGCCCACGTCGTGACGAATACCGCGACGGTCGCCACCGCGAGCGCCGCCGGTTGCGGCCAGCGCTTGAGACGGAAGACGACCGGGTTGAACACGACCCGCACCATGAAATCTTTCCAGTAGATGTTGATCCGCCGCCAGTAGTCGGTGAACCCCGTCGCCAGCAGGTAGAAGTGGTGCGTCTCGGGGAGCTGGAAACCGAACAGGTGGAGCATGCCGCACGCGATGTGGAACTGGCCCGAGACGTGCAAATATCTCAGATAATTGCAGACCAGGTAGCTCGACAGACTGGCGAAGTCGTGTACGTCCTCGGCCGGAATCAGGAACTCGTGCCGGATCTCGCGATAAAGCAGAAGGTGTACGGTTCCCCAAAACATCATGCGCAGGCCGCGGCGCTGGATGGCGTGGACGTCCTGCGCGAAAAAGCCGCGCTGCATGGTCCGGTAATCGACGACCGGGAAGATCGTGAAGCAAAGGTTCGGCAGCACGAAGAAGTAGCTCACGACGTCCGCGAGCGGCTCGCGGGCCTTCGCGTGTTTCAGTTCGTAGAGCAAGACGATCATGCGGAACATGAACATGCTGGCGACGATGGGCCAGACGGTCGCGGGCACGGACCAGTCACCCGCGCGAGGCCGGAGCAGGGCGAGCGCGACGGTCAGCCCGGCGACGAGCGCCGCGCGGTAGCGCCAGGCGACCGGGGCGTAGCAGAGGCCGATGTACACCGAGCCGAGCGCGAGGATGCAGGCGGCCGCCGCGGGACCAAAGACCAGGAACAGCCCCACGATCGACACAGCGCTGAAGCACGGCTTCTTCCACCGCAAGGGAAGCAGGTAGTGCAGAGGCAGGGCGACGAGCGCCAGCGCGACGAGCATCTGAAAGGCCCGGCCCTCGATGTGGTAGACCTTGAAGACGGCGAGCATTAGCCCGAGGTGGCTGAGGATGGGGAGGAACGAGCGGAGGTCGCGGCGGCAGGTTTCGGGCTCCCCCTGGTAGAGGCCGTGCCGGGGAACGAGCGCGGGAATGTCCGGGAAGTATTGGCGGTGGGGCGCGGACCGCAACGGGGCAATCGTCGGGCGTTTGATGTCAGGCCGCATCGGCCAGCCCCTCTCTCTGGCTGCTGTGTGCGCTGGGATTTCGAGGTCGGCCGTGGTTGACGCGCCTTCGGCCGTCAGGCCGTCGTACCGGGTCGAGCGCATCGCGCCTCCGGGTTTCGCTCACTCGCGCCCCGCGCAAAGAATTGCGGGGGGCCGGCCCGTCCTTGAGCCGGTCGCTCCCCCGCCGCGGCCGCAACGTCCTTGTTTCTTTGTCCGAAATTCAGGCTCGCTGAGCGACCCTCGCCGTTGACCAGGGCAGCGGTTCACCGTTCGCCGCGATGTGAAGCGGCATCGTCAGGAACCAGTCCCTCGGTTTCGGCCCGCTCAGAAAAGGGCCTTGGGCGTCTTCCTCCTGAAAGACGCCAGGGGTATACCCGATTCTGCGAGGGGCTGTCAATTCCGAGTCGGGAAGGGCCAGGACGATTGCAAAGTCGATCGGGGACCGTGTGGGTAGCACACCCGGAGTCTGCGACGGGCGTCCAGCCACCCGTGCGGGCTCGGAGTAATGGGGGAGGGCGCAATGGAAAACGCCCGAGGCGGGCGACCGACATATTCGGTCGCCCGCCTCGGGCGCGTGTTAACGAGTATTTGCCTGCGCGGCGCGGCTCAGAGCCCGTTGATCTCGACCCGCTCGACGGTCGCCGTCGGCGCCTCGATCGCGGCCGTGGTGCCCCGCGCAGGGCCGACGCCCAGGCCCTTCAGCGGAACGATTGGGGCGCCGGCGGAGTCGCCCGCCCGGACCACGACGTTCGCCAGGGTGAACGGGAGCTTGTTGTCGATCCGCAAGGTCGTGCTCCCCGCCCCCTTCTTCAGCGGCTTGACCGAGACGAAGGCGACCGCCATCGCGTGGTCGAGCGCCCGCGCCAGGCCCGCGCCGTCGAGGACCGAGAGGTTCGACCCATCGGCGAAGGTCGTCTTGCCCAGAGGCTCCCAGACGCCTTCGCCCAGATGGGCGCGCGTCACGGTGACTCGCCCTCGCGTCTCACCCGCCTGGTTGCCGGCGAGGCTGACGATCAGGTGCACGGCCGGGCCGAGCGCCCTCGGCAGCTCGCCCCGCTCGGCGACGCGCACCGGCAGGCCGAGGACGTGCTTTCCGTCCAGGTCCGCGCCGATCCGTTCGGCGTCCTTGGCCGAGGCTCCGTCCGTCTGGAGCGTCACGAACACGCGGCCCTCGGTGAGGTAGGCCGGGTCCACGCGGTCCGTCGCCCCTGACGAGTCGACGGCCTGCACGAACCGAGCGGCCAGCTCGACCTCGCGCGGGTTGATGGTCTTGCCCGCCTGCGCAGCCATCACGTCGAACGGCACGCTATTGCACACGTTCCACATCGTCGCCTGGGCCACGCCGTGGCTCGTGCCGAGGTCGGCCAGCCCGCGCAGGGCCTTCCGCACGCGGACATCCGCGCTGTAGTCGTCGACGTCCATCAGGTGGAACTTGTCGCGAATCGTCGGCGTCGGCAGCCCGAAGTTAAGGCAGACGGCCGGCAGGCTCAGCTCCACGGTCGTGCCCGCGGGAATGGTCACCGCGTTCATGTCCGGGCCGGCCGTGGCGGGAATCGAGTGGAACCCCGCGCTGTCAGCGCCGTCGCGGAACTGGCCGAACGCGCCGGGGCGATTGGTGGGGGTGCCCAGTCCCATGCTCTGGAACCCGCCGCCGCCGCGGCCACCCGCCTGGGCGGCGAAATTCGACGCCACCAAGCCCGGCGGCAACAGGACGTTCAGGCGCTTGGCCGACGTGTTCCGCAGCGTCATCCGGACCTTGTCCTGGCCGTGCCCGCGCACATCGACGGTCAGGTCGCCAGCCTTCCGCGCGTCGAGGACCTTGACCGTTTCGGTCCTGTCCTGGGGAGGGGCTTCCTCGGGCTCGCCCCAAGCGGTCGAGCCCAGGAGAGACAGCGAGCATGTCAAAAGGCCCGCGGCCGACCAGGCCCGGACCAGGCAAAGGTGTCGCCACAACATCGCGTTGGACCTTTCTGGACGGGGCCGAAGCCGGAGGGACCGCGCGGTCGCCCTCCCAAATGGCCCGAATGTCATCTCTTGCCAGATGGCACGACTCGCCACCCGTTTCTACTAACTCTACCACTCCCCAGTAGGTTGCGTGGAATGCGCCCATTCGAAATCGGTGGGCGCCACGCACCCTACAGCGTCTCGGAAATGCTGCGCAAGCGTCATCCTCGTCAAAGCGCAGGACGTTCGCCCGCGTGCCGCTATTCGGACGCCTCTCTTGTTATTCTTCGGCAGGCCGGTCCTCGACCATCGGCCGAATTGACGAATCGACCGAGACCGGCCCCTTCGGCATCCGCGCCACCCCCATGACCCGCAGCGCAACCGGGTGCGCCAGCGGCTTGGCCGATTTCGCCCGCACGAGCCGGACCATCGCCCCGGTTTCCTCGGGAGGGATCACGACGCGCCCCGCCATTCGAACCCCTTGCGGCAAATCCGCCACGCGCAGTTCCACCGGACCGGAGTAGCCGGCCTCGCGTTCCACGCTGACCCAGACGGCCGCCGTTCCACCAGCCGGAAGAGGGACCGGACCCGACCGCGCGGTCACCCGCACGGGCGCACGGACGATGATGGCCACCTCGTGCTCGACCGGTTCCCCCCGTGCGGGCCGGAACCGCACCTTGACCGTCCTCACGCCCGGCTCGGCGTCGACCGCCGCCTGCACGCGGAGCGACGGTCGTCCCTCGGCGTCTTGAACGGCGGACCCGCTCGACTCCACGACCGCCAGACCCCGCCCGACCGCTTCGGCCTTCACGTCCATCGATTGCAGCCGGGCGTTCGGGGGATCCATTTCGAGGATGAGGTCGATCCACCCCCCCTGGAGCAACGCTCCCGGAACAATAATCCCCCGTAGCGTGGCTTGTGCCGGCGGGCTACTGCCTTTGGCAGCCCCTTCGGCATGCAGGGCGCCGATGACCTTGAGCGGAATCTGCGAGACGGTCCGGAGCGGCGGCAGCATGTTGTTGGCGGCTGCGGCGTCGATCGCCAGCGCAGCGGTCGCCGTGCGTGTCAGCGTGGTTCCGTCCTCGAGCTTGACCGTTCCAATCACCTTCAGGACGCCCGTGGCCAGCTCGGCGTTCGGGGCGACCTTGAGCACGAGCGAGCCGCTCGACGCCAGGGCGGTTGGGTTCGCCCGCCCCTGTCCACGCGCCGGGGTGAAGTTGACCGAGACCGGTTCGGCCGTCACGCCCGGCGGCAGGCCCTCCGCGTTCACCGTCACGCGGCCGGGGCGGCCCGACGGGGTCACGAGGAAGTTGATCGGCGTCATCGAGCCCGGCTTGAGGTTGAGCGCGCCCGTCGAGCCAGGGCCTCCCGTGGGAACGCGCTGACCTTGCGGAACGAGCTGCCGGTTCGCGTTCGGATTCGCCAGCAGGAGCTTGATTTCGAAGTCGGGCCTGGGCGGACCGACGCTCAACCGGTACGCGTACTCCGGCCCCCCCTCGCCGTACCGGTCGGTGATGTCGAGAAACAGGTCGCCGTCGGCCTTCGCCTCATAGTCGAGCTGGCTGTCGGATGAGGCGGTGTTCAGCCCGAAGACACCTCCGCGCGGGTTGGCATCAGCGGCAGGGTCGTCGTTCTCGGCGAGGGTCATTCCCTGCACGTCGCGGAGTGTGACGACCGAGTCGAGCCAGGAGCCCAGCGCCGACGCCTGCACCTTCACGTGCAGCCGATCCCCCTTCTTGACCGCGATGACGAATCGGTCGACCTCACCGGGTCGCTCGATGCGACCGTTGGCCGTCGCGCCGAGCGGGAGGTGCGCGGTCGCGGGCCGTTTCGGGTCGTCGGCCTGGGGCTCGAAGACCTCCGGCCCGTCCCCCACAACCAGCTTCGCCGGCGCCAACACGAGCCCACCCGGCCCGTCGAAGACGCCCGGGTCGATGATCGCGCCGGGGTCGTCGGGAAGCACGACCGTCTTGCTGCGGGGCTCCTGGAGGTTGCCCCCCGACGCCGCGACCGTCACCGATTGACCGCGCGGTCCGCCGAGGGGGAATAGTCCCGTCGCGAACGGCGCTTCCTCGACTCGTAGCCGGTAACCCGACGACTCGCTCCCGCCGAACGCATTGTCGTGCACCAGGACGAGATAGGTGCCGTCGCGCGGGATCGTCAGGTTGAGCCGGCAGTCGCGGTCCCCCCCGCGCGTCGGCTTCGCCTGCGCCAGCGCGACGCCGTTCGACGCGAGCAGCGTGGCCACGGGGGTAATCGACGCGCCAAGCCGCTGTGCCTCCACTTCGATCGTCACCCGCTGGCCGGCCCGGGCCGCAAAGCGAAAATGGTCGAGGTCCTGCGGCTTCAGCACCCCCGCGGCGGCTGAGCCGAGGGCCATCTCGGTCGCGTGCGCGGGGTCGTCGTTCGGCTCGGCCTCGATGATTTGCGGCAGTTGGTCGACCCGGACCACCAGCAGGTTGGACAGCCCGTCGGGCGCTTCGGCATAAACCTCGCGAAATCCAGGCGCTGCGTCGGCCGCGGCGCGCACGGCCACGACGACCGTCCCCGCCGATTTCGACTTGATCTCGACCACCTCGACCCCGCCCCCCGAGATGAGGAACGATTCGACCGTGCCGAGGTTCCGGCCCGTGACCGTCCAGTCGGTCGTCGCGCCGCGCGTCAGACCCGGCGGGAAAATGCTCGACACGACCGGGACCGACTCCGCGGCCCGCGGCGCGTTCTTCGTCACGATGCGCTGCGCCAAGACCGGCCGTCCCCCCGCGCACAATGCGGCCAGCACCAACACCCGCAGGGTCCGCGTCATGCCGCGCTCCGATCATCGCCCCGTGTGTCGACAGATCTGAGTTCGAATTCCTTCAAACAGTTAGAATAACCAGATTGCGCCGACGTGCAACGACGGAGTTGCGGGCACGCGATTTTTATCGATCAACCGCCAGTAGGCTGGACGACGGGATTGACCGGAGTGGTTTCGCCAATTAAACTTGCGGATGCTCAAGCCAGGGAAAACCTGACCGACGACACAAACCGAGGGAGCGTCATGAGCTTTGGCGAGGGTGGCTCCAGCGAGGTGGAGTACGAGACGCTTCAGGGCCGGAACTGGCCCTCGGTCACGCAGTTCTCGGTCTTCCTCGAGAACCGTGTGGGTCAGCTCCTGGAAGTGATCCGGGCCTTTCACGGCTCGAAGGTCCGGATCGTGGGGCTCACGATCTCCGACTCGGCCGATTGTTCGATCCTGCGGCTCGTCCTGAGCCACCCCGAACAGGGGCGTGAGATCCTGAGCCTGAACAAGTTGGCGTTCGCCGAGAACGAGTTGCTGGCCGTGGAGCTGCCGGCCGGGCCGGGTTCGCTCGCCGACCTCTGCACGGCCTTGCTCCAGGCCGAGATCAATATCCACTACGCGTACCCGCTCATCGTCCACCCGCGGGGCCGCTGCGCGGTGGCAATGCACATCGACAACAACGAAGCGGCCAGCGCAACCCTTCACTCGATGGGGTTCGAAATCCTCTGCGAGGCAGACCTCTCCGCCTGATACCACCCCTTTCGGCCCGGCACGGGGACGGCCCGGCGCGCGCGTCGCAGCCGCGCGAGCCACCTGGACGCTTGACCCTCGGGTAACGCGGCGGCCCGGTGCAGTCCCCTGACGTCCTTGACACGGAAGGGCAAGGGCAAGAGCCCAAGCCCGAGACGCCCTTCCTCGACCCCCTTCGCGAGCCAGTCGAGCGCCGAGGCCAGGACCTGATCGTGGTCGAACGCCAGCCCGCGGAGTGATCTCGGGTCGAGCCAGGCGGCCTCGGCCGCGTCGTCGCCGCCGGTGACCTGGGGACATTTGCCAGGCACGACCGCGGCGTGGACGAGGCTGATCGTCCGCCCTCGGGGGTCTCGTCCGGGGTTGCCGAAGACGCCGACGAACTCGACCGGTCCGGCGAGCTCGAGACCCGTCTCCTCGCGAAGCTCGCGCCGGGCGGCGGCTTCGACCGGCTCCTCGATTTCCATGAAGCCACCCGGCAGCGCCCAGCGACCGGCGAACGGGTCGTGCCTGCGTTTGATGAACAGGGTGCGGAGCGCATCCCCCTTGAGCGCGAATACGACGAGGTCGACGGTCACGGCCGGCCGGGGGTGGTCGTAGCAGTACGGCGGAGGCATCGGGTCGGCACCCTCTGACGGGGATTCCAGTTGGCGGGGCAGCGACTTTGCGTCACACTAACACGCATGAGCCCGAGCGCAGCGCTGATTCCGCCGTGGACCGAGTCTTCCGACGAAGCGAACGTCCGTCTCGACGCGATGACGGTCTGTCTGGCGGCAGCCGACGGTCCGGCTGATGAGGCCGGCGTCTGGCCGCAAGCTCTTTGGGAAGTACTCCTCGCCGCCAGGGCGCCGGGCTGGTCGCTCCCGGAAGCGCTGGGCGGCGAGGAATGCGACCGCCCCACCCTGGCGGAGCGCTAGGCCAGGGTCGCCGAGGGGAGCCTGACCGCCGCGTTCATCCTCTCGCAGCACGACGCCGGGGTGCGCCGGCTGGTCAGCGCGACCGAGCGTCCTTCGGCCCGGCGCTGGCTCGACGCGATCGCCGCGGGACGCGCGTTCACGACGGTCGGCATCTCGCAGCTCACCACCTCGCGGCGGCACGGGTCGCAAGCGCTCATGGCGACCGAGGCGGGCGCGGGCGGCTTCCGGCTCGATGGCGTCATGCCCTGGGTCACGGCGGCCGAGCGTGCCGACGTGCTGGTCACGGGAGCCGCGCTCGGCGACGGGCGGCAGCTCCTGATCGCGCTGCCGGCCGATCGGCCGGGACTCGCGGTTCAGCCCGCGTTCGCGCTCGCCGCGCTCGGCGCCTCGCGGACGTCGGAGGTCACCTGCGACGGCGTGCCGGTCGAACCCTCCGACATCCTGGCCGGTCCCGCCGTCGACGTGATGGCGCACACGAGCGCCGCCGGCACGGGAGGCCTCGAGACCTCGGCGCTCGCACTGGGCCAGGCGCGGGCGGCTCTGTTGGCACTCATCGCCGAAGCCCCCAAGCGGGCCGATCTGGCCGAACCGGTCGAGGCGCTGACCGAAGCCTGGTCGCAGGCCTGGTCGGTCCTGATGGCTGCCGCGCGGGGCTCGTCCGACGCACTGCCGCCGGGCCAGGTCCGCGCCCAGGCCAACGCGCTGGTCCTCAGGCTCACGCAGGCGTACCTGACCGCCCGCAAGGGAACCGGCTTCCTCCGCACCGAACCGGCCCAGCGCTGGGCGCGTCAGGCCTTGTTCTTCCTTGTCTGGTCCTGCCCCAGCCCCGTCGCCCAGGCTGCCATCCGCGACCTCGCCGGTCTGTGCGCAACGGGCTGAGGGTGCGAGCCGGTCAGCTCCGCACCGCCGCTGCCAGCGTCCTGCGCAGCCCTTCCTCGAAATCCACCGCGGGTCGATACCCGAGCGCCGCTCCGATCCGCTCGAGGCTCGCCTGCGAATGAAGCACGTCCCCCGCGCGAGAAGGCTGGAGGTCGGGCTCGAGATCGGTCCCTAGCACCCGGTTGAGCGCGGCCACCAGGTCGAGCAGGCTGATCCGCCGCCCCGTCCCGACGTTGAAAACGTCGCCCCCGAGCGGCCGCTCCGCCTTGAGCGCGGCGAGGTTCGCGGCCACGGCGTTCGCGACGTACGTGAAGTCGCGCGTCTGCTTCCCGTCGCCGTAGATCACCGGCCGCTGCCCGGCCGCCATCCGCTGCGCAAAGATCGAAATCACCCCGCTGTAGGGGCTCGACGGATCCTGCCGGGGACCGAACACGTTGAAATAGCGCAGGCTAACGCCGTCGAGCCCCATCGTCTGCGCGTAGACGCGCACGTAGTGCTCGCCCGCCAGCTTTCCCGCCGCGTAGGGACTCAAAGGACGGGGCAGCATGCCCTCGTGCTTCGGCAGTTCCTCGGTTTCGCCATAGGCGCTGCTGGAGGCCGCGAAGACCACGCGTTTGACCCCCGCCTGTCGCGCCGCTTCCAGCACGTTGAGCGTGGCCGTCGGCCCGCTCGCGTGCGACAGCAACGGCTCGCGCACCGAGCGCGGCACGCTCGGGATTGCCGCCTGGTGGAACACATAATCCGCCCCTTCGACGGCATGAGTCGCAACGCCGAATTCGGCGAGGTCACCTTCGAGGAACTCGAACCGGCCCGGCAGGTGCGCCAGGTTTTCGCGCCGGCCGGTCACGAGGTTGTCCACCACCCGCACCCGGTGCCCCTCGTCCAGGAGCGCTTCGACGAGGTGCGAACCAATGAATCCCGAGCCGCCGGTGACGACCACGGTTGCGGGCGTATTCATGTCATTCGTAGGGTGCGTGAAACGCACCGTTCTCCGCTGGGACCAGTCTTCAGTACATCTCACCCGTCTGACGGGAAATCGCACAACCCCGCCACATAATCCCGGCTCCCGTCGTTGGCCCAGCCGTCGAGCTGGGAGGTGTCCTTGAGCTGCTGACCCCGGGCCCGGGAAACGGCCAAGAACGCACACGGCAAATCCGGCAGTGACGTCAGGTCGCCCCAGAGCTTTTCAAACTGGGCGACGGGAAACACATCCTCCTGCCCGTGCCCCCAGCGGCGCTTGACGTCCTTGATCGTCACGTAGGTCGGCACCCGCGCGGCCATCGCGCGGACGGCAGCGGCCACCTTCGCAGGATCGCTCTTCAGGTCCGCCCGCGACAAGCCGAACGCCGCCAAGAGCCCGTCCACGTTCACCCACGTCGTCAGCGTGTTGTAATAGCGTAACTTGAACTCGGTATCTTCCCGCGGCTGCGCCAATCCTTCCAGCAGCCGGAGCCGGCCGCCGACCCGGGCCAGGCCGCCGCCTCGGTCGTCGATCCGCCGGGCGATGACTTCGAAGTTGAGCGTCGCCCCCGAGTCCATCGCCAGCCCGAGGATGCCCGGGTCGAGAGACGCGCCCAGCGTATCGACATTATGCACGAGCAGCCAGCGCAAGCGCGGCGAAGCCTCCAGCAGCCGGGCCAGCACACCGTTGCGCAGCAGGTTCGGCACCTCGTAGAAGTGGCCCGGGGGGTTGAACCGCTGGATGGGCACGTTATCGGTATAGTCGGACCCTTCCCCTTGCTGCCGCGCCCAGGCGAGGATGGCGCGGCGGCCGGCGTCGCGGACTTTTTGCTTGTTCTCGTCCAGCGTCTCGTGCGCGCCTTCCTCCCACAGGAACGTCAGGTCGCGCGTCATCGGAACCAACCGCTGGCCAATCGATTGGCCGGGCGACAGGAACACCGGGCCATCGTGGCCGTAGTTGCGGGTGCGGACCAGGTGTCGCTCGAGTGCGCGGTGCGTGAGATAGCTCGTCGTCACGACGTGCGCGACATGCGAGCCCACCGCGCGTGCGGTCCGGCGGGTTTTGGCCAGGTGGATCTCGAGGAACGTCCGGTGGCAGCCGGCAACGCTGACGAACGGGTTGATCGCCTTGACGACGCCCGCGCCGGTCGTCCAGCGGCTGCCGACCCCGCCGGCAAGCGTGACGACCGCCGCCTCCCCGCGCCGCAGGGCCTCGAGCCCGCGGGCGACGGCCGAAGCGGGCAGGGGGGCCTTGCGGCCGTCGATCAGGTCGGTGTCGTCGACGTCGCGAATATCGGTGTCCACGGGAAGCCGGTTCCGCGCCAGGCCGATCCGCCCGCGCTGGAGGTCGTCGCGGAGCTGCTCGTGCTGGACGAGATCAAAGCCGTTCTCGCGCCGAATGTCTTCGGCCGCCTCGTCCCAACCGGCGGCAATCGAGTCGGCCGCCGCGCGGGTCACGGGGAAGAGGTTGTTCACGGTCGTGCGGAAGACGCGCAGGAGTTCCTCGGTGTCACCGCAGTGGCTCGTGAAGTGGTCGACGTCCGACTTGCGCAAGGGGTCCACGGCCCCCGCGCCCTCGGCGATCATGCGGGGGACCTGGAGCGTATAGTAGCGCGGGGGCATCATGGCGTCGGCCCCGCTCCGGAGCTCGGCGACGGTGCCGACGGCGTTGATGCGGAAGTCGTAGACGACGGGCTCCATCGCGAACGGGAGCGCGTCGTCGAGCTCGGCCTTGACGCGCCGCATGATCCCGGAAATCTCCTGCCGAAACGCGTCGCGCCGCTGGGGGGCGACGAAGAAGGCCATGCCCCCCCCCGACATCCCGCCGAGCATCAAGAAGCCCCAGAAGTCTGCCCCCAGGATCTCGCGGGCTTCGCGGATGATCGACTCGGTGAACTGGTTGCTCACCCAGGGGATGATGCCCTTGAGCGGACCCTCCCAGTTGCGCGTGGTCAGCCCGCCGATCGCGCGGACGTCGACCGCGCGGACGGCCTGGACGATCGCCTCGAAGATCGCCAGGGCCTCGCCCCGCGCTTGCCACTCCACGCTGCTGCGCAAGAGGTACTTGCCCGTGACCATGTTCAGGATCGGCCCGACGTTTTGCGCCATCCCCCCGTGCACCAGCACGAGACTGCACGCGAGCGACTCCTGGAACTGGACCCCGGTCCCTTCGTTCAAGAGCTCGTGCGCGGGGAGCAGCCGGCCCCGGCTGACTCCCCACTCGGGGTCGGCCTCGTCGGCAGCGACGCCCCGGATCAGCTTCACGCCGGGGAAGACGCCGCCGGAGTCCTGCCAGCCGCCCCCCGAGCCGCCGAGCCACTCGCCGAGGATCGCCCGCGCCACGACCACCGGCGCCTCCTCCGGGTCGAGCGGCCCAGTCAAGGCCCGCGTCTGACCCGTCGCCCGCATCAAGAGACTGATCAAGGACGCCAGCAAGTTCGTGGAGACCGCCAGGCGCGAGCCCTTCGGAATGTCATTGACCTTGCTCACCACCTCCAGCCCGAACCCCGGACGCACCACCCGTCCGAGCAGCTCGTCGAGCTTCGTCGCGGTCCCTTCGAGCGACGGCGGAATGAGCCCCGACGCGATCACGCCGGCCTTGACCAGCCCGAGGTAATCGTTGCCGAAGTTGAACAGCTCCTCCAGCGTCGTGACGTCCTTGCACGCGGCCAGGTCAATGCTCGTCAGCCGCAGGAGCGGCTCGGGAATCACGCGCAAGCGGGTCTCGATCGGCGGACGAGGCCGGTCATCTCGCCCGTGGACGCCCAGGTCCACGGAGATGTTCAGGACGCGCGCCCCTTCGGGGTAATCCATCCCGAGGAAGAAGATGTCCGACCACGCGCTGTGCGACAGATCGAGCCGCACCGGCGTGTACTCGATCAAGATCGGAAACAACGACTCGGCGGTCTCGCGCTCGAGCAACCGCGGGTGGATGCGGATCGGGTGCTCGTCCACGTGCCCGACGCGGAACATCCAGCGGTTCCCGCGACAGCTTCGCACCGATCGGCGCACCTGGTCGGCCAGCGTCTGGTACGACACCTGCTCGTAGGCCTGCGCGAGCGCGCTGGCGATCGCGCCGCTCGGCCCCTCCCGCCGCAGCACGGCGCGGAACGCGGCGATCGCCTGCTCGAACCGCCGCGCCATCAGGTCCTGGAACCCGTCGAACGGAATCAGGCCCGCGTCCTGCACCGCGGGCGATTCCT
>JARLIH010000312.1 GCA_031291845.1 Isosphaeraceae bacterium | reverse complement strand
GGTCCACCACCCCACCCGCGCGTTGTTGTGCCCCAACCCCACCCCACCGCACCGGCACCCCCCCCAGCAGCCCGCCCTGGCCGAGCTGCTCGAGCTGATCGTCGTCCGGGTCAGCGACTCTCCCCGGGTCGCCCTGGTCCGCATCTGGCTCGCTCAAGCCACCACGGACTGCACGGGCTGCCCGATGATCGACGCCTGTGGCGATCAGTTGAGTTGCTTGCACCTCGTGGCCAGCGGCGGACGGTCCGTGGCGGCGCCGGCGACCGAGTGGACCCGCCTCGACGGGTCGTTCCGGCGCATCCCGTTCGGGGCACGCAAGGTAGGACGGATCGCGGCCACCGGCAAGCCGATCGAGGTGCCCAACCTGGCCGAGCCCTTCCCCGACTGGATGGTCGGGCCGGACTGGGTGCGCGCGGAAGGGATCCGAGGGTTCGCGGGGCAACCGCTCGTCCACCGCGGGGAAGTCCTCGGCGTTCTGGCCCTGTTCGCGCGTGAGCCCATTGATGTCGACTCGATGGGCTGGCTGCGGATGATGGCCGACCATGCGGCCGCCGCCATCGCGATGGCCCGGGCGTTTGCCGAGATCGAGGCCTTGAGGAGGAGACTCGAGCTGGAGAACGAGTACCTGCGGGAGGAAGTGACGCGGTCAGGGGCATTCGGCGAACTGGTTGGCCAGAGTCCGGCCCTGGGGGTAGTGACCCGGCAGATCGACCTGGTCGCCCCGACGGACGCCACGGTCTTGATTCTGGGCGAGAGCGGCACCGGCAAGGAGCTCGTGGCTCGGGAAATCCACCGGCGAAGCGCGCGGGCGAGCAAGCCGCTGATCACGGTCAACTGCGCCGCGGTGCCGCGGGAGCTGTTCGAGAGTGAGTTCTTCGGGCACGCCCGGGGAGCCTTCACCGGGGCCCTGCGGGACCGGGCCGGCCGCTTCGAGCTGGCCGATCGCGGGACCCTCTTCCTCGACGAGATCGGGGAGATCCCGCTCGAGCTCCAGGCCAAGCTCCTGCGCGTCCTCCAGGACGGAGTGCTCGAACGCGTCGGCGAGGAGCGGACCCGGCGGGCCGACGTGCGGCTCATCGCGGCGACCAACCGCGACCTGCGGTCCGAGGCCGACGCCGGCCGGTTCCGGCAAGACCTTTACTATCGGCTCAGCGTGTTCCCGGTTGAGCTACCCCCGCTACGGAGGCGCCCGGAGGACATCCCGCTACTGGCTGAACACTTCCTGGCCCTTGCCGCCCGCAAGCTGGGGCGGCCCAAGCCGCGGCTCACGCTGGCGAACGTCCAGCATCTCCAACGGTACCACTGGCCCGGGAACGTCCGGGAGTTGCAGCACGTAATCGAGCGGGCGGTCATCACCGCCGACGGCGCGCGCCTGGCGATCGAGCTGCCGGACGGTCCCGACGGGACTCCGGGCAAGCCGTCAACCGCGCCGGTCCCCGCTACCGGGGACCGCGTGCTGACCGACGCCGAGGTGCGCCGGCTGGAGGCGGACAACATCCGCGCGGCGCTGCGCCGATCGGTCGGCAAGGTGTCGGGCCCAGGCGGTGCGGCCGAGCTGCTCGGGATGAAGCCGACCACCCTCGCGTCCCGCATCAAGACGCTGGGGCTGTAGAGCGGTTTTCGTCATGGGCCGAACATAGTCTCGGGCGCAGGTGGCCGGGGCTGGTAAATTCCCCGAATCCAGGCGACTCGGGCGAGCTAGCGACGATGGGAAGTCAACAGCTATATATCAGGTGCGGGCAAGACACCAAACTTATATGGTTGTTTTTAGCCATATAAACGTAGTGAGGGAGGTCGTCGGATGCGCGGAACGCGGCAGCGAAATTAGGTTTTAATTATCAAAATATGTAATGTCTTATGTACGTATTCCTGTCTCTAACGCAGGTCGCAAAAAAAATGCGCGCTCGGTGCAGAATTCTATTGTGCAGTCGAGCGGCTGGTGCCATCGTTAGAAGTATCCCACGCCATAATTCCGTCATGCCCAGGGGTTCTCTCGATGTTGATTCGTCAGTTGCTCACACGTAGGTTTTTCATCGCGTCGGCGCTCCCGGTGATCGGGCTCGGCCTCGGTTGCAGCGAGCCAACGGAGATTCCGCTGGCCAAGGTCCCTCCTCCACCACCGGATTTTGGCAAGCCGGTCACCAAACCCAGGACTCCGCCAGGTGGCAGTCCGGAAAACGCTCCCGATTTCAGTCGGGGGACGTCGAAGTAATGCCGGACGAGGGGGATGCCTTCATCGACTCCAAGCGTCTTGTTTGCGCTTTTATTCGTTCCTCTGATTTCGGAGACAACGTCATGACCGATTTTTCTCAACCGAGGGCCACACCACGGGGACGCGCCTTCACGCTGATCGAGCTCCTGGTCGTCATCGCGATCATCGCGGTCCTGATCGCCCTCTTGCTGCCGGCGGTTCAGGCGGCCCGTGAGGCGGCCCGCCGCGCTCAGTGCGTGAACAACCTGAAGCAGATTGGAATCGCGCTGCACAACTACCACACCGCGATCAACTCATTCCCACAGGCCGGCACAACCACCGGCACGTACGCAGGAGCGGGAGCGCCGTGGGGGAACTACAGCGCGCAAGCACTTTTGCTCGGCTACCTGGAGCAGACCCAGGTTTACAATGCGTTGAACTTCAGCATCGTGAACCAAGGATACAGCGCCAACGAGCAGGCGGCCAACTCGACCGGCTGCATCATGACCCTCAGCGTGCTCCTCTGTCCCTCGGCCATCCCCATGGCGCCAGGCAACGGTTACGGCAATTATTACGGGAAGGCCCCGAATACCTGCTACTTCGCCTCGGTCGGCTCGAGCCTGAACCAGTACGGCGGCAACCCGGCCGGCCTGACCGTCGGCAGTGCGTTCCCTAACGGACCTTTCCAGGTGTCGGGCGGCGCGTTCGGCCTGCGCGACATCACCGACGGGTCGTCAAGTACGATCGGTTTCGGGGAATGGCGCATCGGCGACAATAACGACTCAAAGCTCTCGGTCCCGCAAGACATCATCAAGGTCGGCACGAGCTTCCCGCCCGGCGCGAGCGATGGCTCCGCGAACTTGATCATGCCGCAGGGGGGGGCCGGCTTGAACACGTGGTTGACAAGCTGCGCTGGGGCCGCGGCGCAGGGCGGAAACCAATGGAGTAACCTCGGCCAGTACTGGTTCGAGGGGCTCTTCGGCAAGGCGGTCGGCAACACCCTCGTGGCCCCGAACGGCAACTACCCCAACTGCGCCATCAACGAATATGGCGGCGACACCGACGGCTCCTACGGCAACTTCGGCATGAGCAGCAACCATTCCGGCGGGGCCAACGCGCTCTTCTGCGATGGTTCCGTGCGGTTCCTCAAGTCGTCGGTGAACCAGGTGGTCATCTGGCAACTGGGATCAAGAGCCCAGGGTGAGGTCGTCAGCTCCGACGCGTACTGAGACGAGCGGGACGAGCGCGGCGGCCGAGCCGTATTCCTGTAGGGTGCGTGGAACGCACCGCTGCATTTCATGCACCCTACAGGGGAAGTTCCAGCAGCGCGTCGTTCCCCGCGGCTCATTCCTGCAGCCTTCCCTCGAGTCGCTCTCGTTCGAGGAGCAGCGCCAGGCGGCGTCCCACCACCTTGCCCCAGAGGGCAGTGCCCAGCGCGGACATGTGAAGGTCGTTGAGCGGGCCGTTGAAGAGCGGGCTCGCCGTGACGGGCTCGCCGCGCCTTTGACGTTCGAGGGTGAGCCGTAAGTGCTCGTCGGCGAACGCATCGTAGGGGTTGCAGTATGCGAGGCTGCCGATCGGCAGGATGTCGCAGATGCGGCCGGGGAAGTTTCCCTCCTCACGCACGCCGGTCACGGCGGCTTCGTGCGGCACGGGCGCGGCGATCACACAGATGCTGCGCGCGCGGCAGTAGTGGAAGATCTGGTCGACCCAGTGCTGCCCGTCCTCCAGGTCGCGCGGGTTGGCGTTGGGCCGGAACGCCGTGCCGAAGTCGTTCATGCAGAAGCTGAAGACGACGAAATGCGGGCGAAAACGGTCGCCATATTCAACCAGCGCGTGATAGAACTGCTCGGGTGAGTAGCCCAGGTGGCCCGTATTGAGCAAGGACACACGCGTGCCGTAGCGGCCCTCAAGCTCCCGGCGGAGGCATTCGGGAGGAGTCTCGTCGTCGCCGACGAGGAGTCCCTGCATGTTGGAGTCGCCCAGGACCAGACCGCGGAGCGAGGCGTTCACATCGGGTTCGGGGCCGCGGCAACCCCATGAGTTCGTCGTCTGGGTTGAGCCGGGCACGACGACCGCGCCCGTGCCTGCGACCAGACGCCGCAGCTCAGGGGTGTCCGGCATCAGGAACGGCCCGATCGCGTCCCCCGCGAAGAGAACGCCCTTGATCCAGACTGACCGTGTGTAGGGACGCATCCGATAGGACCGCCCAGCGTCGTCAGGCGTGAAAACCCGGGAGGGCAACGCGAAAACCAGGTTGTAGTTGCCCCAGCGAAAGACGGCGTCGTCGGGAGTGAGACCGCCGTACGCGAGGAGCCTCTGAATCTCGGGAGTGGCTTTTTCGAAGCTCGCACGATAGGTGCGCCGAGTGACCTCGATGTCATGGGAACGCCTGATGCGCCAGTCAGCCTCGATGGCCCAGCGGTCGCTCGGCAGCCCTAGCGTGCGCGCCGTCGTCGACCGTCCCTGGAACACAAAGCGCATGACGTTGTAGCGCCCGTTCTCCCAGAGCACCAGCAGGCCGCAGAGCACCAGGAGGGTGAGCCCGATGATCGCTCGTTTGAACGCGAGCTCGAGGCGTTCGCGCCGCTCCAGGAACGAGAACTGGAGCTGGCGAGTGGCTGGCTCGAGCACGGCCGGCCGCGCGTGTCGGCCCTGGGCGAAACGCGTTCGAAGGCGCGCGTGCGGCGGAGAGGCAAGACCTTTCATTCCTGCATTCCCTTGACGCTGCGTTGCGGTCTGAAGCGAGGAGAATACCATGCCCTTGCATGCGCTTTCACTCCCCCCGGGCGTGCTCGCTGCGCCGTTCGATATCTCCGTTGAGGGAGTCTACTCGCGAGCTGTGTGCGCTGTAACCCTCCTCCCCGTCCCAAACACCCCGCCCGTGAGCCCGAAAAGGAAACAGCCTTGTGCCGGGTCGCTACGTCCCTTGCGTTCTCCGCCCCTCGCGACTAGTATCGGCGATTGAGTTGATCAATGCCGGCCCCTCGACGGCTCAATCAGACCCATCTTGCGATCGTTCGGATGAGCGGGGAGTCGTTGCTTCGAATTCCTCGCCAATCGCTCCGGTCCTGGTCTCGAGCCTGGGCGTGGACCTTACACAAAGTTCGTTGTTCTCGCCCCCTCAGCCCTCTAAGTCCTGGCGAAGACGCCGGTTAGGCGAGGGATCCAAGCATGCCACACCATTTCGAGCCAGCGACGGGCCGCAAGCACCGGCGAAGCCTGGTCGTGGACGTTCTGGAGGATCGGCGACTGCTGAGCGGGACCGTGGCGATCGTCCAGGGACCGGTATCGGCCGTTGTCCGGACCTCGACCGTCGATTCCGAGGACGGCCCGGCGTACCGCCAAGCCGACCAACAAGGCAGCATCCAGGCAGCATCCACAACGAGGGAGGATGGCTCGACCGATGACGGGCAGAGCGCCGAATCGGCGCTTGCGGATCCCGGTACGTCCCCGACCGCGGTGGATGAAGATCCCACACCGGTCGCCGCCCCGAACGCCGGGGGCGCAGTCGGGCCCACTGCTCCGGCCAACTTGACCGCCGCAAAAGGGAGTGGGATCGAGCCCGTGCCGCTTGTTGGTTCGTCCCCAGTCGCCTCGGGCGGCGTGACGACACTGGCCGTGCCCCACGACGAGGCTATGGTGGATGAAGATGCCCTCGCGGTCGGTCCTGCAGCCGGCGCTGACCCGTCAATGACCAAGGGAGCGGCAGTTGCCATGACCGCCACCGACCGTCCAGGGTTGATCGGTCCGGGCGTTCTAAGCGCGCGGTCCGTGGATGTCGTCGGGGGACCGCTTGGGCACAACGGCAGCTCGCCCAGGGAATGGCGCCCGAGCACGTCCGCGCTGGTGGGCCGCGGTGAGGCCATGGATTTCGCCTCGGCGCTCGCCGCCCAGGCCCGGCCGGCCGACTTGCTTGCCAGCTTTTCGCCGTTCGACCGGGCGACGCTGGAGCAGGCGATCGACCAGCTCCTCGACCGTTTCGGCGAGCTCGAGGCGGGGCTGCCGCACTGGAACGCGACGGAGGGTTTGGCGTCTCAACTGCTGGCCTCCGCGATGGTCATCGGCGCGGCGGAGGTCGTCCGCAGGCGGCTCCGTGCGACTGAGGAGGACGACGACGATTCGGCCCACCGGGACCGGAGCGCGTCTCCCTTTGGCCTGCCGGACCTACCCCACATTTGGGCCCGGGAGGAGCTATGAGCGCCGAGCCGCTCGACCGCTTG
The DNA here is from genome assembly GCA_031291845.1 of Isosphaeraceae bacterium. Classification (GTDB taxonomy): domain Bacteria; phylum Planctomycetota; class Planctomycetia; order Isosphaerales; family Isosphaeraceae; genus DAIDJG01. The sequence goes on along the minus strand of JARLIH010000312.1, from coordinate 10,827 downwards.
ATCGAACTGCTCAACAGTGGCGACGAAGCCGCTGCCGAGCAGGTGTTCCGCGAGTACGAACCGGTCCTCTGCGCGCTGGTCCGCCGCCGGCTCCAGCCCGCACTCCGTTCCAAGTTCGACACGATGGACGTGGTGCAGTCGGTCTGGTTCGACGTGGTCGTCGGGCTCCGGGAATCGAGCTGGCACTTCGCCGACCGGGCCCACCTCGAGGCATTCCTCGCGCGCCTGGCGCGGAACCGGTTGCTCGACCGCTGCCGCAAGCACCGCGGGGCCGTGCAGCGGGAGGTGCCCCTCAACGACGACGCGTCGACCGTGGCCGCCACGACGCAACAGCCCCGGCCCAGCCAGGTCGCGCAGCGCGACGAGCTCTGGGATCAAATGCTCGCGCTCTGCCCGCCCGCCCACCACGAGCTGCTCCGGCTCAAGCGGCAGGGTCTCCGCATTGCCGAGATCGCCGCGCGAACGGGCCTGCACGAGAGTAGCGTCCGGCGCATCGTGTACGACCTCGGCCGGCGGTTCGCCGCGGCCAGGGAGCCCGCACGCACGGCCGCGGTTTCCAAGCCGGACCCGGCGCGCTGAGGCGAGGCCATGGCCAACACCCCGCCGGATCTCCCGCTCACCGTGGACCACGTCCGACCCGACGAGGAGCCCCCGTCCGACGAGGCCCTTCATAACGATCCCGTCTCCCGACAGATCCAGGCGATGGCCGACGCCTTCCGCCGCGGCGAGCGCCCGAGGGCCGAGGAATATCTCGCCCGCCACCCCCAACTCGCCGAGGACGACGCCGTCCGGCTTATCTTCGAGGAAGCCTGCCTGCGCCGGGAGGAAGGGGAGGACTCGGTCTCGTCCGAGATCCTGGACCGGTTCCCCCAGTGGCGCGGCAAATTGGAGCTGCTGTTCGATTGCGACCAGTTGCTCTGGACGCCTCCGGTGGCGGACTACCCCGCCGTGGGCGAAGACCTGGGCGACTTCCGGCTCCAGGCCGAGCTCGGCCGCGGTGTACACGGCCATACCTTCCTGGCGACCCAGCGCTCGCTCGCCGATCGCCCGGTGGTCCTGAAAATCACGCCGCTGGGGCACAAGGAACACCTCTCGCTGGCCCGTTTGCAGCACATGCATATCGTGCCTCTCTACTTCGAACAGGTGCTGCCGGAGCGGTACGTCCGGATCCTGGGAATGCCTTACCTCGGAGGCGCGACGCTCTCCCAGGTCTTGGAGGACCTGCGCGCGGTCCCGACCAAGCAGCGCAAAGGGCGGCAGCTCCTGGACGCGCTCGACAGCCACACCGCGGCCCTCCCCACCGAGTACCCGACCACGGGCCCCTATCGGAAGTACCTGGCACACGCGTCGTATCTCCACGCGGTCTGCTGGCTCGGCGCGTGCCTGGCTGACGCCCTGCAGTACGCCCACGACCGCGGCCTGGTCCATATGGACGTCAAGCCATCGAACGTCCTGATCGCGAGCGACGGCCAGCCCATGCTCCTCGACTTTCACCTGGCGCGCGCGCCGCTGGAGCCGGGGGCGGCCGTCACCGGCCGGATCGGCGGGACCCCCGGCTACCTCTCCCCGGAGCAGCAGCGGGCCATCGCCGCGCTCCGGCAGGGCGAGAGTGTCATGGGCACAGTCGACGGCCGGAGCGATCTGTTTTCGCTGGGGCTACTGCTCTACGAGGCCCTTGGCGGCGATCCCGGGACCGGCGCCTTGGCGGCGCGACGGCCCTTGGAGGATTGCAACCGTGAGGTCTCGCCCGGGCTCTCCGACATCATCGCCAGGTGCCTTGCCCCCGACCCCGACGCCCGCTACCGCGATGCGTCGGACCTGGCGCTCGACCTCCGGCGGCACCTGGGCGACCTCCCCCTGCGCGGGGTGCCCAACCGCAGCCTCTCCGAGCGCTGGCGGAAATGGCGGCGACGCGAGCCCAACGCCCTGGCGCGTGCCCTGGTCCGGCTGGCCGTCGCAGCCGCAGTGATCGGGGCCCTTCTCGCCCTGGCGGGCCACTCGCGGCAGCAGGCCCGCCAGGTCGAGGCCGCGCTCGACGAGGGCCGGCGGCACCTCGCCAACCGCCAGTACCCCGAGGCGATCCGCGCGCTGCGGCGCGGCGAGGCACTCGCGCCCATCGCCGCCGACGGCAGCCTGAAGTCAACGCTCGATACGGTCTTGCGTCAGGCCGTACGGGAACAGGTGGAGCAGGAACTGCACTCCGTCGTCGACCTGTTTCGCTTCCGCTTCGGCGTCACACCGCCGGCGGACGACGAGGCCCGGTCGCTCACCGCACGCGGCCATGCCATCTGGGATCGGCGCAATTTGCTGGCAACGGTCACCGGAGAGGCCACGGACCAGACACAGTCCGACTTCCTCGACCTGGCCACTATCCTGGCCGACCTGCACGCGAGGGACGGTTCCCGCGCGGCGCTGGGCGACGCCGCGCACCTCCTCGAGGAGGCCCGCGAACAGTTCGGGCCCAGCCCCGCCCTCGTGCGCGATCTCCGGACCTACGCACGCCGACTCGGCCAGGACACGAGCGACAGCAGCGATGTTCCCACCCCGCGCACGGCCTGGGAGCACTACGACCTCGGCCGGTCCTTCCTCCGGTCGGGCGATTACGCACTGGCGGAGGAGGAGTTCCGGCGGTCCGTGACGCTCCGGCCGGGCGAGTTCTGGCCGCATTTCTTCGAGGGTGTGTGCGCCTATCGGCTCGGCCGATACTCGAACGCCGCAGCCGCGTTCAGCACGTGCATCGCCCTTGCGCCGGGGACAGCCGCTTGCTATTACAACCGCGCCAAGGTCCACGAGGCGCTTGGCCAGGTCGAGCAGGCGTTAGCGGACGACTCGCGGGCACTTGAGCTGGAACCCGTCTTCGCCGACGCCGCTCTCAACCGGGGTATCCTCTGGTACCGGCAAGGTCATCCCGAACAGGCCGCTGCCGACTTTGAGCGCGCCCGCGGGGCGACGACGAGCCCAACGACCCTGGGGTTGGTTCATTACAACCTTGCGCTGGTCCACCTTGCCCGGAAGGATCGTCCCGCCGCCGAGGCCAGCTTGAAACAGGCGATCGAGTACGGCGATGCGGCCGCGCGCGACCTTTACCACCGTCTCGAGCGACCGTGACGTTCTCCCGGCCGCCCCCTATCTCCGGACCGCGAACCTCAGCTTCGCCGATGTTGACCGTGGGTTATCTCGCTTCTCTTCGGCGGAGGGGCGGATCACCTCCTCCGCGATCGAGACGTAGCGACCGTCGCGCAGACCGTCCCTGAACGCCGTTTTCACCCGGCGGTCTTCGCCGGAGTGGAACGACAGGATGGCGACGCGCCCTCCCGGTCTCAGACATGCCGGCAGGGCCCGCAGCAACGCCGTCAAGGCGCCGAACTCATCGTTCACCGCGATCCGGAGCGCCTGGAAGACCCGGCGGACAAGGTCCTCTGCGGTACTGTCCGAACGGCCGGACCGCCCGGCGCACGTCTCATAAACGACTGCGGCAAGTGCCTGAGTGGTGACGAGTGGCTCGCGGGCGTGTGCGCGCTGAATTGCGCTCGCGACTTCGCGGGCACAGGGCTCGTCGGAGTTCTCGGCGAGAAGCTGAGCCAGGCCCGACTCACCCAGCTCCGACAAAAGCGCGGACGCGGTCCGGCCTCGCGTCGGGTTCATCCGCATATCGAGCGGGCTGGCGACCTTGAAGCTGAAGCCGCGCGCGGGGTCATCGATCTGCATGGAGGAAAGACCGAGGTCCGCGAGCACCAGGTCCACCCCTTCTGGTGCCTCGGCGGCGAGGACCTGCGGCAGGGCCGCGAAATTCATGCGCCGGCAAACCAGCGATTCGGGAGGAAAACCGAGACTGCGGAGTCTGGCCTCGGTCTTGGGCAATTCGATCGGATCGGCATCGAGGCCGAGCAGCCGCCCGCCCGGCTGGACCGCGGCGAGGAGGGCACGGGCATGACCGCCGTATCCCAGCGTGCAATCGACCGCGACATCCCCTGCCCGAGGTCCGAGCACGCGCAAGATTTCAGCCATCATGACCGGCCGGTGCGTCCCGGCGGGTGTCTTGCCCCCGGCGATCACCTTCGCCACGTCGTCGGGGTAGCGGTCGGGCTGGTGCTCCTTGTATTTCTCGTCGAATTGGCGCGGGTACTTGCCGCGATAACGCGCCCGACGCTTCGGCGTTTCAGGGGTAGAGTCGGTCATGCGCCCATGAGGCTCCTGAGACGGAGCAAGTTCCGACCACAGCCGCCGCAGGCGAGGCACCGCGGCGTACGTCCGCGTGAACGCACAGAGAAAGGCGTCGCCGGTGCAATCGGACCGGGGCACATCCGAATTTCGAGCCTGGCCCTGAGCGCCACCGGATCCCCGCCTTCTTCAAGCGCTTGGTACACGCCCGGCTCGAAACGGCCAAGCTGCTGCTCGAACGCTGCGGTAAAGCCCTCAAAAGACTTGTCCACCATCAGGCGAACGTGTTCGACTTCGATGCGTGATTGGCTCATGATGTCCCTCCCGGCGTCGTTTCCGAAGCGGCTTTCGTGACATCCGGCAACGTCGCAAAAAGTAAGTCCCACGTTCCCTTTGGGAGGGCCCGACGCAGCCGTTTTTGGGCCCTCGACCACGCCGGGCGGGCCTCCTCGACCTTGGCTTTCCCTGCCTCGGTAATGGCGACCAGCTTCGCCCGGCGGTCCGTTCCGGCACGGATCGTCACCCAGCCGTTCTTCTGTAAGAGGCGAAGGCTCCGCGTCAGAGTCGTCTCATCGAGCGACGCCATCTCCCCCAGACCCCCTTGGCAGACCTCGCCCGATCGGCCGAGTAACTTCAACAGAAAGTGCTGAGTTGTTCGCAGGCCCGTCCCCCGCAGCTCCGCGTCGTAGATCCTGGTCACAGCGCGCGAGGCTTGCCGCAAGGCCGCACAGAGGCACGGCGTCGCGCTCGACTGCACTTTCCCAACGGGCTGCGGGTTGACGTCTCCCATATTATCTGTATATACAGGCAAAATCGGCCGGTCAAGGGGCGAGCCGAGTAACCGGGACCGCCTCAAGACGCGTTTGAAAACGGGGGAAGACCATGGCAGCGCAAGACAAGGTGGCGTTCATCACCGGGGCGAACAAGGGAATCGGCCTGGAGACGGCCCGGGGGCTCGGTGCGCTGGGCATCGCCGTCGTCATCGGTAGCCGCGACGCGGCGAAGGGCCGCGCAGCGGCTGACGCACTCCGCGCGGGAGGGATCGAGAAGGTCGAGGCCGTCCGCTTCGACGTCACCCGGCCCGAGGACCACAAGGAGATCGCCCGGCACCTCGAAGGGCGTTACGGCAAGCTCGACGTCCTCGTCAACAACGCGGGCGTCCTGCTCGATGACGTCGACGTGGCGGGGCAAGGTGGGTTCAACACCACGTCCACAGTGACGCCCGAGGTGCTCCGCCAGACGTTCGAGACAAACGTCTTCGGCGCCGTCGCGCTCACGCAGGCGCTGCTGCCGCTGATTCGGAAGTCCCCGGCCGGACGGATCGTGAATCTCTCGAGCGTTCTCGGGTCGCTCACGCTGCACGCCGACCCGTCGTCGCCCATCTACCACATGAAGGGGTTCGCCTACGACGCGTCGAAGACCGCGCTCAACGCCTTCACCGTCCACCTGGCCCACGAGCTGCGCGAGACGCCGATCAAGGTGAATTCGGCCCATCCCGGCTGGGTCAAGACCGACATGGGCAGCGAGGCGGCCCCGATGGAACTGTCGGAAGGGGGTAAGACGAGCGTGCAACTGGCGACCCTACCCGACGACGGCCCGACCGGTGGCTTTTTTCACCTCGGCGAGCGGCTGCCGTGGTAAGCGACCGTCCTGGGCTCAGGCGTCCGGCTCCCAGAGCCTTTTGCGGAAATAGTCTTTCCAGCTCTCGGGGAGAGCCGCCGACCGGGTCGCGCGCCGGAGCAGCTCCTGGTTCTTCGCGTCCACCGTGTAGAGGTTGACGATGTCGCTGACCGTCAGGCCGTCCTCCGCGCGGGCGATCCGCTCGATGGCATCGCCCGCGCCGACCTCGCCCACGGTTGTCACGGCAAAGTAGAAGCCGGTCCGGCCGCTCTTGAGGAACCGCTTGATGAAGGCCATCTGCCCGACCCGGATGCCCAGCTTATAGCAGGGCAAGCGCGGTTGGGTGACGATAAACTCGGCCGACCCTACCCGGAAACGGTCGCCGATCCGGACGTCCGATTCGAACAGCCCCTCAGTGGTCAGGTTCTCGCCGAAGAACGCCCACGGCAGGTCCGTTTCCGGCAGTTCGTTGCGCCAGTACGCGTAGTGCTCGGACGGGTAGGCGTAGACGGCTTTGTCGAGCCCCCCGTGCACGGTCAGGTCGGACTGCTCATCCCCTTCGAAGTTAAGCGTTGTCACCCGCAGTCGCCGGTCGACCGGCGCCTTGTAGATGGAGGTGAGGACCGTCTGGCCCTCCCACTCCACCTCTCGCGGAAGGCCAACGCTGAGCGACACGACTTTCATACGAACCTCCGTGGTCAGCCCACGTTCTCACCCGGGTATGACTCCTGGTCCCACCAACTCCCACAGACCGTTACTCCGATCCAAGGGCGGCCGCCTGCTCGACCGGCTGGTTCCAAGGTAATGGCTTGTACAGCGCGTCTCCAGCCCCCGCCAGGATTAAACGGGCGCACAGAATGTTGGGTGGGTTAGCCCCCCACGGGGCCAAACCACCGCGCACTGGAGACGCTGGGTTAGTGCGCTGGCGGGCTGACCCACCTACTGTGACTTTGATACGAACCCCCATGGCAAGATCGTGGGCACCGCACCCAACATCGTTCTTTACTCAGGGGTTGGAACCGAAACCGCCAGTCGTGGTGGAGATCCGTGAGAAGTCTCACAATCTCAGAGACCGTAACATCGCTCTTCGTCCGTGTTCCATCTGTGGTCGAACCTCTTTCTTTGCAAGCTGCACCGTGACTTACGGGTACAAAATCCCAAAAAATATTGGGGCGATCGGCGGCCTCGGTGGGCACTATTCCTGGTGGGACAGGGGACGGGGGACAGGAGACTCGCGCCCAGCGCTGGGATGACTGAACGAGGAGGCGGTGCCTTGGCAAGCGAATCCGTTTCGGCCGCCTTGAAGCACGTTGCCACGTTGTTTCAGATCGGGACGGCGGCGGGGCTAACCGATGGTTCGTTGCTGGAACGGTTTCGCCGCGGGTCGGCGGAGGAGGCCGAGGCGGCGTTCGCGGTCCTGGTGGAGCGGCATGGGCCGATGGTCATGCACGTCTGCCGGCGGATCCTGGGCGATCGTCACGACGCCGAGGATGCCGCACAAGCTACCTTTCTGGTGCTCGCGCGGCAAGCGCGCTCGATCCGGCAGCTCGACTCAGTCGCAAGCTGGCTCTACGGGGTTGCTGCGCATGTCGCGGCCCGGGTGCGACGTGACATTGCTCGGCGGCAGAGGCGCGAGCGCCGGGGCGCCGAGATGGCCATGGCGAACCAGCATCACAGCGACGGCGATCCGGACGGGTCGGAGACATCGAGCGCGCTCTACGAAGAACTGAGCCGGCTCCCCGAGCGGTTCCGGCGGCCGGTCTTGCTCTGTCACCTGGAAGGGCTGACCTACGAGCAGGCCGCCCGGCAGCTTGGTTGCCCGGTCCGTACGGTCCAGTCCCGCTTGACCCGGGCGCGCCGGCGGCTGCGCGACCGGCTGACCCGCCGCGGCGTCGGTGTGGCGGCGGTGCCTCTGGCCACCCTCCTCAACCCTGACGCCGCCTCGGCGGCCGTCACTGAGAACTGGAAGCACGCCACAGTACAGGCGGCGGTCCGCTACGCAGCGAGCGGCGCTTCGTCCGCCATTGTCTCTGCCACGGTCGCTGCACTGGCTGAAGGAGTCTCGAGAGCCATGATTCTCCATCGTCTGTTGAAATGCACGGCATGCCTGTTCGTCATCGGCATCGCCACGGGCGGCACGGGGATAGCGCTGCTCGCCCGGTCGGCGCCGGCGGCAGCCCAGCGGCCCGACCCCGACGACAACCGATACCGTGTCAGGATGACCGGGGGTGCCACGATCGAGGTGGTCGCGGTCTCCGCGGTTCCGACCGGCCCAGACACGTGGTGGAAGCCCGATGGCACCCGGCTGTCCGAGGCGCCTGTCGACACGATCGAGTCCAAGACAGGGGCGCACGAGAGGGACATGGCACGCGTGATCCTGGTGCGCGCCTCCGGAGTAAAGAGAGATGACTTATTCCGATGGAACCCCACCTCCTCCACCTCCTACTGGGGCGGCCGGCCGAGGAAGAATGGTCAGGACGTACCGGGGCTGGAGTACTATGAGGCCGCGTTTCACCGCGATCGGGCCGATTGTGGGGTCCAGGCGAGGGTCGCTGCCGGAACCTGGAAGACCGAGGTAGCGAACGACGGCAGAGGGGGCACGGGCACGTTTGTAAACGGCCACAAGTTCAGCTTCGGCAGAGCGCGCCCGTTGACGGCGTATGGCCAATCGATGACGGTGTTCGCGGTCGCTCACAATTTCTTCGGGCAAGACCGGCGCCTCGTCGCGATCGATCGCGACGGCAAGGCGCACCCCGCCGTCTCCTACTCGGCCGGATCGGACGGAGACAAGAGGTGGGCGATCGACCTGATCGACGGCGAATTCTCCTTACCGCCGGACCAGATCCGGGAATACCTGGTGCAGTTCCGCCCCTTCGACGAGGTCGAGATCAAGGACATTACCCTCAACCCGCGCCCGGCCGGCCCGGCTGTCCGGTAACATCTCGGCAACCACGGGCGGGCCGATCCGCAAAGATTCTTGAACGCCTCAATCTGCGTTCATCGGCGACATCTGCGGATGACTCGGCTTTTCTCTGCGGTAAACTCCTCCGGGCACAACCTGGGACTGGAGTCGCCGTGCACTACGTCATCAGGGTAACGCCACCCCGACGTTCCTAAATGAGAATCCAGCCACGGAGGCAAAGCCAAGCTCTCCGCCGTACGGCTTCAGGCAGACAATGGCCGAGCCACGATTTCGCCGTTCCGCTGGCCGTTATCTCCCTGTTTGCTCGTTATTGCTCCCCGCAGTCCCGTCGACCCAGGCGTGAAACCCCTTGCTCAGCCCGTCCCGATCGGGTCCAAGCTCGATGGTCTCGACCGGCCGAACCTTGCGGGCGCGCCCGGTCTTCCTCGATTCGACCCAGACGGGCGCTGGCCACGCGGATGCTGATACGGGCCGGATGACGTCAGCCGTCATGTACCCCTTCGCCGGGGGAATAAGGTGCGCCGCGCGCAAGGCGCCTTCAGCAGCGAGTACCAGGATGCCGGACACCAGCGAGGACAGGATAATCGTGCGCCAGCTCCGGTCGCCAAAGGCACCCCGGTGGTGATGGCACCTCCGGCAGTACACTTTAATACGCGCGCGGTAAATGGCCTTCCCACACTCCAGGCAAGAATAGCTATGCTCGTGTTGAGTCATTTCGGCAATTCCTCGTCTCCACGCTCCGGCTCGTGCAAACCTCGCCGGACGGATTGTATTCCGCGTAGCCCTTTTCGTCTTAGCTGCCTCACCGCAGCGTCGGGGTGAGGCGACCGGCACTGCATCGGTTGATGCAGCGCACGAAAAAAGCCCCGCCTCTGCCGCATTGCAGAGTGGGGCCAACCTTTGGCGAAATGCACCGCCCGGTCGTGAGCGGAACCTACATTGAGAATAGATTACACTTTGACCCTGTGCAAAAAGAATTTGCAGAACCCTCGGCAACATCAGGGTGAGGCTCTGGCCGACCCACGCCTCACCAGGGATACCTCCGTGGGGACCGGCGCGACAGGCCATTTTCCGGGCGCAGGAAGGATGGTAGGCTGCCACCGGCCCTTACCCAAGCTCCACGACGGCCGGATGGCGAAGCGGCCGCGGGGCCGGGCGCCAGGATCCCTCAAACGCCCGACGGGAGGAAACGCATGGCCGAGAGCGGCCCGATTAACCCTGAAAACAACCGTGCTCGCCGGAGGCGAGGTGAAGACTCGACGGCCCCTCACGCCAAGACGCGCCCAGGCCACCGCAAAGGCCACTGGCTTCCCGACCAGGATGCGCTGGAAGATTGGCTCGAGGGGCTGACCAATCAAGTCAAAGCCAAGGCCGACGGCGCGATTCTACATCCAGCCGTCGAGGAGCTTCGAGAGCTGATCGACGGCGACCCGATTGTCCGCATGTACTTCACCCGGATGATCGAGGAAGTGCCCCATTACAAGCAGTACCGCAAGAGGCACCTGGAGAACGTCGATCAGATGCTCGGCCTGATCGACGAGGTCATCGGACAGGCACCCGACTATAATGAAACCGGCCTCGTCGGCTGCCCGCTGAATGCCGTCCTCGACTGGTGCATGGGGACGCCGTCCGGGTTCGCCGCGTTCCGGCTTGACTCGGTCAACGCGCAGTTCCGGAAGATCCTGCGCGTATGGTGCGACTTCCTCAGCAGCCCCGAGTCGCTGTACGTGCTCAACGACTCGCCCCGCGGCTGGAAGTGCGACTCGGCCCGAAAAGCGGTGAAGATCACCCAGTTCGAACACAAGCCCCGCGACAAATATTGGGGATTCACCTCCTGGAATGATTTCTTCATCAGGCGGTTCAAGCCGGGCGAACGGCCGGTCGCGGCCCCCGAGGACCACAAGGTGATCGTCAGCGCCTGCGAGTCGACCCCGTATGCCATCCGCTCGGGCGTGAAGCGGCTGGACACGTTCTGGATCAAGTCGCAGCCCTATTCCCTTCAGGAGATGCTGGCCGGCGACGATTCGGTCGACCAGTTCGTCGGCGGCACGGTGTACCAGGCGTTCCTCGATGCCCGCAACTACCACCGCTGGCACAGCCCGGTCACGGGCACGATCCGAAAG
>JARLIH010000311.1 GCA_031291845.1 Isosphaeraceae bacterium | reverse complement strand
GCGCCGCGCCCGCCTCGCGGAAAACCGACGTGAGCGACTCGACCTCGGACAGGTCGCCCGCGGCCGTCCCTGTCCCGTGCGCCTCGACGTAGCCGACGGTCGCCGGCGAAACGCCCGCCTTTTCGTACGCCCGGCGCAGCGCCCGCACCTGGCCCTCGGGCCTCGGCGCAGTGAGACCGCGCGCCCGCCCGTCGCTCGACGCGCCCAGTCCCTTGATCACGGCATAAATCCGGTCGCCGTCGCGCTCGGCGTCCGCCAGCCGCTTCAGCACCAGGACCGCGACTCCCTCGCTGATCACGATGCCATCGGCGCTCGCGTCAAAAGGGCGGCAACGCCCTCGCGGCGAAAAAGCATGTGTTTTACTAAACGCGAGATATGTAAACGGATTTTGAACCGTATCGGCACCGCCGAGGATCACCATGTCCGCGGCGCCCGTCTCCAGCTCGCGGACCGCGAGCGAGGCCGCGGCGAGCGACGACCCGCACGCGGCGTCCACCGTGTAGTTTGCCCCGCCCAGGTCGAAACGGTTCGCCACCCGCCCGGCCGCGACGTTGAGCAGAATCCCCGGGAACGAGTCTTCGGTCCACTCGGGAAGTGCCGCGCCACAACGCTCGAGGGCCTCGCGTCCCCCTCCCGGCAACACCGTGTCGAGCAGCGGAAGGTACGAACGGAAGGCGTAACCCATCGCGAGCTGCGCGGCCCCGCCCCCCGCCCCGAGGACGACCGCAGTGCGCTCGCGAACGAACGGCCGCTGGCCGTAGCCGGCGTCATCGAGCGCGGCACGCACCGCCTCGAGCGTCAGCAGGTGCATCGGCTCGATCGAAGGGAGGCTCGTCGGCGGCATCCCGTACCGCAGCGGGTCGAACGGGACATCGGGCAGAAAACCGCCCCACTTCGAGATGATCTTATCGGGGGCTTTCGGATCGGGGTCGTAATACAGCCGCCAGTTCCAGCGATCCTCGGGCACCTCGGTAATCGCATCAACCCCGCGCAGGGTGTTCTCCCAGAATGTCCGCACATCGCCCGCTCCCGGGGCAATGGCCGCCATACCCACGATCGCGACGTCGGACGGCCGGGGTGGGGGCGGGGCTGCTGCGACCGGACCCGCGTTCGCCACCCGGTCGAGCCATGCCGCACTCCCCTCCGTGAGCTCCCGATGGAGGGCCCCGATCGTGGTGATCTCCTGCCGCAACGTGGCGACCTGACCGAGCATGTAGAGCCCGCGCGCCACCTGCTCCGGCTCGGTGACGTGAGCGAGAGACGCTCCCTCACCAACTCCGCGATCGACCCCCTTCGTTGCCACGCGAAGGCGACCGACGTTCAGCCCCTCGAGCACTTCCCGAATCTCGGCAGCCGGGCGTCGCTCCCCGAGCAACCGCCGGCGCTCGGCTTGAAACGCCTCGGTGAACGGCGAAGGACACACCCGCACCTCGTGCCCGGGACCCGTCTCGAGCAAGACCGTCCGCGAGCACGCCACCGCTTCCGCCTGGAACCGAGGAACAATGGCCCCGGTCGACACGGCCTCGGTCGTGAACAGGTAGGCCGTGCCGACGAGCACACCGACTTTGACTCCCCGCGCGGCGATGCTCGCACAGATCGCGGCCACTCCCGCCGCGGAGCGCCCGTCGTGAATGCCGCCGGCGAACAGCACGTGCAGCGCTTCGGCCGGAAGGCCTCGGTCGACCGCCTGCTCGATCACCTCGACCGCCTGTTCCCAGAGCACGAAGCTCGAACGCGGCCCGACGTGCCCGCCGCATTCACGCCCTTCGAGCACGAACCGCCGGGCCCCCTCGCCCAGGTACTGGCGGAGCAAACCCGGCGAGGGGACGTGGAGATACGTCGCGATCCCGTCGCGTTCGAGTGCGGCCGACTGGTCCGGTCGACCGCCCGCGATGAGCGCGAAAGGGGGCCGGGCTTTGAGGATTTCCTCGGTCTGCTCGCGACGCAGCTCGGGCGGCAGAAAGCCGAGCAGCCCGACTCCCCACGACCGCTCCCCGAGGCGGGCTTTCGCGTCCTCCAGCAACGCCTTCACCTCCGCCCGCCGCATCATGGCCAGCGCCAAGAAGGGGAGCGCTCCTCCCTCCGCGACCGCCCGCGCGAACTCGGCCGTATCGCTGACGCGCGTCATCGGTCCCTGCACGATGGGATACCGCGTACCGTGCGCGACCGCCAGCGCGGAGCCCTCCTCCGCGAGCGGACGGTGTGTCACAGCCTGCTCGATACCCTCCTCGACGGCGGTCTCGAACGCCTGAACGATTCCGCCGGCCGTGACACAGCGCGACGCAAGCCGCGCAGCCCATGCGGCCTCCGGGCCGATAGGCCACGCCTGGTCGCGCCCCCAGCCGACGTGAGCGTCCACCGCGCGCTGCCAGGCAACCGCCCCCGCGCCCTCGGCCTGCCTCAACCGCTCCAGAACCGCGTCGCCCGGCGGCGCGTACACACGGACAGGCTCGCCGGTCGAACGCCCGATCACGAGCGTCTCGCTCCCATCCCAAATCCGGATCCGCTCCCGCGCCAGCTCGTCCAGCGGCGATTCCCGCGCGAGCAGCAACGCCCCCTCGAGCACGACGCCCCGGGCCCCCATCGCCACACAGGCGGCCGCGACCCGCGGCCCCACGCCACCCCTCACCCAGACCGGCGGCACCGGCCGGGCAAGCGTCGCCTGGAGCAGGATGTACGACGACTCCTCACCGCCGCGCCCGCCCGCCTCATGTCCCGCGAGCACCAGTCCGTCGCAGCCCGCTGCTGCGGCCGCCCACGCGTCCTCGCGAGCGCGGACCTCAGCCACCACCAGCCGGCCCGAGTGCCGCAGCCGGCCGAGCGTCGTGGCCCAGTCGCCGTCCACTGCCGTCGTGACCCACACGACCCGCACGCTCCGCGGGAACGACCGCACCAGCTCGTCGTCCCACCGGTTGCCGTCCAACCGAACGCCAAACGCTCGTTCGCCCAGGAACCGCGCAGCGGCTTCCACCGCGCCGAACCCATTGGAAAGACCGACGCTCGGCCCTAGGTCAAAAACGCCCAGAGCCCCCGCCCGCCCGGCCGCGACGACCAGCTCCGGTCGGTCGGGACAACGGGGCGACAAGGCAATCATCCGTGGAATGTTGCCATGCATCTATGATGCTCTCTCCTCCAGTGTTCTCCGTACCTCCCTTAAGTGTAGCGCCTTAATGGGCAGAGTCAAAGAAGCCAAATGGCACAACCTGGAAGAATTACGGAAAATATGGCAGTACCGAAAGGGCTCAGGGCGACCTTTACGTAATCTCTGATTCGATTACGATGAAGGCGCAAGAGGAACGGACCATACCGGAGACACGCGCCATGAGGGCCTCGCCGATTCGCCGGATTTTGCTGGTCCTCTCCACCGTCGCGTTCACGGCGATGCATCATGGCTCGGCGGCGGAGCCGTCCGCCGCGGGGGGCGAGCCTTTGCGGCGGCCAACGCTGGTTCTGCTGACACCGGGGACGAAGGTCCCGGGCGACCGCCCCCTGCCGCAGAATTGGACCCATCTGATCATCAAATCGATGCCCCGCCTGGCCTCGGGCGATCTCGGGAGCCTGCCGAGCATCGCGCAGTCGACGGCGACGTTGTTCCGGGCGACGCTGCTGGCCGAGGTCCGTCGCGCCGGGGGATTGGACACGCCGTTCGAGCTGCGCAGGGTGGGAATTGGCCTGTGCATGCCCGTCAACGGCGTGGACACGGTCGTGTCAAGTGCCACGGTCAACCAGGTGCACGCCGGGCTCGGCTTTGTTGGCCGGAGAGTCCTGGAAGAAGCCGAGCAGGAGCTGATGAGGGGGCGCGTGAAGGCACGCACGCCGACGTTCGTGCTCTACAGCGCTCCCAGCACCCGCAAGGCAGGCCGCAGCCATGAGGCGGTGCTGCTGCGTTACGCCCTCCTGGTCGATCCCCATACCGGCACCTTGCAGACGATCTTATGGGCCCAGGCGCGCGAGCCGCGACTGCGAACCGCACCCGATCAACTCTCCATACTGCCGCCCGGTCTCCTCTTCGACGCCGCGCTCGACGTTGCGGCCGGTCGCGTGCTGAACACCGTTCCCGTCACTTGGTCGTTTGCGATGATCGACCTGCCCTCCGGCAAGAAGCTCGCGCCCACGCCGGGCGTCAGAGAGTGGACCCTGCGCGACACGCTCTCGCCGAGCGAAGCGGCCGCGTTCGAGACCGAACTGCGCCGGACCGTGGCGGCGGCCTCGGAAAAGCCGTAGAGCGGCTCCCGATCCCCCCGTCCCTCCTCATAGGGTGCATGAAATGCACCTTCCCCGTTCGCGCGAATCACAGACGGTGCATTTCATGCACTCTACGAAGGCGGACGACACGATGGGATTCCGCGCTATCGCTCTGACGACACCAGCTCTTCCACGTCGTCCTCCACGTAGAAGTCAAAGAAGTGCTGGCCGGCGAAATAGTCCGCCATTGCCCTGCGCACGGTGCGCAGTTGCTCGGCGAATTTCACGTACTGCCGCACCAAACGCTTGCGCCGATCGTCCGGCATCTGCAGGATGTCGGCATAGAACCGGCGGTTCTGCTCCGGGTCGCGACAACTCCAGAGCCGCTTGATGCGCGTCCGAGTGTACTCGTCCTCGTACTCCAGCATCCGGGCATATTGCCTGGCCTTCATCTTCTTGGCGAAGGCCACCAGTTCCCGGTCCGATTCAAAGCCTCCGTGCCGGTCGATCCAGCCGACGATCTCTTCCGTTGTGAGCCGCGGTCCGTGTTCCTCACAGAGTTCCTTCAGGCTCGCAACGATCTCCGCAGGTCCCATGCACCATTCCTCCGAATGATGTATGACTGCGCGCGACACGTGCTAAGATCCACCCCGCGCGCCTTCTCGCGCAGTCTCCATTGAATGGCCATCCTATCAGGCGTGTGCAACCGTGTCGATGCACTGGCGTTCAATAGCTGGAAAAATCAGGCGGGTCGACCGGGCGTTGGGCTCCGCGATCGGCTGCGCGGTCTCTCGTCATGCGAAATAACAGGTCGATTTTCAGGGACCGAAAGCGCGTCGTGAGCAAGCTGGGCTGGAATCGAACAGCCGGTACGGCCAAGATGTGGACGTTTCGGTCGGGGAGCTCTCCCCGCGCACCGTTCGGCCCGAACGTGGATTTATGAGCCCGAACGACCCCGTCAACGCCTGTCAGCGCCTGATCCGCCTGTTGGAAGCGACGCGCTCCGTGCGCGAGCGGGCGAGACTTTCCACCGACGACTCGATCCACCCGCCCATCACTGATTTCGCGCTCGCGCTGCTCAAAATGCGAGTCGCTCCGGCCCTGGAGACGACCGGGCCGGAGAGCGACCCAGTCCACGTCGTGTTGTTCGGCGGGACCAATACAGGCAAATCGACCGTGTTGAACGTCTTGCTGGGCCGGCCGGCCGCGGGCATGAACGTGCTCGCGCGGTTCAGCCAGCACCCGGAGGCCTATCGTCCAGCCTTACTCGGAGACCACTGGCTTGTCGCGCACCCGACGCGTTTCCACGGTTATGAGCGTTTCCACGGTACGAGCCCCCCTCGGCAGTTGGACGCCTCGCTGCAACGCGACGGCTACCGGCCGTGCCTCGCGATTTTCGACACCCAGGGCATCGCGAACCCGCTTCGAGAGCCCTTCTCGACGAACGCCGTGGCCTGGGACGCGCCGGACTTCTCCACTGAGGAGGCCTTGACGCACCTCGAAACGGTGCTTGACATCGCCGCGCTGGCGGACGTGGTCGTCATGACGGTTTCCGACGAATCGTACGCGGACGACCGGGGACATGCGCTTCTCCGGATGCTGGGTGAATCGGGCGCGACGCTGTACGTCGTCGCGAACAAGTTCCCGGAATCCACGAGCCAGGCGCTGCTGGACGACCTCGCAGAAACCCTGCGAGTCTCAGCGCGCGTCTGCCCGGCGGTCCACCGTTTTCGGCAGGTCCGTGCCCCGGACCCGGAGGCGCGGCTGCGGGGGTTGATCGAGAGCCCGGAAGCCGAAGACCTGCGCCGGGTGCTCGCCCGCGAGGTGGAACGGGTCGCGGAGTTGAAGCACCGGACGCTCCGGGGTGCCTTGAGCTTCATCCAGACCCACTGGCAAGAGCTCGTCCGCCCTTTGGCCGAAGAGGCGGACCTGGCCGCGCGCTGGGGCGAGATTGCCGCGCGCACGACGCGGGAGACGGTCCTGGAGCCCTATCGCCGTGATTACCTCGAAGGACTGAATTACGGCGATTTCAACCGTGCACTCGCCGAGTTGATGCAGCTCCTTCAGGTGCCCGGGATCGGACCCGCGCTCGACTTCGCCGGCCGCATCGTGCGCTGGCCCGGCAGGATGCTGGCACGGGCGTTTGGCGGACTGGCCAAGGCAGGCTCCGGAAACGGCTCCCCGCCGTCGGAGCGATCGGTCCTGGAACGGGCGATCGACCGTTGGCTCGTCGCGCTCAAGGCGGAGGCGGAGTTGCTTGCCGGCAGCGCTGCCCACCCGGGTTGGAACGAGATCATCCGCGTCCTCGACGACGGAGGCTTTCGCGCGGCCGTGCGCGAGCCGTTTGAGACGGCGTTTGCCGCCTACCAGCAGGAGCTGGACGCGATGATCCGTCAACGGGCCGACGCCCTGTATGCCCAGTTGAAGGAGAGTCCCAAACGTCTCAACGCGCTGCGGGCTGCGAACCTGGCGACGAACGTCCTGTCGATCGGTGTCGTCGTGAAGCTGGGCGGTCTTCACTGGTGGGACGCGGTGCTCGGTCCGGCGGTCGTGGGCTTGAACCAGACTCTGGTGGAGCGGGGTTTCGGAAAGCTCCTCGACAACCAGCGCGAGGGGCTGAAACACGACCAGTTCCGGTCCGTGACGGCCTTGATTGTTGCCAGGCTGGAGCAACCGTCCCGCGCACTGTTCCAGGGCGCGACCCGCGCGGGGAGCCTCGACGAAGCGGAACGCGATTTCGCGGCGGTCCGCGACGCGATCGCGCGACGAGCCGAGGGAGCGACGAAATGAGCGATCATGCCCGGCGCCTCCAGATCGAATCGGCGCTCAAGTCGTTCCTCGCGGCGATCGAAGGTCCCCGCGCCTTGACGTTCACGGAAGAACAAAAACAAATCTTGCGCGCGGGCGCCGAGCGGGTGCGCGGACAGCTCCTGGGCCCATCCGAGCCGGTCCTGACGATCGTGCTCGCGGGGGGCACGGGCGTAGGCAAGAGCACGCTGATCAACGCCCTGGCGGGGAAGACGATTGCCGAGGCGAGCGAGATCCGGCCGACGACGCGCCACATCCAGGTTTACCACCATCGCGACGACGACGTCGGCAAATGGACCGACGAGCTGGCGGGCGAGGCGACCTTCGTTTCCCACGAACGCCCGGAATTGCGCCAGAAGCTGATCGTCGATGCGCCGGACCTCGACAGCTTCGTGACCCGGCACCGGGCCACGACCCGGGCGTTGCTCAAGCGAGCCGGGCTCGTCTTCTACGTGTTCAGTCCCGAGCGGTACCTCGAGGAGCGGACGTGGTCGGTGCTGCGGGAAGAGACCGAGTTCAGCGCGAGCGCGGCGGTGCTGAACAAGGTCGACCGGCTCGACTCATCCGGCGAGGTGGAACAGATCACGGGCGATCTCGCCGCGCGATTCGCCGGCATCGGATTGAGCGGCGTGCGGATGTTCCGAATCTGTGCCCGCGCTCATGTCCCCCGCGCGGACGGGACGCTCGACGGCCCGCCGCCGCTGGTCGACGACATGGTCGCGCTGCGGGCGTACATCGAGCACGAGCTCCAGGCGAGCGAGATCGCCCGGATCCTCCGCGCCCAGCGCGCCCTGGCCGTCGAGCACCTGCGCGCCGAGCTGGACGGCGTGGTGCCCCCCGAGCTTCTCCAGCGCCTCGACGAGGTCGAGAAGGTCCTTCCCGGGCGTACGGACGCGGCTACATCGCGCCTCGCGGAGGCGCTCCGTAACCCGCTCGCGGCGGTCGAAGCCGAGCTCGCACCCACACTGAACCTGCGCCGGCATGAGCCGTTCTGGGGTCCGTTTCGCAACTGGCTCGCGGTGACGGATTTTCTCGGCGTAGGCCTGACCAGCCTTGTGAGGCGCTATGCGGGTCACCTGCCGGCCGACCGCGCCGGTCTCATCGAGCGAGTGCTGGCTCAGGGGAGCGCGTACTCCGTCGGCGACCTTCTGAAGGGCGAAGCGTATGCCCTGCAGGACCTGCTCTACGGCCGCGGCCTGCCGGTCGCGCGCTGGCGGGCGATCACGGCCGACGCCGACGGTACGGCGCTGCTCGCGCGGGTTGCGGCCGAGGTCGAAGCGCACTTCGAGATGAGCGCCGCGGGCCTTCCGCGCTGGGGGCGGACGCTCATTCAAGTCGTGAGCGTGCTGGGAAGCGTCGTCGTGTCGGGCCTGGTGTTGATTGCCCTTTTTATCATGGCCAGGGACCTCTTCGCCGGCCGTTATGCGGGATTCGCGCTGTTCTGGCACGGGCTGGCGATGATCGTCCTCTTTTTCCTGGCGCTGCAGGGGGTTGTCGACCTGGCGCTGCCGCGGGGCTCGCAGTGGCTGGGCGTGAGCGCTGGCCCTCGCGCGATCCGCAAGGCCTGGGAGCAGCTCCTGGCGAACTGGCTGGCGGCCTACCGCGCCGACGTCGCGGCCGACCTGACGGCCCTGCACGAGCCTCTCGCAGCGCTCGAGGCCGCGCTGGCTACTTCGGGGCCTACCGAGCACTCCCCGACCCCCGCGGTGCGCTGGGATTCTCCGGCCGGCGGATCTCGCCTATCATTGCATTGAGTGGCGTTCGAGCGCATCCGCCGGACCTGATCGCGACCTGTCTCCCTTTCAAGGATTCCTCCACGAATGCGACTGGCCGAGCCGGCCTGGCTACTCCTCATCGGGCTAGCCGCACTCCCGTTGCTGCACGCGCTGGGACGTCCGAAGGCGCCCTGGCCGACGCTTGGCGGTTTCGCGCGGGTCCGGTCGACCTGGCGAACGCGCGTGCGTCACTTGCCGGTCGCGTTGCGCGTCCTCGCGATCGTTTGTCTGGCCGTTGCGATCGCCCGGCCGCAGGCGATCGCGGGCAGCACGCGGATCGCGGGGCAGGGGGTGGCCATTGTCGTCGCGCTCGACCAGAGCTCCAGCATGAAGGCCGAAGACTTTGACTCGGTCCGCGGTCGCGTCTCCCGGCTCGACGCCGCCAAAGAAACGCTCGCGCGGTTCGTTAGCGGGCGCGCCGACGACCCGATCGGCCTGGTCGTGTTCGCCAATTACCCGTTCTTGAGGAGCCCAACGACCCTCGACCACACGTTTCTGCTCGGGACAATCGAATCGCTCAAGACGGCGAGCCCCAGCGATGACGGCACGAACATCGGCGACGCCATGGCCTGGGCCCTCGGCGCACTCAAGGAAACGACGACTCGCAGGAAGGTGCTGGTCCTCCTCACGGACGGACGGAACCAACCGGCCGTCTCCCACCCCCTCGACCCGCTCGCCACGGCCAAGCTCGCGCGCGAGTTGGGGGTGACCGTCCACACGATCGCCATCGGGCAAGCCGGTGGTGTCATTCAGCTTCCCGAAGAGTCGACGAAGCTGCCCATCACGAGCGAAGTCGCCGGCCCAGATGTCGCGCTTCTCGAGAAGATCGCCGAGACCGGAGGAGGGCGCGCCTTCCGGGCCACCGACGCTCATATGCTTGACGA
Organism: Isosphaeraceae bacterium; assembly: GCA_031291845.1. Taxonomy (GTDB): domain Bacteria; phylum Planctomycetota; class Planctomycetia; order Isosphaerales; family Isosphaeraceae; genus DAIDJG01. The sequence continues at coordinate 25,746 of JARLIH010000311.1, read as the reverse complement.
CGTCTTCAATACGATCGATCGTATCGAGAAGAGCCCCGTGCGGGGCACGATCCAGACGCGCTATCGCGAGCTGTTCGGCCCTTGGGTTGCCGTCGCGTTAGCGCTGTTCGTAACGGACCGGCTCCTGTCAGGGGGGAAGCTGGCGAGGTTGCCGTGAGCTAATGCCTCCGTCGCCAAGGGACAGGCTGGAAGTTACGACAGTCGTCATAGGTACATTGGACAATGTCCACCACCCGTCCGGCCCACTGCCAAGAGTGATGAAGCGGTGATGGGATTTGCCCACCCCAACTATCTTTGGCTGCTTCTGCTTGCGGGCTCCCTCGTGCCTTGGATGGTGTCGCGCCGGCGGCGGCGTAGCGTCCGCTGGCGGTCGTTGGGGCAGGATTCGCGGTTGCGTCCGGACGGGTTGCTCGGCTGGCTCTGTGCGATGGTCTGCCTGGTCGTGGCCCTCTCCCAGCCGCGCTGGGGACGCTACGCGGGTCCGCCCCTACCCCCCGGTCACGACGTCGTGCTGGTCGTTGATGTCAGTCGGAGCATGGGGGCAAGGGACGCCGTACCCGACCGCCTCGGCCTCGCGACGGAAACGGCGATCAGCCTCGTGCGCGCCCTCGGGCGAGAAGCCGGCAGCCGTGCGGGGGTGGTTGTGTTCGCTGGCCAGGGACGAGTGCGTTGTCCCCTGACCGGGAACCTCGGAGCCGTGGTCGACGTGCTTCGTTCGCTCCGGCCCGGGGAAGTTCAACCGGGCGGCACGGACCTGGGCGCGGCGCTTGGCGTCGGCGCGGAGGCGTTCGACCAGACCGAGCACGCGGAAGGTCGAACGATCGTCCTGTTCTCGGACGGCGAGGACCACGCCGAGACGTGGAGCGCCGAAGTCGACTCGCTCCGCGCGAGCCGCGTGATGGTGCACACGGTTGCCATCGGCGACGCCGAACGTGGCCAGAACGTGCCATCTGGACGAGGCACGAGCCTGTTGCGCTATCGAGGTGCCCCCGTGGTCTCGCGACGTAATGACGCGCCCTTGGAAACGATCGCCCGGGAAACGGGAGGGGCGTTCCTCAGGCTCGGTCTATCGCCGGCCGATCTGGGCCAGTTGTACCACGATAAAATCGCCCCGGTGGCCCGACGGCAGCGCGACGCCCTCCACCCGACCGAGCAGACCGAGCGCTATTCCTGGTTCGTGCTCGCCGCGCTCTGTCTCTTGGCCAGAGGGTCGTGGCCGGGCAGCCGCTTCCCCGCGAGGCAGCGCTGGCTTGCCTTCGCGGGCTTGCTCTTGCTCGCGGGAGCCACTCCGGCGGAGACGGATCGCGACCGCGCGTTGACGAACGGCAATGCGGACTTCGCCGCCGGCCGGCTTCCGGAAGCGCTTCGAGAATTCGAGCGAGCCGGCGCGCTCGACACGAAGAGCGCCGTCGCGTCGTATAACGCCGCCGCGAGTTTGTTCCGCCTCGAGCGCTACGCCGAGGCATACGCACGCTACAACGCCGCCCGCGCGCTCGCCGGCCCTCGGCTGCGGACCAAGATCGATTACGCGCTCGGAAACACCGCATTGGCGCTCGGAGACGTCGCGGCGGCGGTCCGTCACTACGACGCGTGCCTCGCGTCAACGGTCACGGGCGGCTCGCTCGACGCCGTGCGCCGGGATGCCGGCGTAAACCGAAGCTACGCCCAAGCACTCCCCCGCCCGCCGCAGCCGCAACCCGAGCGTGATCCTTCAGCGCCACCAAAATCGCACGGCCCCGGCGAGAGGGGAAACGGCGAAGATCCGTCCCACGAGCCCCAAAAAGGAGGGGCCGTGGAACGACCCGACGAGGAACCACCGTCCACCGGCCAGTCCGGTAACGCTGGCGGCCAAGGCTCGTCGTCCGGACAAACCCCTCAGGAACGACTCGACAACGCGCTCAAGAACATCCGGGCTGAGAGCGACAGGCGCAGGATTCCCGAGGAACCCGCACACGCTCCCGACGTCGATCGGAAAGATTGGTGATGACAGGCATCCTGACTGCGACCGTCGGCTCGCTCCTAACGTTCGCCCTCTCCTCGGGTGACGCCGGCGAGGCACCGTTGCGCGTGCGGGTCCAACTCCCCGCGGGCGTGCACTATGTCGGCGAGAGTCTCAACGTCACGGTCGCCGTCCTCGCCGAGGGTGAGCGCCCCGAGCTCAAGTCCCCGCGCTCGCCGAGCTTCGACTTCGCACTCGTCGAGACGGACCTCCAACCCGTGAGTGCGTCGGGCATCGGCGACGTGGTCGGAACGACCAACCTGTTCCGCTACCGTTACCGCCTCATCGCGAAAAAAGCGGGGAACCTCGAGCTCCCTGCCATCACGGCGAGGACCAAAGACCGGTCCGGCTCGAGCGGCCCGCTTCGGCTCAAGGTCGTGGACGTCCCACAGGAGCAGCGTCCCCGGGAGTTCCTCGGGGGCGTCGGCGCTTTCGAGCTGACGGCGGAAGCCGTGCCCGAGACCGTACGGGTCGGCCAGACCCTCGAATATCGCATTCGCCTGACAGGCCCCGCAGCGCGTTCCAGCCGCAGCGTGCCGTCGCTGCCGCTCCCCGGCAAGTCGTCGATCCAGCCCGAGGTCGAGGTGATGAACGCCGAGTCGGTCGCGGATCCGCCGTCGTGCGTGTTCCGTTATCGCCTCCGCCCCCGGCGCGCGGGGGAGGCCGTGCTGCCGCCGGTCGCGATCGCAGCCTTCGACCCGCGGAGCGCCCGCTTCGTCACCAAAGTGACGCCAGGGATCCTCGTTCGAGTCGTCGCTGTACCGCCGATCACACCCGCTGACATCCAATACGGAATGCGACAATCGGCCGCCAGCGCGCCTCAGGCCCAGCGTATCCCGCCGGCGCTGAGCTACCTGGGTGTCGGACTGATCCTCGCAGCGCTCGCGCTCCTGGTCCGCCTCAACCGCGGGCGCACTCCTGGCCCTGGCCTCGCAAGGTCGGCGGCGGCACGCCGCGCGCGTGAGCTTCTCGATCACGAGCCTCCGGCACTCATTGCGCGCCAGGTCATGGAGGGGCTGTTGGAGTACTTGAGTCTCGCCACCGATCGCGCGGGGGGAGCGCTGACGCCGCAGGAAGCCGAGGAGGGGGTGTTCGCGGCGACCGCCGATCGTGAGCTGGCCGGGCGCACCGGCCGTTTGGTCGAGTGTTGTGACCGAGCGTGCTACGGTCCCGGCGGCGTGTCGCCCGAGGAGCTCTCGAGCGGGGGCCGGGGGGTCTTGGGCGACCTGGGACAACGGCCGCTCGCATCGGCCGCTGTTCGAAAAACCAAGAGAGGCAGCCCGGACCGCGAAGCAGGGTGACGTGGCGGTCGTTCGCTGCCTCTCCATCACGCAAGGGGACGAGAGGTGTGATGCTGGCGGAGGGAAACTCAGCGTCGGATGTTGCTGAACAGTTCCTGAAACTTGGGAACGCGACGAACCTCACGACGGGCGGGTTCGAACCCTTCAACGTTCAAGGTCGGAATCGTCTTGTTGATCAAGCTCTCGATGGCCGTCAGGGGCTCGCCCTGGTCGGGGCAGACGAACATGTACGCGAGACCGTCCTTCCCCATCCGGCCGGTGCGGCCGATACGGTGGAGGTAGTTCTCGGCGTCGTCCGGAATGTCGAAGTTGATGACGTGCGAAATGTCGCTGACGTCGATGCCGCGGCCAACCACGTCGGTCGCCACCAGGACGGGGATCGTCCCGTCGCGGAAGCCCTGCATGACGCGGTTGCGCACGCTCTGGGCGAGGTCGCCGTGGATCGTCGCGACCCCTGGGACTTTTCCACGCAAGCGATCGGCTAGCCGGTCGGCGCCGCGCTTGGTGCGAGTAAAGACGATGCACTGACGCGGACTGTCGCGCCGGAGCAGGTGGACGAGAAGGTCGAACTTGCGCTCGTTCTCGACCGTGATGTAGTATTGCTGAATCGTCTCGACGGACGGCTCGTCCTTGGAGAGGTTCAGCGCGACGGCTTGGTACATGTAGCGCTGTGCGAGCTTGCGGATCTCGTCGCTGATGGTTGCCGAGAGCAGCAGCGTCTGGTGCGGGTCGGGCACCTTCCTCAGGATGCGCTCGATGTCGGGCCGGAACCCGATATCCAGCATCCGATCGGCTTCGTCCAGCACGACGTGGAAGATGTCGCCGAGATAGAGCGTTCTGCGCTCGATGTGATCGAGCACGCGGCCCGGCGTACCGACGACGATGTCAACACCGCGCGTCAGGGCGCGAAGTTGCCTTTCGATCGGCTCGCCGCCGTAGATCCCGCAAACCGCGACGTCTTGACTGTCGGCCAGCTTGGTCAGCTCGACGACAATCTGCTGCACGAGCTCGCGCGTGGGCGCCAGGATAATGGCCTGCGGTCCCTTCCCGCGCTGTTCCAGCATCTCGATGATGGGGATGCCGAATGCGGCGGTCTTGCCCGTCCCCGTTTTGGCTTGACCGATGACGTCTTTACCGTCAAGGGCTTCGGGGATTAGTTCCGCCTGGATGGGGGAAGGAGTGAAGTAGCGGGCCTTCTTCAGAGCCCGAAGCATGGCGGGGCTCAGGCCCATCGACTGGAACCCGGGCGCGGGTTCCTCGACGGCACGTTGAATCAAACAAACCTCCTCAAAAACCCTAAATCCCATGAAACACCGGAGGCCTTCCCGGCGCACCGGCTGGTGCGCCTCCTCTGGCCAGCGTGTATGGTATCAGTGTAACACATTTTCGTCAAAGGCACTACGAACGGAAGACGGCGAATCTTCCTGCCGCTACGGCCGGTCCGGCGGGCGGCTCGCGACTTGTGTCGACACGGGGGAAGGCGGATAATCCCAGGTGTTAACGTCCGACTGAGTGTCTTCCACCGGAACTCGTGCAGGAGTCGAAAGCCGTGGCTGAGCCAGCGAACGCGGGCGCGGACCTCCAACAGAAGTACAGGCAGTTTCTTGACTTACTGCCGCTGACGCTGTCATTGGCGGGGTTGCCTGTGAGTGAGGGGCGGCTCTTTAGCGAGGAGCAGATCGAGGCACGGGCCATGACCGTCCGCGCGGCGTACCGCGTGGCGCGGGCGACGGCGAAAGAATGCCTGGGCGGGTCGTAAGAAGGTTGCCGGTCGGTCCCACCGGCCGGCGATCGATTCGACCGCAGTGTGCTGTTTGAGCGGGGGCGGGAAGCCGATAAGAATCGCGTGGCGAGGGGGCCGCCGCGGGGGACTGGAACCCTGGCCGCTCGCCACCTTTCGACCTTGGTGTTCCACTCGCGAAAGGCCCTCCTCGAGATGACGATGATGACGCAACACGGCGGCCGGCCACGCCGACTTCGCGCCGCGATAATCGGCTTCGGGCTCGACGCCGAGGACAGCCAGCAACGCCTGAGCACGGGCGAGCACTGCCTGCTGGTCGGAGGCTCGGCGGAAACCCATGCCGAGATGCTCGAGACCGTGCTGCGGCTCGAGTCCGAACTGGATCGCCGCGGCCAGGACCTGGCCGAGGTGACCCCGACTGAGCTGGCCGAGATCGCCTGGCGGATCGATTCGCCCGAACTGCACGAGATCGCATTGCGAATCAAGTCAGCGCTCGACAGCCAGGGGAGGGATTTTCAAGACCTCTCCGCCGATGAGCTGACCGATCTCTCCGCACCGCTCGAATTCTAAAGGGCGAGCGTAGAGAAGCTGGCTGCCACCGACGGCGGCCCGGACGTGAACGTCCGGGCCGCCGTCTTTGTTCGCGCTGAGGGCTCGTCGGAAATCGGCCCCAAGTTTCTCCCGAAACGGCCGAATTCTCTGAAACCAGGGCCTCCGTTCTCAGGTATCCTAAACGACCTATTCGCAACCGGCCAGCGGAGGCCTGCGGTCAGATCGAAGGTTGGAGCTGATGGACGACCGTGCCCTGGTCGAGGCGCTCCAAGGCGGCGATCCGCAGGCGCCTCGCGTGCTGATCGAACGGTTTCAGGGTGTCGTCTTCGGCCTTTGTTACCGGATGATGGGTCACAGGCAGGACGCCGAAGACGTCGCGCAAGATACGTTTTTGCGCGCGATCCGAGGGATGGCGGGCTTCGACGTCGACAGACCGGTGCGCCCCTGGTTGCTCGGAATCGCCGCCAACCGTTGCCGCACCGCGCTCGGCCGCCGAGCACGCCGGCCCGGACTTGCCGAAACAGTGGTCGACCAGGTCGACCACCGGCCCGGCGTCAGCGATCCCGACGACCTGGCCGGGGAGCTGGAACGGGCCCTGACCCGGTTGAGACCCGAGTACCGCCTCGTCTTTAGCCTGTACCACGAGCAGAACCTGTCGTACGAGGACATCAGTCAAACCGTAGGGTGCCCGATCGGCACGGTGAAAACGTGGCTCCATCGCGCCCGGAGCGAGCTAGCTGAACATCTCAGCCGCCGCGGGGTGCGCTGTTGAGGGAACCATTCGACTCGCGCCCGCATCGCTCGGACAGTCCTGTTGTTGGGCGCGACCCATCGGGCGACTTCTCTACTGAACTGATCGGAAGGGCCAGGCGGACGAGGTCTTTTCTGAGCGGATGTGCACGATGAATTGCCAGGACTTTGAGGCCCTCTGGAACGAACGGCTCGACCGCCGGGATGCGGTTCCGCCCGACGTCGAGTACGCACTCGAGAAACACGCGACGGAGTGTCCCGAATGCCGGGCCAGGGGAGCGCGGTTCCTGTTGTTGAGCCACGCAATCGGCAACCTTCCGTCGGTTCGTCCGTCGGCTGCGTTTGTGGACGATTGCATGACGGCCCTGCGGCGGCCCGCGCTGCTTCCGAGCGGCGGCCGGGCCGTCTGGCTGCGCCGGCTCGCAGCGCCGCTCGCGGCTGCCGCGTGTTTGACGTTGATCGTACTCGTCGGTTTGCGGCAGGCCGGACCGGCTCGCCCGCCGCAGGCCGTCGCGCCGGCGGTCCCCGACGCGACGTCGTTCCCCGACGCGCTGGCCGATGCCACGTCGGCCACTTGGCAGCTCGCGCTGGAGGCCTCGGCGCCTGCCGCCCGGATCGGTCGCGACGTGCTCGACTCGGCCGTTGACCAGGACCCGTCGGCGACCCGAGCGCTTTTACCGTCGGCAACGAGCACGGCGTCGGGCATGCTTCAGACGGTCGGCGAGCGAGTGAACGAGGGAGTCCGTCCGCTGTCCGGATCGGCCAGGCATGCCTTTGGGTTCCTTCTCGGTCCAGCGCTCGACGACGACCGAGTTTCTCCGCGCCCTTCGTGACATCGGGCGTTGGATTCGTGACAATTCGCTCCAGTGCAAACGACCACGCGGAAGCGACCCCCATGCGGCGACTCTTCTTTCTGACGCTAACGCTTTTCCTCATCGCGCGAGTGCAGCCCGCAGGTATTGCGCGCGGCGATGAAGTTGCGGACGCGCTGTTGCGCCTTGTGCCCCCGGACGCGGGGATGACGCTCCTCGTTGAAAACCTGCAAGAGAACGCGCGGCGTTTCTTCGAGTCCACGATCAGCAACGAGCTCGGCGCACTCCCGACCGTGCGCGCCTGGCGCGCTTCGGAACGTGGCCAAGGCCTTCAGCTCGCGAAGCGGCAGATCGAAAAGGTCATCGGCGAGAAGATCGCCACGCTGCGCGATGAGCTCCTGGGTGACGCGTTCGCGCTCGTGCTGCACCTGAATCCGGACGAAATGCCGGACCAGGCCCACGGCCTGCTGCTGGCCCGCGTACGCAATAAGGCGTTGCTTGACCGTGTGATCCAGGAGTTCAATTCGGCCCAGATCCGCAAGGGAGAGATCGCGCGTGTCGTGCCGAAGAGTTGGCGCGGCGTCGGCTACTTCGCCAGGGTCCACCAGGATCCCACGCGGCCGACCGAGTTCTACGCGACGCTGGACCAAACCTTCGCCTGGTCGAATTCCGAGAAGGTGTTGCAAGGCGTTCTTGAACGCCATGCCGATGCGGCGCCGGGACTCGCTCAATCCGACCGGTTTCGGCGAGTCCGTGACAAACTGCCGCGCAACGCGGCGTTGAGCCTGTTCGTTGACGCTGGGTTCGTGCGTCGATCGCTCGCCGCCGCACCGCAGCAGAAGCGGTCGGCCAACGAGGAACGAGTGGTCGCGATCTTCGAGCGCTACCTGGGCGCCCTGGAATACGCGGGGGCCGCGGTCGAGTGGAACGACGGAATCGCGCTCCAGATCGAAGAGAGTCTCCGGGCGGACCGCCTCGACCCCTGGATCAGGGCCTGGGCGGATTGCGGCACCAAGACGAACCCGGACATGCTTCGGGTTCCATCGACGGCGCTGGCCGTGGGGAACCTGTACGTCGATTTTCCCGCCTTCCTGCAAGCGGTTGAGAGTGTGATACCCGAAGAGGGCCGAACGAAGTACGGCAACCTGCTGGAGGCGATGAAAGGCGTCTTGCTGGGGCGGGACCTCCGGAAGGAAATCCTGCCCTACCTCGGGCCCGGAGTCCTCGCTTATCTCGAAGCGCCGCAAAAAGGGGACTCGGCGCCCGGTCTCCCATTCGTCGTGTCCGTGGATGTGGGAGGAGACTCACGGGTCGGCGTCGCGATCGAGAACGCGCTGCGAACCCTGCTCGCGTTCTACGCGCTGGACGATAAGCAGGCCGCGCCGGGCCCGACGCTGCAAACGCAGCAAATCCAGGGCGCGCGGGTAACGTCGCTACGCCCGGTGTCTCCGTTTGCCTTCACGGTCACCGGGGGCCGGCTCGTCTTGGGACGCTCACCCGAATCGGTCGCCAGGGCTTGCGGACAGGGACCGAGCTCCTCGCTGGCCGCGCTCCGGGCGGCGTACTTTCCCGATAAAGCCTCATTCGCGTGCTTCGACCTCACGGCACTGAAGTCGACGGCCGAGCTCCATCGCACGGACCTGGTGAAGCGGCTGGCCTCACAAAACCGGCGGTCGGAGGAAGCCCAGGCGCGTGACCTTGACCAGGTGCTCTGCCTGATCGGCTTGTTCCGGGCAGCTTACGTCACGAGCGCAATGACACCGGACGCGACCTCGGTCCACCGTACCGCCGGACTCATCGCGCGCGATCCGACCCCCGGCCCGAACCGGTGACCGCGAGCCTCTTTCGCAGCCCTATTCCGCTTCGGGTACGCACGGTAAGGAACTTGGGCATCTCCCCTCGGGTTGACCGTCTCGGTGGGGGGCAGAAGCCCATCACTGGTACGGATGCAGGCCGCTCGCGCGCCGACGTTCGTTGACCGCGTGAAACGCTCTTGCGTCGACCTTGAGAAACTTGGTCAACTGCGAGGGGGTGCAGCCGAGACGCTCCGAGGCCCGCTTCAGGTCGTGATCGCTGGCCTCGACGACGTCCAGGGCCTCGGCGAGCAAGATCGGGAAATCGTCGTGGCCGGCATTGACCACGATCCGCGCGTGCGAGCAGCGCGATTTCCAGAGAGGCGTCGGCCCAGCGCCAACCGCCCGGGTGATCCGAAGCGCCAGCGCCAGGTTGACGCGGAGCCGAAACACGGCGACTCGCAGGTTCTCGCCCTGGGTGCGGCGTTCGCTGGCTTCCGCGACGATTCCGGTCGGCCGGTGCGCAAGCACGATGGCGGTCTCGACCTTGTTCCGGTTCTGCCCGCCCGGTCCCGACCGCCGCGTGCGTTTGGTCTCGCACTGGGCGAGCAGCGCTTCCGTCGAGAGGCAGACCGGGTGGATCGAGGCGGTACCATCCATCGGCGATTTCTTCCCTGGTCGAACTGCCCGCGCAGGGCTGGACTGCAACCCCTTACAATACGAATGCCCGAGGAACGCGGCCGTCCGAGTTCGCCGGACCCGAGCGCGGGCGAAAACCCAGGAGCGAGCCGCCATGGCGCAGATATTGGAAACCTTCCCCAATCAGTTCCCGGACCGCGAGTACGAGATCGAGATCACCTGTCCCGAGTTTACCGCCGTTTGCCCCAAAACGGGCCAGCCGGACTTCGGGACCATCATCATCACGTACATTCCGGGCGAGACGTGCATCGAGCTCAAGAGCCTGAAGCTCTACCTGTTCGATTATCGCAACCGGGGCATCTTCTACGAGCACTCGATCAACACGATTTTGGACGACCTCGTCGCCGCCTGCCGGCCGCGCCAGATGAGGGTTGTGGGCCAGTTTACTCCCCGCGGAGGGATCTCGTCGAAGATCACGGCCACCTACCATGCGTCCCTAGCCCCCTCCGGAAACGGCCCCGGCGCAGCCCGTTGATCAAGTGGCCTCGCGACTCTCAATCGACGACAAGGAACTGCTGATGGCCGCGCGGATCTTGACGCTTACGACAGACTTTGGAACCGACGGGCCGTACGTGGCCGCCATGAAAGGCGTCGTGCTGAGCCTGGCGCCCGGAACCCAGTTGGTCGACGTGAGCCATACTGTCTCGCCCCAGAACATTCTGGAAGGGGCGTACGTCCTGGCCGATCTTGTGGAGGCCTTTCCCGCCGGGACCGTCCACCTGGCCGTGATCGACCCGGGGGTCGGCACCGACCGCCGGCTGATCGCCGCCTCCATCGCCGACCAGTGGTTCGTCCTCCCCGACAACGGCCTTTTGAGCGGCGTGACGCGGAACCGGTCTCCCGCCGGGATCTGGGAGCTTGCGAACCCCGCACTCCGTCGCCCGGCAGTAAGCCCCACGTTCCACGGCCGCGACATCCTCGCCCCCGCCGCCGCGCACCTGCTTACCGGCGGTGAACCCGCGGTCCTCGGCCCCGTGCGCACCAAGTTCGTCTCGCTCAAGAACTTCAAGTTCATCGAGGACGAACGCGGAGGCGTCGGCGAGGTGCTCTTCCGCGACTCGTTCGGCAACTTGATCACGAACATCCCCGCGGAGACCATCGCCGGGGCGGCCACCGGGTCCTGGACCTTCGAGATCGCCGGCGCTCGCGTGGAGGGACTCGTGACCACATACGCGGAACGGCCCGCGGGAACGCTCGTCGCCCTCGTCGGCAGCACGGGCTGGGTCGAGGTCGCGGTCGTCAACGGAGACGCAGCGAGGTTGCTCTCGGCAGGGCCGGGAACCACGGTTTGGCTGCGGAAAGAGCCGTGAACCGTCCGACCTCGAAAAAGGCGCGACGGCAACGCACCAATGACTACTGAGAATGCAAAATCCAAACAACGAATCAGAACGCGATACCATCTTGAATCAACAACCGCCCGGCCAAACGATCCGCGACTGGGACCGCGCGCACGTCTGGCACCCATTCACCGCCTTGGCCGACTGGGAAGCCTCGGAGCCGCTCGTGATCGAGCGCGGCGAGGGGTGTTACCTGATCGACGACCGAGGTCGGCGCTACCTGGACGGGGTCAGCTCGCTCTGGTGCAACGTGCACGGGCACCGTCATCCGGCTCTCGACGAGGCATTGCGGAGGCAAATCGACAAGTTGGCGCACTCGACCCTGTTGGGGGTCACGCATGCGCCGGCCGCCGAGCTGGCGCATGAGCTGGTCGAGCGTGCGCCCATGGGGCTGACGCGCGTCTTCTTCTCCGACGACGGCGCGACCGCGGTGGAAGTCGCGCTCAAGATGACGTTCCAGTACTTCCGCCAGAAGGCGAAACCGGAACCGCAGCGGACGCGGTTCCTCGCGCTCGGGGGCGGCTACCATGGGGACACGCTGGGGGACGTCAGCGTGGGCGGAGTCGAACGGTTCCACGCGATGTTCGGCCCGCTGCTCTTTCCCGCGCTCCGCGCGCCGGCTCCGCACTGTTACCGTTGCCCCCTCGGGCTCAAGCGGCCTGATTGCGCGCTGGAGTGCCTCGGGGCCGTCGAGCGGATCCTCGACGAACATCCGGGCGAGGTGGCCGCGATCGTCGTCGAACCGCTCCTGCAAGGAGCGGCGGGAATGATCGTGCACCCCGAGGGATACCTAAGCGGCCTGCGAGCGCTCAGCCGGCGCCACGGTGCGCTGCTGATCGCGGACGAGGTCGCGGTGGGCTTCGGGCGAACCGGAACCCTCTTCGCGTGCGCCCGGGAGGACGTCACACCGGACTTCCTTTGCCTCGCGAAAGGCATCACCGGAGGTTACCTGCCGCTGGCCGCCACCATGACGACCGAAGAGGTTTACTCGGCGTTCTATGGCCGTGCCGCGGACGGCAAAACGTTCTATCACGGGCACACGTACGGGGGTAACCCCCTGGGCGCTGCGGTCGCGCTCGCGAACCTGCGCGTGTTCGACGAAGAGCGAACCCTCGAAAGCCTTCAGCCCAAGATTTGCCGTTTGACCGCAAGGCTCCGGGACTTCACCGCGCTGCGCCACGTGGGCGACGTCCGCCAGCTTGGCCTTATCGCCGGCGTGGAGCTCGTCGCCGACCGCGAGTCGAAGACGCCCTTCGCGTGGTCCGAGCAGGTCGGCGCGAAAGTCTGTGCGCGAGCCCGTCACGAGGGACTGCTGATTCGGCCCCTGGGCGACGTGCTCGTGATCATGCCTCCACTGGCGATCCGCCTGGAGCAGCTCGACGAGATGCTCGACGTCATGATACGATGCGTGCGGAGTGTCACCGAAGGGGCAGACGAATGAGCATGCCGGGACTGTTTGTCGTCGGCACCGATACGGGCGTCGGCAAGACGTTCGTGGCGGCGGCGATTGCTCGTGCGCTCGTTTCCCAGGGACTGCGCGTCGGCGTGCTGAAACCGGTGGCCACCGGCGCGACGAGGCACGGCGACGAGCTCATCTCGGACGACGCCGAATTGCTGGCCGCCGCCCTCGGCCAGCAGGTCCCGCGGCGGCGAGTTGTCCCCCTCGTTTTCGAGGAAGCGCTCGCCCCTTGCGTCGCGGCGCGCCGGGCGGGAAGCCCGCTGACGCAACTGCAAATCGAACAGGCGACTTCCGAGGCCCTCGCGTGGTGGGAGTCGTGCGCGGACGTCGTGGTTGTTGAGGGAATCGGCGGGTTCCTCTGTCCCCTCGCCGAGGAGACAACGGTCGCGGACCTGGCGGTAACGCTCGACTACCCGCTCGTCATCGTTGCGCGGCGGGGGCTCGGCACGCTCAACCATACCCTGTTGACCGTCGAGGCGGCCCGTCGACGGGGCCTGCGCATCGCCGGTATCGTGCTCAACGCGGCCGAGCTGACGACGAACCCGCGGGCGGAGGCAACGAATGCCGAGGAGCTCGCCCGCCGGCTCGGCGGCGTGGCGATCCTCGCCGAGCTGCCGCACCAGCCCGACACTGCGCTTCTTTCCAACCTAATCGTGCCGTTAAACTGGTATTCTCGAAGCGGCCTGCCACGGCTCGTGAAGCGAGACTAAAGCCGACAGCAGCCTGCGTACCACGGAGCCGACGGACCATGTCCAGCGAGATCATTGAGCCCCCGTTGGGTACCCCCCACCCGGACGCCTCTCCGGACGTGACTGGACCGGATTGCCCACCGTCGCAGGCTCCCTCTGCTCCCCCCAGCCCGGATTACCTGCCGCGGTCCGGGAGCACCGATGAGTTGAGCCTCGCCCTCGAAGCGAAGCCCGACCCGCTTCTCGGTGAGTTCGACCCGACGGCGTCCGAACGTCCACCCGTGGCCGAGGCCGCCATCGAGTCCGAGGCCCCGCGGTCGTCGGCTGAGCTCGCCGCGCTCGATATCGAACCACCGCTGCCGCTCCAGCCGGTTCAGCCCCCGGGCTCGTTCGAGGCATTCGGCCCCCTGGTCGAGCCCGCGCCTCACGTCTCCGCGGAAGCCGTGAGCGAAGCGCCACGTTCGGAAGCGCCATCCGGTTCTTTCGACGATCTCGCCGCGGTGGCGATGACCGAGGAGCCGCCGGCCCCGCTGGCCGAGCCGGTGACCTTGCCGGTGGACCACGAACCCCCGAGCGAAGCGTTCCCCGGCATCGATCTCTCGGCCTCGCCCCCTGTCGCGCCAGCGGCCGGCAAGCGCGAACCCGATGACGACGACGAGGATGACGACTACGACGACGAACCGCGCGGAGTTTCGCTCGGGTTCGTCTTGCTCCTGAGCTACGCCAGCGCGGTAACCATCGGCTTGCTGTACGTTCTGATTACGGGTCGCACGCTGAAGCACACCGAGGAGCCCGACTTCCTGCCTCCCGTCGACGAACGCGTCGACCCGGGCCAGCGCGCGAAGTTTTCGCGCAAGCTCGCGCCGCCTCCGGCGATCAAGGCCGACCACCTTACGGCCCTTGGCAAAGCTGTTCGCGTTGGTGGGCTCGAGGTCACGCCGGTTGAAGTGACGACCGGCAGGATCGTCCTGACCCACCTGATCGGCGGTGGCGAGACGCGCAATGAGGGGAGCGACGCGATCAAGCTCCGGCTTCGCCTCAAAAACATCTCAAAAGACCTGGTGTACGCCCCGCTCGATGAGGCCTTCCTGCGCGAACGCGAGGCGGGCGTGACCGACAGCTTTATCGAGCTGCCGGACGGCCAGAACATCGAGCTGCACCCGCTCGCGGTCACGAGCGAGTGGGCGATCGTCGGCCAGGAGTTCAAAGAGCTCAAGCCGGGCGAGACGCTCGACACCTTGGTCGTCAGCGCCAAGGACGCCCTCAAGCGCGCTGCCCCCGAGATGACCTGGCGCGTCCGCTTGCGTACCGGCGTCGACCAGACCGACTACGTCGGCGTGCGCTTCAAGGCGTCCGAGATCAAGCCGGGGTCGTAGCCCACGGTCCCACGCCTGGTGACGACGGCTCGTCGTGCGCGGCCGGCGTTGAGCCCGGTGGCACGCCCAACGTCTTCGATGGGAGTGGCGGATCCGTCTGGCGGCTCGACCACGCGGCGAACGCAAACACCCCGCCGTGCCGTACCGACCGCCGCACACCGACGTGTTCTTCCCGGTAAGGAAACCGACTCTTCAAAGCCAGGATGGGGCGCTCGACGAACCGCCAGGAGATTGAGGCGAGGAGGACGGTCGCCCCGAGCTTCACAAAACCAAGCGCCATCGTTTGCGGCAGTTTCAGCGCTGCAGCGCCCCGGTCGAGCGCCATGAAGACGAGAGGGTGGTAGAGGTAGAGTCCGTAACTGACGCGGCCGAGGTAGCCAAGGCTTGGATTGCGGAGAGTGCCGAGCGCAGGGTGCCCCGCATGAACGATCACGAGGCCCAACATGCCGAAGAAGCCGCAATTCACAGCGAGCATCCAGAGCGACTTGACGAGTGGTGCCGCCGTGGGAACGACGGCGTCCGACCAGAGGCCCAGCGCAATTCCAATCGATGCCGCCCCGACCAATGCAAAGCCCCCAACGTAATGCCTGCGGTACTTCACCAGCAGAGACGTGTCGTCGAACAGCATCGCCAGCACGCCGCCGAGGGCGAAACCGTCGCACCGGGCGATGAGCAGCGTCCAGTGCGCGCCCCCGGCCCGGGCGGCCGTACAGAGCGCTGCGAGCGCGCAGCTCAGGGGGATGACCCACTTCCGACCGGCCAGCAGAACCAATGCCGGCCAGAACAGGTAGTACTGTTCCTCAACCGCGAGGCTCCAGGTATGAATGAAGTACCATGGGAACGGCGGTACGGAGGTCGACCAGTAGTATGGGACGTTTTGCGTAAAGGTGAGATAGTAGGGGAGCGAGCCGAGGACGGGTTGTCGCAGGAGTGCCGAAACGAGGAAGACCACGGCGAGGGAAAGGTAATAGATCGGCCAGGTCCGCAGCCCCCGCCTGAGATAGAAATTCCGGAGAAATCGGTCCGTCCGGCCGTTCGTGAGCACGATAGACGTGATCAGGAAACCCGAGAGCAGCATGAACAGATCGACGGCCAACCAACCCTGAGGGAGTAAACGGTTGTCGAGGTGAAACACGAGGATCGCCAGAGCGGCGATCGCGCGCACCCCGTCGAGTTCGATCGTGCGTTGCATCGGTAGGCCTCCGTGCGGCGGTCGCTCAATCGGTCATCCTGACTCAGGCACGAAATCGGATGATAGCGATTTGCTGCCACTTGTCCTAGTCATGATCCGCCTGGATCGAAATCGAACCCCGTGAACCCACCGCCCCCTGGTCGCTACTTGGTCATGCTTATGCCCGCCTCAACCGCTGTCGAAAGTCACGACGAACCAATTGCACCGGCGCCGACCGCTCGCCGCGCGTGGATCTGGGCGGGGCTCGTCGTCATAGCATGCGTCCAGCCGCTCGCGCAACTATTGAGCCGCCAGCACTGGCGGGCCGACCTGCTGAGCCACTTTCCCGAGCCGGCTCTGGTTTACATCTTCGTCTTGCTGGCGATCGCCGTCCGTCGCCGGCCCAGGCTCGCCGTCGCGCTCGCCTTGCTCGCCGCCTGGCAAGCGGCGGCGGTCTTTCGCTACGCGCATTCCAATCCCGCCATTCCCGACCCAAACTCGCACGAACGTTTGAAGGTCCTGATGGCGAACGTCTTCGTCGAGAACAACCGCTACGAAGACCTCGCACGCCTCATTCGCCAGGAACAGCCCGACATCGTCGCCCTGGTCGAGTACTCCCACGCGTGGCAAGAAGGCGTCGACGCGATTCGCAAGGAGTTCTCGGAAGTTGCTGAATTCCCGGACGGAGCGGCAGGGCTCGCCCTCTGGTTTCGGCGGCCACCCCGGTCGATCAGTCCCGCAACACGATTGCGGGGCGGTGACAGGCCCTTCCTGCACGCGTCATTCGAGTTCGCCGGATCGGAGCGGCACCTGTTCCTTCTGCACCCGCGGCAGCCGTTCGACCTCCTCTCACGTCAACCCGGTAACCCGGAGCTGGCCGCACTCGGCCGGGAGATCAAACGCGTGGGGGGCTCATGCATCGTCACGGGCGACTTCAACACCTCGGACGGCTCGTCCAACTTCGCCGCGTTCGTCCGGGAGACCGGCCTCCGCGACAGCCGCTTCGGCTTCGGCCGGCAGGGAAGTTTTCCGACCTCTTCGCCCTACCGCATCGCGATCGACCATGCCCTGGTCCCACCCGACTTGGCGGTCGTCGAGCGTCGGCTCGGCCCGTCGATCGGCTCGGACCACTACCCGCTGATTTTCGTGTTGGCGCCCGCGTCCGATCGCAAGAGCGCGACCACTTCCCCCACGAGATCTTCCCATAAGTCGCCATAAACATCAGGCTCGAACGCCGTGTCGGCCCCTTCGGCGAATTTTGCGCGGTCGGCAAGTCTCAGGAAGTCCGCGAGACCCTCGAGCATCGGCGGCGCAAGCAGGTCCACGACGGACGAATCAACGACGATCTCCTCCGTGGTCCGGGCATGCCAGGAAGATCCGAAGCGGTCCACCAGCGCACTTCGGACGGCTTCGGCACCCGCTATCACGCGTGCGCGGGGGCCGGGAGGACTCGCCGCGGCCGCTGGCTGCCCAGGCGCTTCCGGCAAACGAGCCCGGGTCCGTCGCGAAACGAGCCTCCACGCGCAGAGCGAGGCCAGGAGCAACACACACGCCACCGAGATCGCGGTCGGTAACGGCAACCGCTCGCTGCTCGAAAGCTCCGGTCCGAGGTTCGGTCGCGGCGGGACGTAGATCGCGTGTGAGGGTGGGTTCACGGCTGCCCTCGGCGCTTCGGCCGGCCGGTGAAGAACCGTGTGAGCGGGCCGATCGGATCGGCGTCCGTTCGTAGCTCCATCCCCGTGATGCCCGTTGCCGCACACCAACGCGCAAATGCCGTTCGCCGTTCCCGTGCGGCTTCGGCATAGGCCGCTCGGACACGTGCGGAACTGGTGTCGACGACCCGACTGGCACCCGTCTCGAGATCCCGAACGGCGACCAAGCCCGCGTCCGGAAGCTCCTCTTCACGTGGCTCGACCACCCTCACGGCGATCACCTCGTGGCGCCGGGCAGCCCTCCGCCACAGTCCCACCGGCTCGTTGCCGAGGAAGTCGCTGATCACGATCACCAGCGCCCGTCGCGCGTGATGGTGCAAGCGCGCGAGGCCCACGGTCAGCATGGTGGCCCTCGAGACCGTGGGGGTCGCGACCAGCGCCCTGATCAGGCGCGCCAGGTGGCGGGCACCGCCGGCGGGGGGGAGCTCGGCCTCGATCCGGTCGCTGACCAGTGTCAGTCCGACCCGGTCGCCGTTCTGCGCCGCCGCCGTCGCCAGCAGGGCCGCGGCCTGCGCAGCTCGGTCGGCTTTGGTTCGGCCCTCGGGCCCGAAACGGAGGCTGCCGGAGACATCGACGACCAGCCAGAGCGTCAGCGAACGCTCTTCGGTAAAGCGCCTGACGTACGGCTTTCCCTGCCGCGCCGTGACATTCCAGTCGAGGTGCCGCACGTCGTCGCCCGGCTCGTAAGCCCGCAGCTCGGCGAACGTGAGCCCCACACCGGGCCGCGCGCCGTGGTAGGCCCCCGAGAGGGCCGACAACGCCTCCGGTCGAACCCGGAACCGCAAACGCCGCGCACGCCGCACAATCGCCGCGGCATCGACGGCGGGGACTGACCGCGCCTGCGACGCGCGATTGGCGGAGCGGAATGACCAGAGTCGGCAAAGAAATGCTTTCACCGCCCGAAACGCCTGGATGAAGTAGCCAACAAGGATTCGTGATATTCCTGGGGCGTGCGTGAAACGCTATTCTCGTAGGGTGCATGAAATGCACCCTACATAACTCGCCTGCGGTCATCGCTCCGCCGCGGCCAACACATCGGATTGAGTCTTGTCGAGAACCGAAACGCCGTCGAGCGTCCAGCGAATTCGAAGCTCCCACCGGCGCGTCTCGTCGGCAACGACCGTCCAGCGAGGAAGCACGGCCGAGCTCTGGTAAACACCTTCGAAGCCGCCCTCGCTCTGGCTGACGGTCTCGACCGGGAAGCACCATAAATCGGCCGGTCGCGACCAGTCGAGCGTCACGCCGAGATCCAGCCACTCGTCGGCCAAGGCGATTCCTGAAATCGAGTGAAGGTCCAGGTGGGCGTCCAGCATTCCCAGCCGAGTCCCCGAGGGATCCTGGTAAAAGCGGTCGTGGGCGTGACCCGCCATACCGGCAAGGTTGAACTCGACCGCGAAATCAAGCGGGACGTTGGGAAGCAGGTCCTCGAGCACGTAGTGCACGTCGAGCGTGCGGCTCCCCGCCGCCAGCTCGACCGTCTTGCGAAGCTGGATCGGCTGGCCGCCGGCCCAGCCCGGACGCTCCATTACGAGCGCAACGCGCTCCGCGCTGCGCTGGACTTTCGAGAGGTACGTGCCCGTAACAAAATCCCCGTGCTCTTCCGCTCGGCACGCGACCAAGTCGGCAAGCGTGACGTCGGGACCGAAGAAATGCTCGACCAGCGCTTTCCGCGGGTACAGATCGTAGACCAGACGGCGGTCGAGCCCCTCATGCTTCAGCACGACGCGGTCGCGAATGCCATTCGCGACGACCTGCGCGTCATGCGGGTTTGCCGCGGCCGCCGCGATCGTTCCGTGGTAGGCCTCGGGCCGCCGATCGATCGTTGCAAGCACGTTCGCCTGCGCGTCTCGAACGTCGAGCTCGTAGACGTGCCCTCCCTGAGCGGGCCGGAGGTAGGCCACCAGGTGGTCGTTCTCCAGCCGGACCTCCTGGCGCGCGTCGAAATTGAAGTCGCCGACTTCGAGCGCCACGCGGGGACCGGAAAGGCCCTCGGCTTCGTCGAGCGCGTTGTGGCACGCGATCAAGTGCCGGTAGATCGCGCCCCTCAGGTGAGGCAAATAGAGGCCGCCGAATGCGCCGTGCCAGTAGGGGCAGTTGCACTGGCCGCGGAACAGCTCCATGCGGGCCACTTCGAGGTAGTCCGGATCGATCTCCGGGTTCGTCGAGGCTGCGGCAAGGCGCTGGGATAGGCCAAGCATCCGCGCATACATCTCGTCGCTCTCGGGATACTTGGCCTTGAAGTTCCGCCATCCTCCTCCCGCACGCAGGAACGGTTTGAGCGCTTCGGCCACCGGGTGCCCGCCATGTTCCGCAATCGTCCGCTGGTAGGCGGCAAGCTGCAACGGGGGGAGCGCCCACTCCGTCATCTCGCGATACGAGCAGTCCGGCAGGTACACCTTACCCAGCGGGACGGTCGTGTCGACCGTCCGCGCGAGAGTGCTCGGCTCGATCCACGTACGGTTGCCGACCAGCATGTCGCAAAACCGCCGTAGCCAACCACGCGTATAAACATGGTCGAACGTTTCCGGCCAAACGCCGAACTTCTCGCCGTCGTCGGCAAACACGACGGTGGCCCCGGGTTGCTCGTCGGCCAGACGACGCAGGAACTCATAGGTCGCGTGCGGCTCCTGAAACGGAATCATGTACCGCAGGCGCTCGGAGGCCGGGAAGACCTTCAGGAGCTTTCCCTCGTCCTCGGTCAGGTAGTACCCGCGCAGCTCCGAGTCGGTCAGCCCGGCGCGCTGGAAGTGGAAATCGTCGAGGATCGTGTATTCGATGCCCGCTTCTGCCAGCGCGAGCACCAGGTGTTGCTCCCAAACTCGCTCGGGCACCCACATCCCGCGAACCGTCGTGCCCAGCAGCTCCTTGAGGTAGGCCGAGTACTCCTTGATCTGCCCCACGCGATCGCGGTGGGGGATCATGGTCATGATCGGCTCGAAGAACCCCCCTCCCAGGATCTCGACCCGCCCCGCCGCCACCATCGCGCGCACCCGGGCGACGTACTCCGGCCGGTGCTCCGCGAGCCACTCCATGAGCGGTCCCGACGTGTGCAGCACGAACGGGATGTCCGGATAGTGTTCCATGACCTCGAGGAACGGCAGATAACTGTCTCGATAAGCCGCCTCGAAGACGCCGCCGAAATTGCCCACCGGTTGGTGGTTGTGCAACGCCAGGATGATGCGGACCCCGGTCATGAAACCTAGCCTCTCGTCGAATGGCCAGCGGGCGACCCGTCCCACACATAAATCAAGAACGACGCGAACTTAGCTTGATGCCTCGGCAGAGGAACGGCTCGAACCATTTCCTTGATCGTTGCTTCGCGCGATGAGCGAATGGATGATCGCTCGTACCTCGCTCGACCGCAATACTTGGCCGATGAGCTCGATGAACTCCTGTTCGGTCGCGGCCTTCGGTCGCCAATCGCTTTCCGTGACCCCACGCTGGTGCACAGCGAGAGCGAGTGCGGCGAGCGATTCCCCATAGGATTGCTTGTGGGGGCGAAAGCACTCCGCTTCCAGGGTGACCGGGTAGACCATGTTCCGAGCGTAGGTAGCCGACAAGATACGGTGATGGTAGTTGTCCAGAAGCGGAGCCACTAGCTCAAAATGAAGCCGCTCCATCCCGCTATCGCTCGACTCGGTGGTGATTTCGGCTTCAAGAATCCCCTTCGTCAGCGCGCGCAAGGGGGCGACTTGAGCCCGAAGGATCGCGGCCGGGGATACGACATCCACCTTGATATCATCCGACCAAAGCGTCGGTATCGCACTCGCCATCCTGCCCTCGATTCAGAACCTCAGGCCGAAGAGAATCGGTAGGTGATCGGAAGCGTCGTTCGTGTCGGGCAAACCGCTCGCGGAGAGAAGTCCTTTCTCACCATCGTGATCGAGGATCCGAACCTCCTCCAAATGGTTGATCAAGCCCGGACGAATCAACAACTGATCGAAGATGTGCCAATACTGGTTCGTCGGCTTCGCCCCCGCGAAATAATAGGAGCCCGACGGACCGTCAGTCCGGTCACCAAAGAACCCCCACATCGGATTGTAGAAAAACGGGAAGGGCCGGCCTCTCACGACTCTGGATTCCCGCCGCGCCAATTCCTTGGTCATGACCGCGTTCAGGGCCTGCGCACCAACGACTCCCGGATCGAAGGGGTTCATGTTGAGGTCGCCGATCAAGATCGTCCGTTGGTGCCCGTTTCTCTCCTCCGCACGCACGATGTCATGAGCAAGCTCGGTCGCCTCAAGGGTCTGGTCATTCCCATCCCAATGAAGTCGACTCGGAAAATGAGTCGCGGCCAAGAGGAGATCGGGCATCCCTCTCACCCGCATTTTCCGGATCGTAAGACCGCCGATCGGATCGTTGAAGTCGTCCGACAACGCCGATAGCGATTGCCGGGTCACAATTCGGATGCGTCGTCCCTCACTCTTTGGCAGGCAGTAGCCACCGTGACTCTGGTCGTTGAGCTGCCCGACGAGCGTATCGGGGCTCATCGAGCACTCGGCGAGAGCCAGTATATCAACCGAATGCGCCGCCGCGATACGTGCTACGCGTCGCCCGAGATCGCGACCGTTGATATTCCAAAAAAGAAAAGAAATCCTCATCGATTTCTTCTCCCAGCGTCAGACCATCGTCGTCCGTTCGAAGCGTTCTCGCTGGGGGCTGGCCGGTCGGCAATCGACCTCGCGCAAGAAGGCCGCGGCGTCCTCTGGCGGAACCGGGTTGATGTAGAATCCGGTCCCCCACTCGAAACCCGCCACCTTCGTGAGACGTGGAATGATCTCGATGTGCCAGTGGTAGTGGGGCAGCTCTTGGTGATCGAACGGGGCGGTGTGAATGATGTAGTTGTACGGCGGGTCATCGAGCGCGTGTTCGAGCTTGCTCAGAACGTCGCGGAGCACATGGCCCAGGTCGTCCACGCCCGGCTTGGGAATGTTCTCGAAGTGGCTCGAGTGCGCCTTGGGCAGGATCCACGTTTCGAACGGGAAGCGGCTCGCGAACGGACAGACGGCGGTGAAGTGCGGCGTGTCGAGCACCACGCGCTTCTCGAACGAGAGCTCCTGCTGCACCATGTCGCAAAAAATACACCGCCCGCGGTAGTTGTAGAACTCGAGGGCCCCGGTCATCTCGTCCCAGACAGAGATCGGCACGATCGGCGTGACGATCAGTTGGCTGTGCGTGTGCTCCAGGCTCGCCCCTGCGGCGGCGCCGACGTTCTTGAAGATCATGCCGTGGACCAGCCGCGAATCCTTCTTCAGGTCGACGAGCCGGTCGCGGTAGACCCAGAGCACTTCCTGAACGTTGCTGTCGGTCAGTTCGGCCGTGCTGATGCGGTGCTTGGGGCTCTCGATGATCACCTCGTGCGCACCCACGCCGACCATCTTGTCGTAGATGCCGTCGCCGCGCTTGTTCAGGTTCCCCTCGATCTTGAGCGCAGGGAACCGATTGGGAACGACGCGAATGCGCCAGCCCGGCCCGTTGGCGCGCGTCCCGCGCTCCCGATAGGCCAGAATCTCGGGCGGGGTCTTGTCTTCGTGCCCCTCACAGAACGGGCAGAGGCCCGGCTCGACCTGCGCCTGCCCCTCCCCCTTGAGCTCGTTGGGCCGCTTCGCCCGCTCGCTCGCGATGATGACCCAGCGGCCGACAATCGGGTCCTTCCTCAACTCGGGCATTGCTCGGTCCTCCGTGGAGCCGTTCGGATCGTCAGACCTGCCACATGATCCGCTCGAAGTCGGGCGTTGGAACCGTCAACTCAAAGATTCCCTCCCGAGGCGCACGGTCCAGGCTGGCTCGACCGCCGAGCACCTCGAGGTAGAAGCGGACAGGATCGCCCGCCTTGAGCCCCAGGCGGCCGAACGGCACGGCCAGCTCGAGGATTTTCTCGGTCGCCACCTCGACCGTCGTCCCGTTGCTCGACGGCTTCCCCGCGTGGTGGATCGAGCCGCACGGTTTTGGCTGCGCGGGGAACGGCACGAGGACCTCCCACTCAGCCGGTTCGATGAATCCCACGCGGAGCTGGTCGACATTCTCGAGCCGGTCGCGTGCCGGCCCCCCCTCGGTATCGACCCGGATGAGCAGTCGCTCCGCGCTGAAGCCGAACCAGACCGCCTGGAGCAGTCCTTTGGTCACGAGGGCCATCGTACCCCGTTCGTTGCCGCACGCGTAATGTGCAGCGTCGATCCACTCGAAATACGACCCACGACCGTCAACCCGAACGTTCAGGAAGCTGGTCGGCTGGTCGTGAATGGGTTTGTGCGCGCCCGCTTGCGAGATCGGGGTGTAGAGGCCGCCCGGCGGCTCTTGCCCGAGCAGGACGTACACGTTGCGCAGGTGCTTGCGAAACAGGTGATCGAAGAGTGCATCGAGTGCGCTGGAATGGTCGTCGCCGTACCACCAGAACCAGTCGGAGCCTTCGGCGATGTAGATCTCGTCCCACGCCCGCTCCAGCGTTTCCGGGTCGTGTCGTCCGTCGCGCGACTCCTCCACGAGGAAACTGCGGGTGGCGTGCAGTGCGTCCCATGCACGGTTGTCTTCGGGATGGCCGATCCAGATGGCGAAATTGTGGCTGATCCAGCTTCCCGAAAAGAGGCGCGGAATTGTGTCGGTAGGAGGGTGTTTGCGGAGGAACTCGCCGACCGTGACCGGGCGCACGCGCGGGTCGCGCGCGGCCGATTGGTAGAGCGAGCGGAGAAAGGAGACGCCGCCGTCGGGGTAGTATTCCCAGCAGTTCTCGCCGTCGAGGATCACGGGGACCAGCGTCGCAGGATTCTGGCGGCACGCGTCGCCGATCGCGTGCAACTTCGCGAGGAAGTCCCCCGCGGCCGCCTCGCCGGGACTGCGCTGATAGTGAAAGCCGACCTGGTCCGACATCGAATGGTCGCGAAAGACCATCGCGATCTCGTGACCCGCTTCCTCCGCCCTCCACGCGCGATAGAGCAGCTCCGGGTGGCGGACGTGCCCCCGACCGTCACGGCCGACCTTGCCATTGAGCGAGCAACCGAGGATCTCCTCGTCCGTGGCGATCCACTGGATGCCGTGGCGTGCCAGCAACGGGATGATTTCCGGACAAACCGACCCTTCGCTCGGCCACATGCCCCGGGGGGACTCGCCAAACTGGCGGCGATGACTTTCCACTGCGCGTCTCACGTGGACTTCCGCATCTTCCGGATAGCCGTCGCGATAACCGGGGAGGTTGACGTCCGGCATCGCTTCGCGGGCGAGCCGTTTGTCCAGAAGAAGGGGCAGGATCGGGTGATAAAACGGCGTGGTCGTCAGCTCGACCTGGCCGCGATCCGCCAGCTTGCGGTGGAGCGGGATGATCTGGCCGAGCAAGTCGCGCTGTTTGTCGAGGAGCCACTGTTTCTCCTCTTCGGAGTAGCGGCGTCCCTTAGCGCGGAACTCGGCCAGCTCGGGGTCTTTCTCAAACAGCAACGGGTGCATCCAGCTCAGGTTCGACCAAACCTGCAAGTCGCGAAAGTCACGGTCGCGGAAGCGCGAAATCGCTTGTTCGGCGTTATCAATACCCAGCGCCCGCTGCTGATAGAGCTCGTGATAACGCGGGTAGGGCCGGATCATGGCGTCGGCATGCGCCATGAAAAAATGGTCGAGCAGGTAGTAAGCGTCGTCGCGCGCCAGCCCGTCGGCCGGCATGCGCGACACGCGGAGATGCCGATCCGTCGCCGTACCACTGACGTAAGCCTCGAGCTGAACGAGGAGACTCGGCACCAGGTTGATCGTGCAGCGGAACTCGGGAACCTCCTCAAGGTGGAGGGCCATTCCGAGGTAGTCCTTCGTCCCGTGCAGCCGAACCCACGGCATGGGGTTTTCCCCGGCCACGTCGTCCGGGTAGTACGGCTGGTGCTGGTGCCACATCAAGGCGAGAGACACGGTCGACATCGCTGTTCCTTATCGAATGGGCCGCGGACCCCTGAGGCCCGGAACCCTGCGTCGCCGGGTTCCATGCACGCGCGGCGCTCCAAGCTCCCGAATCGGGCAGGGGAATCCCTGGCAACGCAGCCTTCCGTGAGTCGCCCGCGGGCCTTGTTTCGTGACCTCTCCAGCGACGCACTTCGTCATCAAATTCACTATAGAACTGCGCGCGCTCGCCTCGAGGACCGTAAGGTCGAATCGCGTCCCGCTGCCGTGAGAACCCGTGTGTGGAAGCCGTATTCTCCAGTTCGGACCGCCGTTCCGCACGGCCTGGGAATGCGGACGGAACGCAACGCCCACGGCGTTATTGTGTTCCAGTGAGAGAGGGATCCTGTCCGCGGCAGTCGCTGGCGCCCTCCACGCCATCGACCGGCCGTTTCGTGTCCCAAGCGGCACCACTTTGGGAGTGACCACGCCGCGCAGGGTGGT
>JARLIH010000031.1 GCA_031291845.1 Isosphaeraceae bacterium | reverse complement strand
CGCCGCGGCGGCCGAGGACCGTCACGGCCTGAGCGCGACGGCCTGGGGCGTGTTCCTCGCCACCGTCCTGCACAAACCGGCCGACGCCCTGACGATCGTCAGCCTGATGCTCCGGGCCGGCGTCCCGCGCACGCGGGCCCATCTCGTGAACCTGGGTTTCGCGCTGATGATTCCGCTCGGCGTTGCGTTCTTCTTTCTGGGCATTCGGGGGATGTCTCCCACCTCGGCCGTGGACCTCACGGCCAACGCGCTCGCCTTTTCCGCGGGCACCTTCCTCTGCATTTCGCTCAGCGACCTGCTCCCCGAGCTGCAGTTCCACGCGCACGACCGCTGGAAGCTTTCCGCCGCCCTCCTGGCCGGTTTCGCGCTGATGGCCGCCTCCGCGAGCGGGGAGCCGGAAAATGCGCACGCGCTCGCCGCGCCAGCGGTCACGAAGTAGGGCGCGTGGAACGCAACGGTCCCTTTCTTGCACGCTGCGAAAACTTCCCCTCGACGCTATGATGATGGCGACAGGACTCGCAGGCGGCCGTTCGGAGGCCGAGCTCCGCGCTGTTCGCGGAGAGACCGTCTGTGGTTGACCCGCATGAGGATCGCGCTTTATGGCTCGGATCATCCCTGCGCGGAAATGGGTCGGTCGCCTCGCCGGTTGGGGATTCGCCGCGCTGCTCGTCGTGGCGGCCTCGCCAGGGCTCCGAGGCGCTGAGGCTCCGGTGATCAAACTGCCGCGGCTGACCGCACCCGACGGCCGGCCGATCGACGCCGCGCCGCCCCCGAATGGGGCGACGGTCGTGATCTTCTACTCGTCCGAATGCCCGATCTCCAACGCGTACAGCCCGGCCCTCAATCGCCTGTCCGGCGAACTCCCCGCCGGCCGGGTCAAGTTCGTCGGGCTCTGCGTCGATCCGGACCTCTCCAACGCCGACGTCCTGACGCACGCGAAGGACTTCGAGCTGAAGTTCGCAATCGCCCGCGACCGCGAGGGGACCGTCGCGCGCCGGCTGGGCGCGACGGTTACGCCCGAGGCGTTCGTGATCGACGGCCAGGGCCGCCTGCGCTACCACGGCCGCATCGACGATCAATTCGCCGCGCGGCAGAAGCGGAACGCGAACCCGGCCACGAACGAGCTGCGCGACGCGATTCGTGCTGTGCTCGAGGGCCGCGAGGTGGCGTCGTCGTTCATCGCCTCCGTGGGCTGCCCGCTGCCGGAACCGCCGCGCGAGGTGCTCAAGCCCACCTATACGCGGGACGTCTCGGTCGTCCTTCAAAAGAACTGCCAGGAGTGCCACCGGCCCGGCCAGGTCGGTCCATTCCCCCTGGAGACGTATGAGCAGGCCCGCAAACGTGCTACGGACATTGCTGATGTGGCCGACGACCGGCGCATGCCGCCGTGGAAGGCCGCTCCGCAGGCCGCTCCCAGGTTCAAGCACGACCGGTCGATGTCCGACGCGGACATTGCCGTGCTCTCGGTCTGGGCCGAGAACGGCGCACCCGAGGGAGACCCGGCCGACCTCCCGGCCCCGGTCAAATTCGCCGACGATTGGAAGCTCGGTACGCCCGACCTCGTGCTCGAGATGCCCCAGGACTTTCCCGTGCACGCGTCCGGCGACGATATTTATCGCTGCTTCGTGATCCCGACCAACCTGCCGGAGGATATGTACGTCGAGGCCGTCGAATATCGTCCGGGCAACCGCCGGGTGGTCCACCATATCCTTGCCTACACCGACGTGAGCGGCGCGGCACGGAAGCGCGACGAGGCGGACGCGGGGCCGGGCTACTCCTGCTTCTCGGGCCCGGGTGTCCAGGTCCAGGGTGACCTCGGCGGCTGGGCGCCCGGAAACGAGGCGAGCCGGCTGCCCGAGGGAGTCGGCCGGGTCCTCCCGCGCAAGGCGGACGTGATCGTCCAGGTCCATTACCACCCTGACGGCAAGCCCGAGACCGACCGCACCCGCGTCGGTCTCCATTTTGCGAAGAAGCCGGTCAAGCAGATCATGCACGCGGCCGCGGCCGTCAACGCCGAATTCGAGCTCCCGCCGGGGCAGTCGAACATCGAGGTCAAGGCCGAGTGGACCGCTCCGGTCGACCTCGAGGCAATCGGGGTCACGCCCCACATGCACCTACTCGGACGCGACATCGCCATGTCCGTCAAGTACCCCGACGGCCGCACCGAAGACCTCGTCAAGATCCCCGACTGGGACTTCCGGTGGCAGAACACCTATTACTTCGAGAAACCGGTCGACCTGCCCAAAGGGACGGTGCTGAGAGTCGTCTCCCACTTCGATAACTCGGAGCGCAACCCCCTCAACCCGACCCATCCGCCGAAGCCCGTGCACTGGGGCGAGGCGACGACCGACGAGATGTGCATCGGCTTCATCTCGATCACCCAAAAGGGCCAAGACCTGACCCGCCCCGGCGCAAAGGATGAGCTCCGCGAGGTCCTCAAGAACCAGACGGAAGAGTTTCACAAGGAACGGGAGAAACGGATCCGGGCGCGCCAGAAGGCGGTGCGCTCGTAATGGGTCCGCTCCTTGAAGGGTGGGCAGTGCCCACCCTGCTTTCTCTCAATCGCCCGCCGCAATCTCGAGACGTCGAGGTGCGGCAGCGTAGGGATCACTTTGAGGGACGACCCGGCGCGTGGGTCCGAGCGTCACGGGCACCTCGCGGTTCAGCCGAATTGCTCTCGAAGGTCCCGTGGGCGTCGAAGTCGTCGTCAACGGCGTCACGGCGCGCAACGGAGCGCTCGCGCTCTGCGCCGCCAGGGCCGACGACGCGCTTCCGCTCATGAGCAATTGGAACGTCGAGTAGGCCGTCGTCCCGACCAGCGAGTCGCCATTCGTCGCCTTGATCCCCGAAAGTGAGAACAAGTAAATATTGTTGGCGAGCGGCTCCGTGGGCACGATGATGAGCTGGTTGGTGTTGGGGTTGAAGGCGACCTTCGCATTCATCGGCACGTCGGCGTAGCCGGAGCCCCCCGTCGTCACGCCGCCGGTGTGTGGAATCAGCATCGCCGAGAACCGGCTGAGCGATTGCAGGTTCACCGCTTCGCTGAAGGTCACTGCTCCGTAGCCCAGAGGTTGGAAGTACTGGGTGCCGTTGGTAGGCGCGGTTCGCAGGACCGTCAAGGGCGAAGATCCGGAGACGGCCGGCGCGCTGACCGTGAAGGACGTGGTGAACTCTTGCGCGAGGGTTCCACCGGGGTTCGGGAAGGCCTGGTCATCGCTGACTTTCGGGTCAACCGCCACGAAGTAGACGGTGCCGGGGGTCAGGATCGCCTCGGGCGTGAGATAGGCCGTGTCGGTGGTGGGGCTGTATGCGACCGCCGCCTGAACGGGCGCTGTGGTTCCCGGACCGGTTTGCGCGTAGAGGTGGATCGTGCTCGTATTGACGGTCCAGGTGCTGAGCGCTTTGCTGAAGGTGATCCCGATCGTGTCGGGCTGAGGGATCGAGTTGTTGTTGATCACCACCGCCCCACGGTTCGCCGTCACGGACGTCACCGCTAGCGGGGTGGCATTCACGGGCGAGGCGTGCAGGTCGAACGAGGTGTAGTAGGTCGTTCCAGGTCCGCCGCCGCCGGTGAGTGCGTTGCCGGCGAGGTCGGTCAGGCCGTTCGCCGAGATGAGGTAGATGTCGGTCGAGAGCGGCAGCGCCGGGGTCAGCGTGATCTGGGAGGTGCCATTCGCGTTTTCGTGGTAGACGAGCGTGGCGGGAACCGGCAGATCGCCACTGTCGACGCCGGACGGGGCCGTCCAGAGCGAAGCGGCGTGCGCGGCGAAGAGGGCGCCGCCGTCGGGGCCGCTGGGGACGAGCATCACCGCGAACGGGTTGCTCGTGAACGCGCTGCCGTTGGAGACGTCCGGGGTCAGCCCGGCGAGCTTGTGGGTGAACGTGAGAACGACCTGGCCGTTCGGCAAGCTCGTGGCGAAGTTACCCGCCGGTGAGACGCCGGCCACCTGCAGGCTCGTCTGGATGGTGACCGTGGTCGGGGCGGACGCTGCGCTGACGCCGCCGTTGGTGGTGGGGGCGGACGTGGCCGTGAACTGATAGACGCCGTCACTCAGCGGAGAGCCGGCCAACGTGAACGACGCGGTGCCGGCCGTCGCCTGGATTGGGCCCGAGACGAGGTTGCCGTTGGCGTAAAGCCGGACATAGCCGTTGGCCGGCGAGACCCCCGAGACCGTGAAATCGAGGTGGGCCGCAGTCGAACCGTTATGCGCCGTGATGCGGTCGCTGTTGGACACGCCCGTGTCGTCCTGTGCGAGCAGGACGGGGGCGGAAGGCGCGGGGGTGCTCGATACGGGATTGATGGTCAGCACCGCGCTCGCTGTCCCACCGATCTTCGCGCCGGCGGTCGGTTTCGTCAGGCTGATGTTGACGGTTACCGGGCCGCTCGCGTTTGGGTTGTTCAGGAGCGGAACCGTGAACGACTCGCTCGTACTGCCGATGGGGAAGGTGAGCGTGCCCGATTCCGCGGTGTAGTCGACACCCGCGACGGCCGATCCGTTGCTCGTTGCGTATTGGATTGTGGCCGGTCCGGTGCCGCCGGTCCGATTCACGGTGATGGTGACGCTGCCCGCGTTCTCGGCCGCGTTTGGGTTAGCCTGCGCGAACTGGAGGACGGGGGCCTGGAAGTTCCAGCCGACGTCCTGCAACCCCGCGTAGTCGAGCGTCGTGAAGACGTTGCGGGTGCCGTCGACCAGGACGGGGTCCATCGTGGCGGGATGGCCGTCGGACATCGTCCCCTCGGCCCAGTGGGCCAAGCCGGGGTCGAGTGGCACAGGACCGCCGTAGGCGGCCTCGGCCGCGGCGCCGGTGAAGTGCTGGTTGGTGACGAGGTTCTGCCATTGGGTGCTCGTACCGAGCCCGAGCACGTGGCCGATTTCATGCTCGGCCACGGTGAGGAAGTCGGTCTGGTTGGCGGTGATCTGCGCCGGGTCCGCGCCGAAATACCAGTTCGTGTGGGACGTGTCGAACGCGATCCCGCCGCCCCAGGTGGAGTACTGGCTCGGGGACTTGCCGCGGGAGGAAACGGTGTTTAGCCAGGCCTGGTCGCCGGACGCGGAGAAGCCTCCCGTCATGCCGTCGCCGGCCTCACCACTGCCGGGCAACGCTGTGCCGAAGACGTAGATGACCAGCGTGTTCCCGGGCACGGAAAGGTTGGAGATCGACTTGTTGATCCCGGCCGAAGCGTCGCCGAAGCTCGCCGTCCACGTGTTCGTGCCGGAGGGAGCGATCGCCTGGAGCGTGTCGCCGAGGTCGGCGACGTCACTGTTCGCAGCCTGCTGCATCAAGTTACGCACGGCCTGCGAACTGAAGAAGCCGCCGGAATCGTACTGGTAGTTGAGCTCCACGGCGAGGGTGAGCAGACGCCGTTCCTCAAGCCGCACGACGCAGGGCGTGCACCGTCTCTGCGCCCGGGGAGGGGAAACTATCCGACCCGAGGCCAAGCCTCGCCACGGGAGCCGTTTCATCGGAACCTCGTCCTGCGGAGCGTGCCGGCCGATCGGAGGGATCGCGCCGTCACGCGTGATTGCGGGAACCCGGGGATTGGAACGTCATCGGAAGACACGGTCGCGTCGGCGACTCGCAGGAACTTCCGGCCCACCCGGCGCGCGACCCTCGGTCCGTTATAGAAGGCCGGGCGTAATAAACTGTAGCACGGGCTTTCACTAGCGAGTTGGGGGGCGGGCCGCTCATCTCACCGATTCGTCATAGCTTATCACGTTGTTGCACCGATCGACGAGGTCCCCGCCGGCCACCGAAGAGGGTAATCGGCAACCGAAGGGTGGGCACTGGCCACCGCATTCCCGCAGTCCAGCGCGATTCCAAGGAAAATGGTGGGGAGTGCCTACCCTACGCCCTGGAGAGCTTCTTAGTTCATTTCCGGCTCGAGGGGGCCCGCGAGGTCCTTGTGGAAGAAGAGACGCCCGGGGAGCGTCGGCATGAACGAGCTGGGGACCCAGGGGTCGGGGCCATACCGGAGCGTCATCCAGAGGCTGGTCCCTTGCCACTGCATTCCCCGGTCGAAAACGCCGTCGGCGCCGCCGATAATCCGGTCCGCCTGGAGGAACAGGCCAGGGCCGATCGTGTTGGCGAACGCCGGGACGAGGGTCGTGCGGCTCTTGAAGCTCGTCAGGGCGTTCTGTTCGATCGTCAGCGGGTGCAGTCGCGCGCCGAGGCGGTGGGTCTGCTGGCGCCAGTCGTCAACGGTCGCGAACTCCGCGGCGAAGTGGGGCTCCCAGAAGGCGATATGACAGACGCGGCCGATGCCGAAAATCACGGTGAGCTCGGCGCCCTGCGCTTTCAAGCCGGCGATCCGTTCGGCGTAATGCGGTAAACTATCGGGGGTTGCGAACCACCGTTGGTGCTCGGGGACCGTGAGGGGACCGAGCGGTCCGTAGAACGCCGATTGCATCGCGTTCTGAAAGGCGCCGGGGTGGTGGGCCGGAAGGGTGTTGCCGTCGCGGTCGCTCCACTCGTCCATGTTGAACCCGTGGACATGGTCGCAAGGGACGCCCCAGTCCTTGAGGAAGTAGACGGCCCAGCGGTACATTCCCATCGGCCCGACGGGTAGGATCAACGCGGCCGGCCGCCCCTCCGCGCGGGTGCGCTGAATGGTGCGGGCGATCTCGTGGCCGAGCATGACGTCGAAATCGGTCAGCGACTCGCAAACGACGGGCTCGAACCCGGCGTGCCACCAGGGCCGGCGCTCCGTGATCGCCTCGGGAGGGTGTGAGCAGCAGGCGTCAATCTTGGCGAGGTCCCATCCCTTGGGGAGGAACCCCTCCATCAGGGAGCCGGCAAAGGTCGTGAGCAGGTTCATGGAGTCGTGCGTCCTCGATCGGGGTAGACAGTCCGACCCAAGACTTTACCAGGCAAGTGCCGGAGGCGGCAGGGTCATGTGGCGCTGGGTGTTTCTGGACGTTGGGAATGTCCTGCTCGACGAGGATCCCCTCACGTACCTGAGCTTCCAGCGCCACGTCGCGGCGGTCCGTCGTGTCCGTCCAGACATAAACTTTAGCGAGCTCTTGGCTTTACGTGAAGCGCGGGCCATCGCCGGTTGTCCTTGGCCCGTCTACGAGGCCGTCTCGACATACCTGGACGAGGCCCAGTGCGCGGCCGTGTGGAAAACGACCGCGTGCGAGGTCCGCGCCCGATTCGATGAGCTCTCACCGGTCATTGCCGGCGCGGCCGAGCTGCTCGACCATCTCGCCCCGCGTTATCGGCTCGGGTTGATCGCCAACCAAGGGCCGGAGTGCCGCGCCCGGCTCCGGTCCCTGGGCTGGCTCGAACGGTTCGAGGTGCTTGCCTTCAGTGAGGAGCTGGGGTGGTCGAAGCCGGACCCCCGTCTTTTTCTCCACGCCCTGAAGGCCGCCGGCGCCGAACCGGCCGAGTGCCTGATGGTCGGCGACCGGCTCGACAATGACCTCGTTCCCGCACAGGGTCTCGGGCTCGCGACGGCCTGGCTCCGCTGGCCCGCCCGCGCCGCCAAGGCGTGGCAGCCCGATGATTTCGAGGCTCGCGCGTATCTCGCGTCGTTGGAACGTTCGTCGCGTGCAGCCAGCCTCCTTTTCCCAGACGCCCAGCCAACCGTGGCGTGCGACGAGCTCCGACAGCTCGGCGTTCTGCTCTGATTGTTTCTCGTTCGGCTCCGTCTCAGCATCCCGGCCGTCTCGAAACGAATCCGTTTCATGCACTCGCGCCGGCCTGGTCTCCCCCCTGATGCGAGCAGATTACGGTATACTGTTGACTCGCCAAGGATTTAGAAAAACCAGCCGGCCCGCGGAGCGAGAGTGGTGGAAAAGCCAGTTGTCGATTTGAGTTATGAATTTTTCACGATCGGGTCTTTGAAAAAAATGGAAGGAGAGGGGCCACGTGTTCTATGCTAATGTCAGAGACCAGACTGAGTGGATGCAACGCGGAGCTTGCCTGTCCCCCTAGGGCCTATCGCGATCATGTCACAACCATTTGGGACGTCTGATCAACTAAGGCGTGTTCTACTCATCGACGATTCCGAGCTAGACCGTCGCTTAGTTCGCTATCGCCTTGGTGTCGAAAACCTTGAATTAATCGAGGCGCCGGACGGCCGGCTAGGCCTGGAAATTTGCCGGCGCGAGCCTCCCGACCTGGTGCTTCTCGACCTGGGCCTACCCGACAGCGACGGCTTCGAGGTCCTGCGCCAGTTAAAGAACGAGCCGAGGACCAGCTCGGTTCCCGTCATTCTGTTGTCGGCCTCGACCCTTTCCGCCGACAAGGCGCGAGGGCTCGACCTCGGTGCGGTCGACTTCGTCTCGAAGCCGTTCGACCCGATCGAGTTACGGGCCCGGATCCGTGTCGCGCTACGCACCAAGTTCCTTCAAGACCTGCTCGAACAGAAGGCCCACCTCGACGGCTTGACGGGGCTGGCAAACCGCATGGCGCTGGAAGAACGCTTGATTTGCGAGTGGGCGGCGGTCCAACGGCAGGGGGGGTCGCTGGCCGTGTGGATTGCGGATATCGACCACTTCAAACGCGTGAACGACGAGTACGGACACACGGCAGGCGACGAGGTGCTTCGGCGGGCCGGACACACCTTGCGCTCGGTCGTGCGCGCGAGCGATTTCGTGGCCCGCTACGGTGGCGAGGAGTTCGTCGTGATTGCGCCCCGGTGTGACCAGTCGAACGCGCTGTCGCGGGCCGAGCAGTTCCGTGCCAAGCTCGAGCGAACGGCGATCCCCTTCGACAAGAGCCTGATCGAAGTCACCGCCAGCGTCGGGGTCGCGGCGGTCCCCGAGGTGAGTTCTCCAGGCCCCCTCGACCTGCTTGTACACGCCGACCGCGCCCTCTATGACGCCAAGGCGGCCGGGCGCAACATCGTCAAGACTTGGCACTGCGCGATGGGTTTGACCACCGCGATGAATGGGCACGGTAGCATCCTCGGCAACGGCAAAGTGGTCGCCTCCGCGTGAACGGCGCCAGAGGGCAACGCGCGGTCTCCCGACGTCGGCTGTTCGTGGGTCTCCTTGCCTCGATCCCGAATGCGTGAACGCAACTGGCAAAAAACAGCGGGCTCTCGTCTTCGGCGACGAGCGCTCCGCTGTTATTTCCCGTCCGTTGTCGAGCGGCGGAACCGGTCTGTCACGCGACGGCGATCACGACCTTGCCGGTCAGCTTGCCCGCACCTTGCACGGTGTTTTCTTCGAGGAACTTCTCGGCCTCGACCGCCTCAGCGATCGGGAAGACCCGGCCGACGATGGTTTTGAGCTTGCCGGCTGCGACCCACCCGTTGATGTCGTCCGCGCAGCGGCGCTGCTCGTCGGGCGAGGCGTTGAACATCGCGAATCCGAGCAGCGAACAGTCCCTCGGATAGAACGCGCCGAGCGGCAGCACGGGCTTCGCCGTGCGGCCCGCCACCAGGATCATGCGGCCCCGTTTGCGGAGCAGGGGGATGGCCACCTCGAGGTTCGGCTCGCGCTGGGTTTCGTACCAGACGTCGACTCCCTCGGCGGCGAACTCGCGGAGCCGGGCGGGGATGTCGTCGCTCTTGTAGTTCAGGGCGAGGTCTGCGCCGAGCTCGCGGCACAGGTCGAGCTTCGCGTCGCTGCCGGCGGATGTAATGACTCGCGCCCCGGCGGCTTTCGCCATCTGGACGACCATCGAGCCGACGCCGCCGCTACCGCCCGGAACGTACACGGTTTCGCCCGCCTTCAGCCGGCCGTTCTGGAACAGGCCCAGGTGCGCGGTGATCCCGGTGAGGGCCTGTGCAGCGGCTTCCTGGTCCGACTGTCCGGAAGGGGTGGCGTAGAGCCACTGCTCGTCGACCGCCGCGAATTCGGCCGTGACCCCTTGGCGGCCGAGTAGCCCCTGGTTCGAGCCCCACACGCGGTCCCCCGGCTTGAGCCGCGCGACGCCCGGGCCCACTTCCTCGACGGTTCCCGCGAGGTCCGCGGCGATGATGTACGGGAATGGGAGCGGCATCGCGACCATGCCGGACCGCAGGTAGAGGTCGATCGGGTTCAGGGCGGTGGCCCCGACGCGGACGAGCACCTGGCCGGGCCCGGGTTTCGGACGCGGTAAGTCGCCCACTTGGATCGCTTCGGGAGGCCCGGTGGCTTCGATGTACGCAGCGCGCATGCTTGGCAGGCTCCGGTGGAATTACCCGTTACGTCACTTCAAACGATTCCAACCTGGACTTCGTCACCGACGACACGCACGGGGTAGGTTCCCACGAGGACGCGCGGGTTGTCGACCCAGCGGCCGTCCGTCAGCCGGAAGCACCAGCCGTGCCAGGTGCATGTGACCGTCTTGTTGGCGACGATCCCGTCGCACAACGGCGCCCCTTGGTGAGGGCACGTGTCGTCGATCGCGTAGTACACACCCTCGTCGAGGAACACGGCGATGAGCCGCCCCTCGACCTCAAACGGCTTCCCTTCTCCCTCGTGAATCTCGTCGACCCGGGCGACGGTATGGTACTTCTCAACGCTTTCGGACAAGACGGGACCTCTCTCTACCTACCTCTCGGGCCTACGCACACCCCTTGCGGCGTGACCGGACGGGCCCCATCATAACGGCCGTTCTGCGTCCGTTGGAACCCCGTGCCGGAGCCTCGGCCGATGAGCGAAGCGCTCCCCCCTATCGAGACCGTCGCGCAGGGTCACCCGGCCCTCGACGGGACGGTCAGCGACCACGTCGACGGCCTGCAGACGGACACCTCGGGCGAGGAGTCGGTCGACCAAAAGCTGGCCGAGATCGAGATGGCCGGCGAGGAGGTCGCCGCGGGGTGGAAGCCCGCCCCGCACCAGCCGCTGTCGCCCGAAGTCCGATACCTGCACATCTCGCGCACGATTCACCAACTCATCACCGACCGCAACCGTTCGGTCGGCATCTTCCTCGGCGTCGCCTCGTTGCTGTTCGCGGCCTCCACCGCGCTCTTGAACGTCAAGTCCGACGTCGTGCCGATCGTTCCCGTCCCGGTGCTCCAGTACTGGTGCCTGCCGGTCACGTTCGGCACGCTGGCGATCCTCGGACTGTTCATCAGCCTGCTCCTGATCCGGGCCCGGATTGGGCTGATCTACGAAGTCACGAAGATGAACACGCTCCTGGGCCTCCCTTCCCAGCGCGTCGAGCGGGTCAACCCACTCTCGATCTTTTATTTGATGCACTTGATGGTCGTCGTGCTCGGCGGGGCCTCGGCTGGGTTTACCGCCGGAATGCTCGTCTTCCGCGCCAACCACGTCGCGGGGGGCGTCGCGGCCGGTCTGGTCGTGGCCTTGGTCTACACCGCGCTGCTGCAAGCGCTGTATTATGGAACCATCCTCCGCGCCACGACCGAGACGAAACTTCAAAAGGCGCGAGCCTGAACCTGCTGCGAAAGTTTGCCTCGTCATGCCGGATCGTCTTCATGTGTGCGTCTTCTGCGGCTCGGCCCGGGGCGCCCGCCTTTCGTACGCCGACGCCGGCCGCCGCCTTGGCGCTGCGCTCGCCCGCGCGGGTCTGGGGCTCGTTTACGGGGGCGGGCGGGTCGGGATGATGGGAATCGTGGCCGACGCCGTGCTGGACGCGGGGGGCCGCGCGGTCGGCGTGATTCCCGAGGCGCTCGCGACCAAGGAGGTCGCCCACGACGGACTGACCGAGCTGCACGTCGTCGCCGGCATGCACGAGCGCAAGGCGCTCATGGCCGAGCGCTCGGCGGCGTTCCTCACGTTGCCCGGCGGCATCGGCACCTATGAGGAATTCTTCGAAATCCTCACCTGGAGCGCCCTGGGCCTGCACCGCAAACCGGTCGGAATCCTGAACGTCGAGGGATACTTCGACCCCCTGCTGGCGTTGCTCGAGCACGCCGTCTCGGAGCGGTTTACACGTCCTGAGCACGTGGAGCCGCTTGTCGTGTCGGACGATCCGGAGGCGATCGCGCATGACTTGCTCGCCCGCGTCCCGCCCGCGCCGGCACGGCGGTGGATCGATAGCGGCCAGACATGACGGGACGATTCTCGGCAGCGCGTTCCGTCCTGCTTGCATTCAGCGCCCGCCTCGGTTGAGATATTCAGATCGATCCGATTTCGAATACACGCATCAAGCGCGTGGTCAAGCCCACTTCGTTGCCAGGCAAGTCAAACGAAGGAGACGACTTCGTGGCGATGCAGGTTCGTGAATCCGGCCCCCCCCTCGCGGACGGTGACCTGATTGACCTCGAACAGCGACTCGGGATCGAGTTGCCGCCCGATTATCGAGCGTTCTTACTGAGCCATAACGGGGGCGTCCCGCGCCCCGAATGGTTTCGTCTGCCCGTCCGGGACGAGTGGCTCGCCATGCGCCGATCCGTGGGGAGGATGCGGGGGCTCGGGCAGAGCTACCTCAACGCGTCGATGGTAAAGCAATGGAAAGCCTGGCACCGGATCATCCGGTTCCCCGGCGTGGGGACCGGCCCGGACGGGGCGGACTTCGAGCGGGCCTTTCACGACCGGCCGCCCGGGCTGCCGGAGGGCGTGGCGGTCATCGCCGAGGTCGGGTCGTTTCAGATCAACGGGTGGCTCTGTATCGACGTCTCCGGCGGGCCGGGGCACGGGCGCGTGCTGTACTGGCCCGACGTGACACCCGGTTTGGGGGTGGTCGCGGCTGCGCCGGTGGCACCGTCGTTCGGGGCGCTGACCGAGGCCCTGCGACCCCTGGGCGACCCGCCCCCCGAGTGGCTGAGCCTGGTCGAGGATGGGGACCTCGACGCGCTCCGCCGCTGGGTCGAGCGGAACGGCCGGCGCCTGCGCGAGAAGGACAAATGGGAGTGGACAGCGCTTGACCACGCCGTGTTCGAGGAGCGTTGGGAGATTGCCGCGTTCCTCATGGAGAAGCGGAACGCCACGCCCGAGATGGTGTTCTACGACGCCCTGGTCGACGGCCGGTTCCCGACCGCGCGGGGGATGCTGCACTTCGGTGTGAACGCCGAGTTCCTGGAGCCGGCGCTGGCCCGCAAGGCCGACGAGTTCTGGGCGGATCTCGGCCTGGTGCGGGCGTTCGTGGACGCGGGGGCGAACGTGGACCACGTCGACAACGACGCGTCGCCGGGAAACACGCCCCTGCACTTCGCCGCGGACGTGGGCGCGGTCGAGGCGGTCCGGCTCCTCCTGGACCGCGGGGCCGACCCCACGGTCAAGAACGATGAGGGCCTGCTTCCCCGCGACCTCGCCGCCCGTGCGGGGTGTGCCGAGGCGGCCGCCCTGCTCGACCAGGCCGCGGCAGCGCGACCCGCACCGCCCGACACCGCGGCGGAAGTCCAGGAGGTCGACCTGCACAAGGTCACGATCACCGACGCGCTTCCAGGGCTCGGCGAAGACGCGCTGAAGGCGCTCGAACAGCGGTTGGGCACTCGGCTCCCGGGCGAATACCGCGCGTTCCTGAAGCGCTTCAATGGGGGAACCCCACGTCCCGCACGTTTTGGGTTCAAGGGTGACGACGGCGAGGGCGAGACGATTTGCGAGGTCACCCGTTTCCTGTCTGTGGGGGGTGTCGCGACGGCGCTCGGCGAGACCGTCGACCTGGAAACGGTGCGCGAGGAACTCGCGGACTGGGGAATCCCCAAACGCCTGCTCCCGATCGCCAGCGCCGCCGACGAGTTCTTCGGCGGCCTGCTCTGCATCTCCCTCCGCGGCAAGGATCGCGGGCGGATTGTTTACTATCCCCAGAACGACAGCACCGACTCTTCGACCTACCGGGTGGTGAAGTCGCTGAGCGGCTTCTTCGCGCTCCTGAGCAAGTCGAAGCGCAAGACTCCCGCGTGGGTCGTCGCGATCGAAGAGGGAAAGCTCGGCGCCCTGCAAGAGTGGCTCGACGAAGGCGGGACGCTGAACACGAGACACCGCGGGCGGACGCCGCTGGAGCTTGCGGTCCAGAAAGGACGAACGGAGGTCGTCCGCTGGCTGATCGCCCGGGGTATCAAGGCCGAGGACGCCTTCCAGACCGCGATGGAGTCGGGCCAGGACGCGATCATGCTCGAGCTGCTCGGCGCGGCGGAGGTCCGGAAGCTCGTGCCGAAGAACGTGCTCGGCGTCTTCTTCTTCGCCCCCGGCGTCTGGCGCAACGCCGAGCTGATGCGGCAGTTCGTCGCCCTCGGCGTCGACCTCAACGCGGCAGGCGGGCCGGGCCTGACGCCGCTGATGTTGGCGGCCCAGCACGCAAGTGCGGACGTCGTCCGGTTCCTGCTCGCACACGGTGCCCGCGCCGGCCAGTGGAGCCCGCAAGGCGAGATGGCCCTCCACCGCGCGGCTTGCGCGGCCCCGCGCGCGGAGATGGTGGAAAAGATTGGGATCCTGATCGACGCCGGCCAGGGTCTGCACGACCCTGCCCCCCATTCCGCCCTGCCCGACCACCTTCTG
>JARLIH010000310.1 GCA_031291845.1 Isosphaeraceae bacterium | reverse complement strand
GCCGAGCGCGCGGAGGAACGCGCGCTTCTCGGGGCTGCCGGCCGTGGCGAAGACGGTGGCCCCTGCGCGGCGGGCGATCTGAATCGCCGCGAGGCCGACGCCGCCGGACGCGGAATGAACCAGGACCGTCTCTCCCGGTCCCAGCCGCGCGAGGTGCTCGAGGGCGTACGCCGCCGTGAGGTAAGCGATCGGCAGCCCGGCGGCTTCTTCAAAGCCCATCTGCGGCGGCTTGAGAGCGACCAGATCGGCCTTCGTCAGGACGTGACTGCCGAACGCGAAGCCGGCGACCGCGAGGACCTCGTCGCCGGGTCGAACGTTGTTGACGCCTTCGCCAACCGCCGAGACGCGCCCGCTGCACTCAGCGCCGAGCGGCACGGGGCCGTCGGGGAGGCCGGGGTAGAGGCCGAGCGCCTTCATCACGTCGCTGAAGTTGAGGCCGGCCGCAAAGACCTCGATCTCGACTTCACCCGGCCCCGGCGGACGCCGCCGTAACGCCTGGGCGCAAAGGTTATCGAGCGTGCCCGGTGAAGTAATTGCGAGGCGATAGGGAATACCCGTCCGCGCTGCGCTCGCCTTCGGCAGGCCCGGCGCGGGCAGGTAGCGGTGGACGAAACGCTCGCTCCCGCGCCAGGCGACCTCGTCCTCGTCGTCCCTCGCCTGGATCTCCTGCACGAGCGATTCGAGGCCGCCGTCCGGGGCGTGCGGATCGAGGTCGACGAGCTTGCAGGCGAGTCGGGGATATTCCCCCGCGATGACGCGTCCCAGGCCGATCGCCGGGGCCTGGGCGACGGCAACCGGCTCGGGGCGATCGCCGACGGTCTGGGCGCCGCGGGTGACCAGGAACAGCGGTGCGGACTGATCACCCGCGCCCTTGTCCCAGGCCTGCACGAGATGCACGACGCCGAGCGCGCCGGCCTGCTGGGCACTGGCGAGCGCAGGAGTGGTGAGTCCATCCGTCGCAGGCGCGTCGAGGTTCCAGAGGTAAATTACGCCGCGGCAAGGACGCGAGCTCGTCACCGTGCGAACGAGCCGGAGGAGATCGTCGGGCCGGGTGGGGTCGATCTGTGGACGGTCGGGGCCGAGGTTCTCGTCGGTCGGGCCGGCGAAGGCGAGCGTGCAGGAGTCACCGCGCGTTTGCAGGTGTTCCGCGAGCGCGGCGCCGAGACCGTGAGTGTCGGCGAAAATCAGCCAGTGGCCAGTTTCGGTGGTCGCGATGGGCTCCGAGATATTAAGGGGCTGCCACTGGTAGGCGTAGAGGAGGTCCTCGAGCGACTCCGTTCGTCCTCCCGCGACGCGACGGCTCTCGAGGCCGCGGACGCGAGCGACGAGCTGGCCCTGGTCATCGTAGACGTCGACATCGGCCAACGACCGGCGCGGGGTCTTTTCGCGTAATTGCGCATGCGCCCAGACGTGCCGGCCCGGCCGGCGCAGGAGCTGGACCTGTTCGACCGTGCTCGGCAGGTAGAGGCCGCCGTTCCGTTGGTCGAAATCATCATCGGCCGTGATGACGACCTGGAGACAGGCGTCGAACAGGGCCGGGTGGATCCGAAACGAGTCCTCGTCCGAGACAAGCGCGTCCGGAAGACGGATGAAGCCCAGGGACTCGCGGTCCCCCTGCCAGACGGTCTCGATCCCCTGGAAGAGCGGGCCGTAGTCGAGGCCGATTGAGCGAAGGTAGGCATAGCAACGTTCTCGAGAGTACTCGCGAGGGCAGCGGCGGCGAATGGCGTCGAGGGGGCTCGGCGCACCACCGTCGTCCGTGCGCTCCTCACCCGATTTCTCCCCACCGACGGCGACCGGTGGAACGCAGGGACGCACCACCGCGCTCAGGTGCGCAGTCCATTCCCGTGCGCCCTCGACGGGCCGCGTGTGGACCTGGAACGTTCCCGCCTGCGGATCGAACGTGCTATGGACCCACAGGGGCTCGTCGGGCGTGAGGAAGCACGGGTTCGCGAGCACGACCTCGCGGAGCGAACAACCGACCTCGCCGTACGCCTCGCGCGCGGCCGCGAACGCCAGCTCGAGGTAGGCTGTCGCCGGGAGGATCACCCCTTGCCGCACGCGGTGATCGCTCAGGTAGGCGCTCGATCGCAGGTCGAGCCGCGCCTCCCATGCCGGCGAGGGCTCACCCCGAGGCACGCCGAGCAGCGGGTGCGACGGCGGCGTGAGCCGGGAGACCCGCGAGTCTTCCGACTCGTGCCAGCAGCGCTCGCGCTGCCAGGAGTACAGCGGCAGGCGCACGAACCGGCGAGGGACGGACGCCACGCCTTCCCAGCGGACCGGGTAGCCCCGGGTATGCAGCACGCCCAGAGAGTGCAGCAGCGTCCCGCGCTCGGGCTCATGCCGGCGCAGCGACGGCAGCACGGCCGCTTTCCGGCCTCGATGCTGGAAGCACTCGATGATCGAGGCGGCCAGCACGGGGTGCGGGCTCAGCTCGACGAGCGTGTCGATGTCCCGTTCGATCAGCCGCTCCATGCCGTCGGCGAAGCGGACCGCCTGCCGGATGTTCTGCCACCAATATTCGGGACCAAGCTCGAGCCCCTCGACGCGGCGCCCGGTGACGGTCGAGAACAAGGGCAGCCGCGCCCGTCGCGGCCGGATGCCCTGCAACGCCCGGAGCAACTCGTCCCGAATGGGGTCCATCTGGGCGCTGTGGAAGGCGTACTGAACTTTCAAGAAGCGGTGGAAGACCCCGCTCGCATCCAGGCCGGCCGCGATTTCCTCGAGCGGCCCGGCATCGCCCGACAGCGTGACCGACTGCGGGCTGTTGATTGCCGCCAGGGCGACGCGATCTCCGTAGCCCGAGATGCGCGCCAGGGCGTCGCCCGGCGCGATCGCCGCAGCGAGCATCCGGCCGCGTGCGGGGGCCTGCTCCATGCAGCGACCGCGGTGGTAAATGACACGCACCGCGTCGTCCAGGTCAAAAACCCCGGCCAAGTAAGCCGCGGCAACCTCGCCAACGCTATGCCCCAGCACCGCCTCGGGCTGTACGCCCCAAGAATCCCAGAGCGCAGCCAGCGCGACCTGGATCGCAAAGAGACAAGGCTGGGCGATTGCGGTGACATTCATCCGAGAGGCCGCCTCGTCCGCCGTCAAGGCGTCGAGCAACGTCCAGGGGCCCAGCCGGCGTACCACGGCATCGCACCGCGCGACGGTGTCGCGGAAGACCGGCTCCTCGCGCAAAAGCTCGCGGCCCATCGCCCACCACTGCGGCCCTTGCCCCGAGCAAACGAAGGCGAGGCGGGGCTTGCTGCCCGACGCTCGCCCCTCGACGGTCCCGGCCGGCGTGTTTCCGGCCGCGAACTCGCGGAGGGCCATGGACAGCTCCTGTTCCGAGTGCGCCACGATCGCCAGGCGGTGGTCGTGGTGCGTCCGGCGCAGCGCTGCACTGGCGGCGACGTCGTCCAGCGCGACACCTTCCGGTCGATTGACGAGGAACTCATCGAACGACCGGGCCGCCGCGCGCAGGGCCTCGGGGCCGCGCGCAGACAGCGGCAGCAGCATGGCGCGGCGCGCCGGGCCTCGATCCTGCGGGGGATCATCTGGCAGCGGCGGCCTTTCTCCTGTCCCACCCCCTCGCGGGAGAGGGCCAGGCTGCGGGGGCCGCGCGACCAGCGGCATGGGCGACTCCCGCGGTACCTCTTGTAAGATTATGTGCGCATTCGTGCCCCCGAACCCGAAGGCATTGACCCCCGCGGTCGCCGGCCCGCGGCCGTCCGGCCAGGGCTCGCAGCGCGTCGGCACGCGCAGGTGCAGGCCCTCGAAGTCGATGTCGGGGTTGGGCCGGTCGAAGTGCAGGTTGCCGGGGACGCGGCGGTGGTGCAGGGCCAGCGCGACCTTGATCAAGCCGGCAATCCCCGCGCCCGCTTCCAGGTGGCCGATGTTGGTCTTCACCGATCCGACGAGGCAAGGCTTCCCCTCGGGACGCCCATCGCCCAGCGCACGCCCCAGAGCGCGGGCCTCGATCGGGTCGCCGACCGGTGTCCCCGTGCCGTGCGCCTCGA
The DNA here is from genome assembly GCA_031291845.1 of Isosphaeraceae bacterium. Classification (GTDB taxonomy): domain Bacteria; phylum Planctomycetota; class Planctomycetia; order Isosphaerales; family Isosphaeraceae; genus DAIDJG01. The sequence continues at coordinate 37,496 of JARLIH010000310.1, read as the reverse complement.
CGTACTGGACCTGCGCCGGCGCGATTCCCGCGCTGCGACACGCCTGGCGGATCAAGGCCTCCTGGGCCAACTCGCTCGGTACGGTCATGCCTGCGGTGCGGCCGTCCTGGTTGAGCGCTGTGCCGCGGATCACGGCGTAGATGCGGTCGTTGTCGGCCAGGGCGCGCGACAGGGGCTTGAGCACGACCATGCCGGCCCCCTCGCTGCGGACGAAGCCGCTCGCACGTGCGTCGAACGCCCGGCAGCGTCCCTCGGGAGACAGCATGCCCATGCGGCAGAAGCCAACGTACCAGTCGGGGAGCAGCAGCGCGTTCACGCCGCCGGCCAGGGCCAGCGTGCAGTCGTCGCGCCAGAGGCTCTCGCAGGCGAGGTGGACCGCCACCAAGGCCGACGAGCACGCGGTGTCGACCGCCGCGCTCGGGCCGCGGAGGTCAAAGCAGTACGAGATGCGGTTCGCCGCAATGCTCAGCGAGCCGCCGGTGTTGGAATAGACGTCGATGCCGCCCCGGTCGCGAAAGCTCGTCTCCAGCACCGAGTAGTCGAAGCTGGAGATGCCGACAAAGACCGCGGTCTTTGTCCCCGCGAGTTGACTCTGCGTCAGCCCGCCGTCCTCCAACCCCTCCCACGCCACTTCCAGCAGCAGTCGCTGTTGCGGATCCATCCGCGCGGCCTCGCGCAGTGAGATCCCGAAGGGATGCGGGTCGAAGCGGTCGATCCCCTCAACGAAGCCCCCCCAGCGCGAGTAGCTCTTGCCCGGCTTGGCAGGGTCTGGGTCGTAAAACGCTTGCAAACTCCAGCGCTCGGGGGGGACCTCCGTGATCGCGTCCGTCCCGCTCTCGAGAAGCGACCAGAACGCCGCCGGGTCGCTCGCCCGGCCGGGAAATCGACAGCCGATGCCGACCACCGCGATCGGCTCTCGAACCGCATCGGCCGGCCCATGCGACACGTGGGCGCAGCCGTTGGTCTGACTCTTAGACATTCTCGGCCTGCTCCGTCCGGCTCTGCGATGGCGCTTATCACGCCCAGGAGGAACGTTCCGTGCAATCCGCTCGTGCAACTCTAGGTACGATGAATCGCGGACAAGCGTTCACATCCGGGGCGTAAGGTCGGGCACCGACGTTCGGTCCACGAAGTCAGAACGGAGCAAATGGCAGGGCGGGTCGCTACAAAAATGGGCAAGATGGCCGACTCCGTTCCGATTGAGAGGCTTTTTACTTGGGGCTCCTGCGTGTCCCTCCTAATAGATTGTCGGTCCGTACGGGCCTTGGCTGCAAAACAGTCGTAAGCGCTCGCCAGTTCGTGCGCGCGGCAGAGCTGCATCGGGATTGATGTCGACGCAGGGCCGGCCATTGCCGGCCCTATTGATTGATAATCCGCGCGGCGTGACACCAGACTCGGAGGTAATTTCGACGCGCCGCTTGCACCGACCGGCGACGGTCGATGGCGTCGCGCCCGGCGTCACGTGGTACAATCCGACCTATCGAGAGTGCATTGTTCCCCGGTCGCTCGCCCGACGGATCGGCTATCGCGCATGCCCTATTCGCTGATCATCCTGTGGCGGGAGCGCAGGCGGTTTCTGCCGGCGGTGCTGGCGGTCGCCTTCAGTGACCTGCTCATCACGGTGCAGGTTGGCCTACTGCTGGGCGCCTTGGCCGTGCTCACGCTGCCGATCGACCATAGCCGGGCGGACGTCTGGGCCGCATCGCGAGGGGTGCTCAGCCTCGAGCTGGGCTACCCGATCCCCGAAGCCTGGCGCGCGCGGCTGGCGAGCATGAGGGAAGTTTTGGATACGGAATGCTATTTGTACGGATTCAGCTACTGGCGCAAACCGCGCGGGGGATCGGAGGTTTGCTGCATCATCGGGTCGGCGCTGCACGACGGGGCCTTGGGGGCGGTCAGCGACTTGACGCCCGCGATGCGCACGCTCTTGACGGAGCCTGGGGCCGTCGTCGTTGACGAGTCAGAAGTGGAGCGGTTGGGCGTCGCGGGCGTCGGTGGTGTCGCCGAGGTGGCCGGGAACCGCGTGCGGGTCGTCGGGCTCGTGCGGGGGCTCAAAAGTGTCGGGCCCCCCTTTGTCTTCTGTTCGCTCCGGACGGCCTACCTACTCGAGCCGCTCTTCCGTGACTATCCCCGGCACACGATGTATCTGCTGGCGCGCTGCCGCAACCCAGCCGATGCCCGGGCGGTCGCCCAACGCCTGGGCCGGCACCAGGAGCTCTCGGCCTTTACGCGCGACGAGTTCTCGGACCGGACCAAGAAGTACTGGGCCACGAGCACCAAGGCGGGGATCGGTATGGGATTCACCGCACTCTTAAGCCTGCTCGTCGGGATGGCGATCACGAGCCAGACGCTGTACGCCGCCACGGTGTCCTCGTTGCGGGAGTACGCCGTGCTGCGAGCCCTGGGCATCCCTCGGCGGCGGATGGCCGGGATGGTGATGGCGCAGTCGCTATGGGTCGGTCTCGGGGGCATCGCGCTGGCCTGGCCGATGATTTTTGCGCTGGCGGCCAGCGGCGAAGGGAGCGGCGCCGTCGTGCTGCTCCCCTCGTGGCTGCTGGCGCTCGGCTCGTCGTTGACCCTGGCGATGGCTCTTCTGTCCGGCCTGGCCGCCTTGCGTTCCCTGCGGCTGGTCGAGCCGATCACCCTGCTGCGCTGAGGGACCCGCATGACGAGCGAAGAGCCAGCCCTGGTCGCGCGCCACTTGCACCATACCTTCGGCGCCGGTGACGAGACCGTCTGTGTGCTGCGCGACGTCTCGCTCGAGCTGTACCCGGGACAGATGCTGCTGTTGATGGGACCCTCGGGGAGCGGCAAGTCCACGCTGCTGGCCGTGCTCTCGGGCCTGTTGCGGCCGGATCGAGGCGAGGTGCGCGTCCTGGGGGAAGACCTCTGGCGGCTGAGCGAAGCCCGGCGCGAGCGATTCCGGCTGCGGCACTTCGGCTTTGTGTTCCAGGGGTTCAACCTGTTCCCGTCGCTGACCGCCAGCGAGCAGCTCGAGATGATCCTCCGCTGGGGCGAGGGAGCCAGCCGGCGCAACGCGCGCAGTTGCGTGGCCGCGATGCTCGAATTGCTCGGCCTGGGACGCCGCGGTCACCTCCGCGCGGACCGGCTCTCGGGCGGCGAAAAGCAGCGCGTCGCGGTAGGGCGTGCGCTGCTCAAACAGCCGCGTTTCTGCTTCGCCGACGAGCCGACCGCCGCGCTCGACTGGGCACACGGCGAGCAGGTGATCCAGCTCTTGCGCTCGGCGGCCCGTGACCGCGGCGCTGTGTTGTTCGTGGTCGGCCACGATCCCCGGCTGGTGCCGTACGCCGACCGCGTCGTGCACCTGGCCGACGGCCGGCTGGCCCCTGCGCCCGGCGAGGTTCTCCCATGAAGCGACTCTTGCTCTGGTCCACCGTGATGACCGTCGCCGGCGCGGCGCTGACCGCCTCGGCGCTCTTCTTCCGGCACCCCGCCGCGGCCCGCGCGGCACCGACGGGCGAGGCCGAGCCGGTGCCCGAAGGCGTCGTCTGCTTCGGTACCGTCGACCTGGAGCACGGGGTGGCGTCGCTCCTGCCGCTCCAGCCGGGGCGGGTCGCCGAGGTCCTCGCGCACGAAAACCAGGTCGTCGCGCAGGGGACCGTGCTGCTCCGCCTGGAGGACGCCGCGGCCCGTGCGCGCCTGGCCGAGGCGGAGGCCGCGCTGACGTTGAGCCGGCACCAATTGGAACAAGCACGCAAGCTGCCCGGGGAGCAACGGGAGCGGGTCGAGCAGCAGAAGTCGGTCCAGGAGGCGATGGCGGCCCGGCTCGCCGCCGCGCGGCAACTCCTGGCCCAGCGGCAGAAGTCGGGCCAGCCGGCCGCCGTCGCCGCGGTCGAGGTGTCCGCCGCCGAGCTGGAGGTCCGCGAGCTGGAGGCCCTGGAGCGCGCGGAGGCACAGCGCCTGGCCGAGCTGAAGGCCCGCGACGGCGACGCCGAGATCCGGCGCGCGGAGTCCGAGGTGGCTGTGGCCGAGGCGCGCCGCGACCAGGCCAGGCTCGCGCTCGATGAGTGTCGCGTCAAGGCGCCGAGGCCGGGTACGGTGCTGCGCATCCTCGTCGGCCCAGGCGACATTCTGGCGGCCGAGCGGGGCCAGCCGGCCCTCTTGTTCGCGGCCGATGGCCCGCAAGTTATCCGAGCCACGGTCGAACAAGAGTTCGCCCCGCGCCTGAAGGAGGGTGAGTCGGTGGTCGTCCAGGACGAGGCGGATTCCACCGTGTCGTACCGCGGCCGCCTCGACCGTGTGGCCGGCTGGTACAGCCAGCGCCGGACCGTGCTGCACGACCCGTCCCAGATGAGCGACGTGCGGACGCTGGAGTGCGTCATCGTCCTCGAACCGGGACAGCCGCGCCTGCGCCTCGGTCAAGGCGTGCGCGTGCTCATTGGCCTCATGGCGCACTGACCGGCTGCAGAAAAACGCGAGAAACAACGGGACTTCACGCGAATCTCCACCGCGACTCGGGTTTCGGCTAAAACGGCTGAGCAAGAACAGTGCTGGGTGCCATGCCCACGTCTTCGTGGGCACGCGCCCATCCGCCCGCTCGGCCCGTGGCGCATGCCCACGAAGACGTGGGCATGGCACCCAGATCCCCGGCTTCGCGTGAGGGAGACCGTTGGGGATCAGCGACGAGTGTCGAAAAAACTCCCGCGCCCCAGGGACTCACCGCGGCGTACCGAGCCCCAGCGAGTTTCCCCCTCGGCCGTCGCCCGATCAAGGGAGCTTCCCCGTCACGGTGTGCACCTTGCCGTCGCTTGCCGTGCGCACGGACATTTTGAGCACGTTGTCGGCTGCGGCGTGCGCGAGGATCCACGTCAGGTTGATCGGCTGTTCCGTGACGTACCCGTTGATGGAATGGATTACATCGCCGGTATGAAGGCCGGCCTTCTCGCCCACGCTCCCGGGATAAACCTTGGAAACCTTCATCCCACGGAGGCCGTCGGCGGCGGCGAAGGGTTCGGCATCGATCCCGAGCGAACGGCCTTCGACGGGCGATTCGGCGTTCGCGGGTGGCGCGGACGGGTTCGGCAAGCTGGCGCCGGCGGCCGATCCTAGCGCTCCGGCGCGGGTCGTATAAGGAGCCAGGACCTCCTCGGGATAGGGAACGGCGCCGGTGAAGCCGCCGTAGCCGGTGTCGTATTGATCGTCGCCGATCGTCACCACCGGTGTGTCGGCGACGAGCGGTCCGACGCCGCCGAAGTAGTTGGGATTGCTGGGGGTGGGATAGCCGGGTCCGCCGAAATAGGGGAAGGGCGTGATGCCGCCGATCCGCCGCAGCGTCGGCCAGCAGTGGGGATAGCCGGGGCCGCCGTAGAAGGGATAACCCCCGTCGGCCCCCGGGCCCAGGGCGTCGCCGCCATAGCCGTAGCCGAGGTGGTACCCGAGGCCGAACCCCTGGAAGCCGGGGAACAGCCCGGGAGGACCGTAACCCCGCGTGCCGAGCTCCGAGGGTTGCTGGCAGCGGTCCAGCAGGCCTCGTTTCACAGGCTTTTGGCCGTGGCTCTCGATCACGCATTGCTCGCCGTCCGCCACCGCCGCCGGACCGGAGAGGACCCAGGCCCCGAGCGCCAGGGCGAGCACGTTCAAGGGGACTCTGCCGCCGCTCTTCATCAGCGAAATCATTGGCGAATTCCTGTAAATGGACAGTGCCCGAGCGCGAAGCCCGGCGTGCCTGCGACCCGACTACCGTCCGGATGAACTGACCCTGGTGCCTGATGAACCGTAACGATCGATTGTTGGCTCATGAGCGATCACCGATTCCCGAAAATCGAGAACGGGCACGTCACCGCGCTCAGCGGGTTGCCGGCGGCGGCCCGTTGCCCACCGAGGGCAGGTACGCAGGACGCGCGGTATCGACCGGCACGACGGCACCGGGCAGCCGGAGCCGCGCGATCTCACTGGCCGGGTACCCCAGCGCGTGAAACAGCTCGAACTGCGCCCGGTTGTACTCGGTAACCGTGGTGAAGTACTCGTTAAAGGAAACGTTCAATTGCTCGAGGGAGTAGACCGCTTCTTGCGGCCTGAAGGTCAAGACCAGCACGTTTTCCAGACGTCTGGTCTGCCCCAGGCCCTCAAGGTGGCCGTTGAAGGTGATGATGCCCGTGCGGAGGGCGCGGTCGGCCTGGAGGACGCGGGCCGCCGCCGACTGAACGTTCGCCAGGGCACGCGTCACGTCCGCCGCCACCATGTCCTGGGCGTTGCGCAGCTCGATGATGGCCTGTGACTGAGCGCCCCGCTGGTTCTTGATGCGTGCGAGGTTCCCGATCCCAAATCCTTCGAGTTGCCACATGAGCTGGATGTTCACGTCAACACGGCCATTGAACTGGTTGAGGCTGCTGTTGGGGCCGAGGGCGAAGAGCCCGAACTGCTGATACATGGTCGGCGTCTGGAAGCCGTTGAGCATGACGAGGGGGAGGACCGGCCGCATCTTCTCCCGCCGGACCCGAGCCTCCGCCGCCTGGATGAGCGCCTGGCGCGACGACAGCTCGGGACGGTTGACCAGGGCGACCGGCATCAGGTCGTCGAGCGACCGGCCGGGGTCGACCAGGGTGATCTGCACGTGGTCGTGTTCGAGCGGCACGACGACAGCGCGGGGGTCGAGCCGGAGCACCTGGGTGAGGTTGGCGCTGGCGACCCGCCATTCCTGGCGCGCGGATACAGCACGCTGCTCGAGGTCGGCGAGCATGTTGCGGGCCCGTTCCACCTCGACCGTGGGGACGAGCTCCCTGCTCAATTGGGCGATGCGCTCGATTAGGTCGCGTCCCCGCTCGACCGTGTAGAGGGCCCCCGCGTACATCCCGCGGTACTGGTGCACGTGGAAGTAGGCGTCGGCCGTCTGGAGCACGGCGTCGTTCTTGGCGGCCTGGACGTCGAAATGTGCGGAGTTCAGCGTTTGTCGCTGCACGAGGGGCTCAAAGATGGCGTCTGTCAGGTTGACGTACAGCATCGCACCCGCGCCACCTTCGGCATAGTTCACGCTGGGCGCGGTCATGATGCCCTTGTTGAAGTCCGGACCGCCGCCGTCGTGGCGGAGGTAATCGATTCCGAACACGAACGTCGGCACCCAGAGGACCTTGGACCGCGTGAGCTGCGCCTCGGCCACCCACACGCCGGCCTGCGCGGCGGCGACGATCAGCGGCCGGGCGTCCGAAAGCCGCAGCGCGGTGGCGAGGTTGATCGGGAATCCCAGGTCCGTCGGCTCGAGCGGCGCGGGCTTGATCTTGAAACCGAACTCGAGCGACGGAAAATCCGGCGCCGTAGCGTGGCCGTTTGCCGGCGCCCCGGCCGGGGGCGCCGCCGGAGGCGGCAACGGGGAAGGTAGATCGCGGCTCTCCTGGCGCGCTCGCAGGTTGAGGGTCGTCAAGGGAGACGCCGCTGCGGCCGGCACCGGCTCGCGTCCAGGTGCGGCGCCGGGGACGTCGCGCGGCGGCTGCGGCGGTAGCTCCTCGCCTCGCTCCTTGAGGAATCGTTCGATGGCCGGCGATACCGTCGACGGCAGCGAGTCCACCGGCCGTGTGGGAAGCGCGGACGGTGGCGCTGCAAGCGAGGCGTGGGGCGTGGGGCTCGGTCCCTCGGTTTCCAACGCCTGGCCCAGGCAACGGGGGGACCGAACCCAGCCGACGAGCGCGGCTACGGCGACGATCGATTTCCAGGCGATACTCCTCTTCACGACGCCCCCCTCCATTCACGGGATACTCCGTGCGATCACGCGCAAAGGCTTTTCCTGCCGCGACGGCCCTCGTGTTCCAAGGGGGGGGAAAGGGGGGCGCGGCACGCCAAGATCGACTGTCAAAAGTAGCCGCCGAAGTCGTTTCGCTTGGTCTGCGCGGTGACGAACTGGTAGAGCGCTGTGTCGGGCATGCCGTACTTCACGCCCGCGCCCCCCTCCGCGCCCGGGCCGAACTGGACGATCCAGTCGAGCACCTTGTTGATCGTGGCGGGGTTGTACTTAATCCGCAGGAAGATTCCCGATGGCCCCGGAATCGCGGCCGACTTCGCGCCACCGAGGTCGAACACGAAGCCATCCGTGACTTGATTCGCCAGCGGATAGTACTTCTTGGTCAGAATATAAAAGATGAAATCTTGGACTGGCTTCCATGTTTCGTTCCCGGTCAGGATCGGGGTGAAGTAGTTCTGCCCGGAGACCTTCACCGAGAGCCCGTCGCTCGCCGTAAACGTTTGCAGGGTCCCGTTTCTCACGGCCACCTGGAGCACGTTGTATTCCTGGCCCGGAACGGGTCGGACGTTCTGGACCAGGACATGGCCGAACGGAGGGGTGAGGTGGTTGTTGAACTGGTTCGGTTGCGTGATGCGGTAGACGAGAAACCCGAAGTTGGGTTTCACCGAATCAGGGGAAACGGTGGCCTGTGTGCCGGCGTTCCAATCGGCGATGGGGGCCGCTGACGCACTCGCGCTAAGGGGCCGCTTCTCTTCCAACGGCTCGAGAATCGGACGAAACTTTTCGATCGGGCGTTCACGCATGGATTAAGCCCCTCCCGCACCAGCGGATCCAGGAACCAACGTCTTTGTCCGTAGAATGCCGTTGCTCAGCGGGTTGCCGGAGGCGGCCCGTTGCCCACCGGGGGCAGGTACGCCGGACGCGTCGTATCCACCGGCTGGATGTCGCCGGGAGACCGGAGCTGCGCGAGCTCGCGCCCCGGGTATCCCAGCGCGTGGAACAGCTCGAACTGAGAGTGGTTGTACTCAGCAACGGTGGTGAAGTACTCGTTGAAGGCCACCATCAAGAGCTGGAGGGCGAAGACCGCCTCTTGCGGCCGGTTGACCAGGACCAGGACGTTGCCCAGCCGGGTGGTCTGCTGTAATCCTTCGTAGTTCCCGTTGAACGTGATGATCGCCGTGCGCATCGCCCGGTCGGCCTGGAGCACGCGGGCCGCCGCCGACTGCACGCGGGCCTGGGCACGGGTCACCTCCGCGGCCACCATGTCCTGGGTCTTGAACAACTCGATGATGGCCCGCGACTGGTTCCCGCGCTGTTCCTTGATCCGCGCGAGGTTGCCGATCCCGAAGGCTTCGAGCTGCCACATCGGCTGGTAGCTCAGGTCGTCACGGCCCCTCCACTGGTTGAGGCTGCTGTTGGGGCCGAGGCCGAAAATCCCGGCCTGCATCATCTCGTAGGGAGTCTGAAAGCCGTTGATATAGATCTTCGGCAAGAATGGCCGCATTTTCTCCCGGCGGATCTGTTGCAACATGGCCTGCACGAGCGCCTGCTGCGAACCGAGCTCGGGGCGGTTCGTCAATGCGATCGGCATCAGGTCGTCGAGCGGCCGGCCCGGGTCGATGAGGGTGACCTGCACGTGGTCGTGTTCGAGCGGCACGACGACAGCGCGGGGGTCGAGCCGGAGCACCTGGGTAAGGTCGGCGCTGGCGACCCGCCACTCCTGGCGTGCGGACACGGCCTGCTGCTCGAGGTCGGCCAGCATGTTGCGGGCTCGTTCGATCTCGACCTTGGGGACGAACTCGCGGCTCAGTTGCGTCACGCGCTCGACCAGGTCGCGCCCCCGCTCGACCGAGTAGAGGGCACCGGCGTAGATCCCGCGGTTCTGGTGGACCCGGAAGTAAGCGTCGGCCGTCTGCTGCACGGCGTCGTTCTTCGCGGCCTGGATTTTCCAGTGCGCGGCGTTCAGCACCTGCCGCTGGACCAAGGGCTGGAAATAGGCGTCGGTCGTGGAGATCCCATCCATCCCCCCCCACATGCCGGCACCGCCGTAGAAGAAGTTCACGCTCGGCGCGGTCATGATCCCCTTGTTGAAGTCGGGGCCGCCGCCGTCGTGCCGGAGGTAGTCGAAACCGATGTTGAGGTACGGGATCCAGAGGACCTTGGCCCGCGTGAGCTCCGCCTCGGCCACCCACACGCTGGCCTGCGCAGCGGCCACGATCAAGGGCCGGGCGTCGGAAAGCCGCAGCGCGGTGGCGAGGTTGATCGGGAACTGGAGGTCGGTCGACTCCAACGGCGCTGATTTCAGCTTCAGCCCGGTCGCGAGGGGGTTGACTTCCGTCGTCGCCGACCCGCCACTCCCCACCGCACCAGCCGGCGATCGCATCGCGTCCGGGCCGCTGGGGTTGACGGCCGGGGGGGCGGCGAGGTCGACAAAACCGGCTGCTGGGCTGCGCAGGGGGCGGGCGCCACCCAGCAGAGTAGCAAGGCCGCCATGGGCATCCATGCCCGATCGGATCGTTCCATGACTTCACATCCCACAAGACCAATAGTACCTCGACAGCACGACCGGCTTGGCGCTTTCGAGAGCAGGCCGAATCAAAGGATTCATCGGCTCAAAGCAACTGATCGGATCGATGAATTCTTCGTTGGTGCCACGAATTCCCATATCGTTGATTGGACCGTGCTTGAGCATGCCAACGATTCTGCCGTCTTTGCCGGTTGAAGCGGTTCACGGGCCGTTGGCGTAAAGGTACATCAAATCTAGTTCACCTCTCATTTCGGGAGAGGATCCGATTCATCCGCAGCACGCTTGCGCCGGGGAGCACAGAACGTGTTGGTTCGCCTGTGATCTTAGGAAGGCGGTGCCGTCAATCGTCTCACCGGTCTGCGCTGCGAGTGTAGAGTCTGGGCGCGGCCCCTCCAGGACTTCGAGAGCACCGCGTGGCGACCCAAGTCGGAGTCCCACCCGGCTAGAGCGTCAGGGCGAGCGTGCCACGACGCCCGAGCGTGGTTCCGCCGTTTTGGCTCCTGGCGCAGGGGCCCCATTCGCGACCTTCGCCTCGGCCGCCGCCGGGGCGACTTCGACGGGCGCACCATCGGCCAGGACCGAAACGTCGCCGAGAATCACGTTCTCCGAGCCGTCTACGGGCGCCCACGAGTGTTCGGCGTTCGATGGTTCCGCACGCTGCAGATTCGTGACCTCGATCCACTCGCCGTCGGTGACGCCCGTTTGGACCTCGTTCCGCGCCGCATGGCGATCCTTGTACGTCCAGCAATACGATTTCTCACCAACATAGGAAATCGCGGAAACCGGCAGCGCCCGGACGTCAGGCCGCTCGATGATCACCTTGGCGTAGGCGTACATCCCCGGGAGGAGCTGGCTGCGCGGGTTCGGCAGGTCGATCTCGGCGCGAAGCGTACGGCTCTTGGCGTTGAGGGCCCAGGACGTGCGTGTGACGGTCGCTGGAATCGGCTCGTCGCGGAAGGCCTGCACGAGCACGCTCGCCTTCGACCCGATCTGCACGTAGTTCGCGTCCCGCTCGGGGATGTCGACGAAGATGCGGACGACGTCCAGGCGGTCGACGACGTAGATCGGGGCGGCGTTCCCCCCGGGCGACAGGTGGGGGGTGCGCGGCATGGCGGACGGGTCGCCGGAGGCGGGCATTACGAAGTCGCCGGTGTTCGCGGCGCGCTCGACGACGACGCCGTCAAAGGGGGCGGGGAGCGTAATGTAGCCGACCCACGCCTCGATCCGCTTGGCCTCGCTGACGGCCACGGACAGGTCCGCCTGGGCCACGGCGACGTCGACCTTCGCCTTCGCGAGGCCGGCGTCACGCGAGAGCACCTCGGCGTCGGCCTTCGCGATGGTCGCCTTCGCCGCGTCCCGCGCGGCGGTGGTCGACTTCCATTGGTTGGTCGACTCCAGGAGGATCTGCGGGTCGACGACTCCCCGCTTCACCTCGTGGTCGAGCCGCTTGACCTCGGTGGCCCAGCGGTCGACCTCGGACTGGTACTTGGCCAGAATTGCCTTTGCCTCGTCGAGGCGTGCTTTGGCGGCCTTGAGGTCGGCGTCGGCCACCTCGACGACCTTGCGCGCGAGCTCGACCTTCTGTTCGTCCAACTTGACGGTCGCCTTCTTCGTGCCAAAGTCCTCAACGAGCTCGGGAACAAAAAGGGTGGCGAGCGTCTCCCCCTTCTTCACCCTGTCGCCGATGTCGACGTTCCACTTCTCGATGTAACCGATGAGCTTCGGGTAGATCGACGTGTGCTCGTAACTTTCGACGAAGCTTGGCTGCCCGACGACCCGAACGATCTTCCGAACGTCGGGGTGAATGACCTGAACGGTCGGCGGCTTCGCGACGCTCGTGTAGTGCGACTTCTCCTCATGGCCGCAGCCCGGCACCGCGAGAGCAGCCAGTAGGCCAAAAGCCAGGAGGCGCGCCGGGGCGAAGCGATTGGCGATCAGGGGGGAACAACGCTGGTTCATCGAGGGTCTCCAGGGGATGGGGCGGAGTGCCGGGGCGCCTGCCCCCGACGTCCTTCCGGCGTCACGGTGCGGCACGATCGTCGGAGTGAAGAGGCGGCTCATCAGAAACCTCCGCGTGTGGGGGGAGCGCCGGGTTCGGAGCCCCGGTCACGATTGTGGTCGTCGAAGCTCTCGTCCGGGCGTGCGCGGGGTTCGTCCTGCGCCGGGCCCACGCCTGAGTCGGTGTCCCTGGCGAAGCCGAGGGGGCGCATCAGGTCGTCCACGGTGTGGTGCGTGACCATGTCGTGCCGCTTCGACCGGATCTCGTTGAGCATGCGGTTGAGGAACGCGATGATCTCGTCGTCGGTGCTGTGGGCGACCACCTGGCGGGCGCTCGTCTCGTGGGCGCTCGCCTCGGCGTGACGGGCCTTGTCGACGTCCGCGGCGAAGACCATCGGGTCGTAGTGCGCGCTGTCGCGATCGTCCGGGTAGATCGACGGCGAGCCGTGCACCCGGCGGCCGATCACGACGGCGAAGATCGAGGGGACCACGAGCAAGGTGGCAAACGTGGACATCACGAGCCCGCCGATGACCGCCCGGCCGAGCGGCGCTTGCATCTGGCTCCCGCGCTCGAGCGCCAGGGCCATCGGCACCATGCCCACCGTCATCGCACAGGCGGTCATCAGGATCGGCCGCAGGCGTTCGCCCGCACCCAGGATCGCCGCTTCCACCGACTTCGCCCCCCCTTTCCAGTGCTCGTCCATGAAGGTCACGAGCATGACCGAGTTGGACACGGAAACGCCCAGGCACATGATTGAGCCCATGAACGACTCGATGTTCAGCGACGTGTTCGAGACGTACAGGATCGTCGCGATGCCCGCGAGCACGCCCGGCACGGCGCCGATCGAGATCAACGCCAGACGCGCCGACTGGAAGTAGGCGGTCAGCAGCACGAAGATTACGAAGACGGCGACGGCGAGGCCGACGCCGAGGGCCTTGAACATCTCGAGCATCGGCGGGAGCTGACCGATGGTTTCGTATCGCACGCCGCGCGGCGGGGCGCCGGCGGCCTCGACGGCCTTGGCCACCTGCCGCGACGCGCGGCCCATGTCTTCGCCCTCGACATTCGCGACTAGCGTCAGGTAGCGCTGCGACATGTCACGGTCGAGCTCGCCGGGACGCACGCCCGTCCGCACCTTGGCCACGTCGCGGATCATCAGGTTGACCTCGGGATTGACCGACTCGAGCGGCAGGATCTCGATGTCCTCGGGCTTCTCAATGCGCAGCGGGGGCACCTGGACCTGCACCAGGTAGTCGAACCCGGTCTTGGAGTCGATCCAGTAGTTGAGGTTCGAGAACCGGGTCGACGCCGTCGCCATGACGAGCGCCTGGCGCACGTCTTCGACCGTGGCGCCGCTGAGTCCCGCCTTCTCGCGGTCGATGTCGAGCTCGATCGACGGGTAGTCGAGCTGCTGCACGAACTGCACGTCGCGGAGGTAGGGGATGCGCTTCATCTCGGCGGCGATCTTCTCCGCGTACTGCCGGACCATCTTGAGGTCGGTGCCGACGATGCGGACGCCGATCGGCATCGTGGAGCCGAAGCTCATGACGTTCGTCACGATGTCGCCCGGCTCGAAGCCGAACGTCGACAGCTTGGCCTGCCGCTCCGCCTCGGGCTTCGCCAACCCCCCCTTTTCCAGCCGCTGCACGAGCCACGGAATGACCCGCTCGGGCAGCACCTTGCGGAGCCGTTCGCGGAACTCGGCGAGCTTGATGCCGCTGTCCGCGCGGAGCGCGACGCGCAGTTGGCCGTCGTCCGGCCCGCGCATGAACAGCACCATGTTGTCGATACCGAAGTTGGGCGCGACTTGGCCGACGAACCCCATCGCGATCTGGATGTTTTCGGGCTTCGCCTCGTGCTCGATCTCTTTGAGGCATTTCACGGCCATTTGGCGCGTCAGCTCGAAGTTCGAGCCGGGCGGCGGCCGAAACCGGAGTACGAACTGCCCCGAGTCGATCTGCGGGAACAACTCGGTACCGACCTGGAGTCCCACCACCGCAAGGATCAAGACGCAGGCGCCCAGGTAGATGGGGACCACCAGCCAACGCAGGCGGACGAAGAACCCGACTGACTTCCGGTAGCCCTTGAGCAGCCGGCCGAACAGCCCGGCCTCTTCGTCCTGATGCCCCATGTGCTTGAGCAGCCGCACGCACAGGATCGGCACGAACGTGCTGGAGAGCACGTACGACGAGATCATCGCGAACCCGACGCCGAGAGTCAGCGGCATGAACAGCGATCGCAGCGGGTCGCCCATGATGAACGCCGGGATGAAGACCGAGAGGATGCAGAGCAGGGCCAAGAGCCGCGGCACGGCCGTGATGAGGCTGCCGTGGAGCACCGCCGAGGCGATGTTCTCGGTGCGCTGCATCTGTACGTGAACGTTTTCGACGGTTACGGTCGACTCGTCGACGAGAATGCCGATCGCGAGCGCCATTCCGCCGAGCGACATGATGTTGATCGTGTTGCCGGTGATCCAGAGCCCGAACATCGATCCGAGGAGTGCGAGCGGTATGTTGGACACAACGACCAGTACGCTCCGCCAGTCCTTGAGGAACAAGAGGATCATGAGCCCGGTCAAGCCGGCCCCGATCAGCCCTTCGGTCGCGACGCTTTCGACGGCCGCGACGACCGTGGGTGACTCGTCGAACTCGAAGTTGACGGACACGTCCTTCGGCACCGCCTCACGAAACGTCTGCATCGCCTTGTGGACGTCGGCCACGACGGTGAGCGTCGAACCGGTGTCTTTCTTGATGATCGGGAGGTAGACCGACTTTTTGCCGCCGACGAGCGCGTACCCGTAGGTGATGTCCGTGTCGTCCGAGAACGTCGCGACGTCGCGCAGGTAGACATTCTTCTCCAACCGTAGCGGGATCTCGCCCAGGCGCTGAATCTCGGAGCCGACCGTCGCGTTGTTGGCGACGATAGGCATCGAATCCTTGATGTAGATATTCCCAGCCGGAATGATCGTGTTCCCCGTCGCCAGAGCGTCGGCGATCCTCTGGGGCGTGATGTTGTAGTCGAGCAGTTTCTGGGGGTCGACGTTGATGACGATCGACCGCATGTTCGGGCCGAAGGGCGAAATCGCCACCGTGCCGGGCACGAATTTCTGCACGAGCGGCCGGATCACGTTCTGCGCGTAGTCGCCCATCATCCCGAGCGAAGTCTGCTCGCTCTCGAGGACGAGGTAGCCGACCGGAACGCTGCCGGCGTCCATGCGCATGATCATCGGCGGCAACGTCCCCTTGGGCATCCATGACATGGCCCGGTCGGACATCGCCACGACTTGGGCCATCGCCTGGCCCATGTCGGTGCCGGGGAAGAACGAGAGCTCGCAAAGCGCGACCTGCTGAACGTTACGCGTGTTGATGTCTTGAATGCCGTCGACGTACTGGAAGTACAGCTCGAGCTGGTTGACGATGAACCCTTCCATCTGGTCGGGGCTCATGCCGATGTAGTCGAGGAACACATAGATCTTCGGGGTGTTCAGCGAAGGGAAAATGTCCACCCGCATCCGGTTGTAGGCGAGTAGTCCGCCGCTAATCAGGGCGACGACCATCATCAGGGTCGTCACCGGGCGGCGCATGGCAAAGACGGTCGGATTCATAAACGGATTCTCCCGGTCGATTCATGCGGGGCCGACGTCGAGCAATGAGGCGTCGAATTCGGATAAACACGAAACATTAATTATTCTAAATATTTCGATGTTGTTCTGTATGTGCTGAGTCGGGAGTACCAAAAGTAACCCTACTCGTCTGCGACCGAGACCCTTGGTGCGAGGTCAACGCGAGAAGAGTGGCGGCAAGCGGGCGATCGGAACCAGTGCGCGCGGTCTCGTTGGTGTCACAACGGCAAGTTGCATGCCGGCGCGAGGGCGCGCGAGGACCCGGGCGGGTACGCCGCCAGCGACGTCGTCGCGGCCAACACCGTTGTCCGCGCTAGGCCGATCGCTGATCCCGCGGCGCACCTTCGTGGTAACGTGGCAAGGCCTCGTCCGCCGTGGCGGTCGAGCCCCAAACACGAAGCCGCGGGCGCACCGTCAGACGCATCCCGAAAGCATTCGAGACGATCCACCCGACGAGGTGGCGAGCCCGAACGCCCACGCCTGCGCGCGGCCGTAGGCTCAACAACGAAGCGGTCGAACTACCAAAGGAGGAAAGAAAGTGATGAGATTCCGCGTGGGGAGGAATGTGGGGATAGGGGGCTCGTCGCGAGGAAGACCGGGCGGAGATGCCGTCCTGGTGGATTCTTCTTCTTCCTCTTCTTCCGATCGAACGGCCTTGACCCGCTCCGGGGTCGAGGGGGCCAGCTTGACAGAGAGACGAACCGGCTTAGAGGCGGGAAACGCAACAGCGAGACTCAGGGCACGGGGACTCGACGGACCGGCACCCGCAATCAAGGGGCGGATCGGCGCGATCATCACCGCCACCAGCAACGCCAGCGACGATACGACACAAACACAGTCTTTCATAACGGTTCGGTCGGCCATCGGCCCTCGGAACCTCAAGGCCCCGACTTCGGGAACAGGTGAATTATAGGGAAAGAACCGTTCGATCGTCAACCCACAACGTACACAGATCAGGACAATTGCAAGATCGATTGAGGACGACTCCGGGTGGTGCATCGGGAGTGCCATCCAATCGTGCCAGACGCACCTTCTTCCAACCCCGGGCCACGTTCTTCGTCAGCAGCCTTCCGTGGCTCCTCAACGAGTGGCCGGAGGCGGTCCGTTGCCCACCGGTGGCAGGTAGGAGGGCCGTGCCGTGTCCACCGGCACGACCTCGCCGGGCGTCTGCAGCGACGCGACTTGAATGGCGGGGTAGCCGAGCGCGTGGAACAGCTCGAACTGCGCCCGGTTGTATTCGGCCACTGTCGAGAAGTATTCGTCGAAGGCGGTCTTCAAGAGCTGGAGAGCGTAGATCGCTTCCTGCGGCCGGCTGATCAAGACCAGGACATCGCTGAAACGGCTGGTCTGTTTCAGTCCCTCGGCGGAGCCGTTGAAGGTGATGATGCCCGTGCGCAGGGAGCGATCGGCCTGAACGACGCGGGCCGCCGCCGACTGGAGCCGCGCGTGGGCCTGGTTCACCTCCTCCACCACCGCGTCCTGGGTCTTACGGAGGTCGATGATGGCCTGCGACTCTCGACCGCGCTGGGCCTTGATCTGCGCGAGGTTCCCGATGCCGAGGTTCTGGAGCTGCCAGACGAGCTGGATGCTGACGTCGTCGCGGCCCCTCCACTGGTTGAGGCTGCTGTTGGGACCGAGGCCGAAGATCCCGGCCTGGAACAACATGCCGCCGGGGGTCTGGTAGCCGTTGAGCAGGACCATGGGTATCAACGGTCGCGCCTTCTCCCGGCGAACGCTGACCGTCGCCGCCTCGATGAGTGCCCTCCGCGAGGCGAGCTCGGGACGGTTGGTGAGCGCGATCGGCATGAGGTCGTCGAGGGTGCTGGCGGGGTCAATGAGTGTGATCTGGACGTGGTCATGCTCGAGTGGCTCGACGACGGCGCGGGGGTCGAGGCGGAGCACTTTCGTAAGCCTGGCGCTGTGGACGCGCCACTGCTGGCGCGCGGCGACGGCCTGCTGTTCGAGGTCGGCCAGCACGTTTCGTGCGCGGTCGACTTCGAATCCCGGTACGAGGTCGCGGCTGAGCGCGACGATGCGTTCAACCAGCTCGTGCCCCTTCTCGACGGTGTAGAGCGTGCTGGCATAGATACCGCGGTACTGGTGGACCATGAAGTAGGCGTCGGCGGTCTGGAGGAGCGCGTCGTTCTTGGCGGACTGAATGTTCCAGTGCCGTGAGTTGAGGACCTGCCGGGCCACCAGGGGCTGATAGATGGCATCGGTCGTCGAGATGATCCCCGTCAGGCCGGCCCCGCCGTAGAAGAAATTGGTGCTGGGGGCGGTCATGATGCCCTTGTTGAAGTCGGGGCCGCCGCCGTCGTGGCGGAGGTAGTCGAAGCCGACGCTAAGCGCGGGGAGCCAGAGGACCTTGGCCTGGGTCAAGTCCGCTTCGGCGACCCACACCTTGGCCTGCGCTGCGGCGACGATCAGGGGCCGTGCGTCGGAGAGTCGCAATGCGGTGGCGAGGTTGATCGGGAACCGGAGATCGGTCGGCTCGAACGGCGCAGCGGCGAGTTTCAAGCCGGTCGCCAGTGGCGAAGGGACCGCCGGTGACGACCCGACAGGCAAGGCCGGCGGCAAGGTCCGGACGCCCTGGACGTCCGTCCGGTCAGCGGCCGAGCGCACGACCTGCGACGGCGACGCCCCGCCCGCCAGGGGGCTGGCGGGCGCTGGGGCGTGTGACGGCGGCACGTCCCGTCCGCTCTGCCTCACGAAGCGCTCGATGTCGGAGGAGACCGCCGGCGGCAGCGAAGAGGGGAGCGACTGGCCGCCTTCCCTCGCAAAGGGATTGATCGCTGGGCGCGCGGGCGCCGCGGCCGGCGACTGGGCCGCGCACGGGGAGGGCTCGACCCAGCACAGGAGCAGGGCCGTGGCGAGGATCAAAGGCCGGGCGGCGCGTTCCGTCATCACGAATCCCGCTCCGTCCACAGGTCGCTCGATCCGATCAAGGGGCAAGGGCTGTCCCTCGCATTCGCGGCGGCAGCCGCCACCGCGGCAAAAACCACAACGGCCCCCTGGCTGAAGACCACCGTTCATCGAGTAGCCGGGGGCGGCCCGTTGCCCACCGGGGGCAGGTAGGGCGGCCGTGCGGTGTTGACCGGCCCGACATCGCCGGGGGACCGGACCAGCGCGATCTCACGCGCTGGGTAGCCAAGCGCGTGGAACAGCTCGAACTGCGCCCGGTTGTAGTCGGCCACGGTCGAGAAGTACTCGTCGAAGGCCACCTTCAGGAGCTGGAGTGCATAGACCGCTTCCTGCGGCCGGCTGACCAGGACCAGAACGTCGCCGAAGCGGCTGGTCTGCTTCAGGCCCTCGGTGGTTCCGTTGTAGGTGATGATTCCCGTGCGCAGGGAGCGATCGGCCTGGACGACCCGAACGGCCGCCGACTGGAGCCGCGCGAGGGCCTGATTCACCTCCTCGGCCACCGTATCCTGGGTCTCGAATAAGTCGATGATGGCCAGCGACTCTTGACCGCGCTGGGCCTTGATCTGCGCGAGGTTTCCAAACCCGAGGTTCTGAAGCTGAAAGAGGGGCTGAAGGCTGACATCGTCACGGCCGCGCCACTGGTTGAGGCTGCTGTTGGGGCCGAAGCCGAAAATCCCGGCCTGGAGCATCTCGAAGGGGGTCTGGAAGCCGTTGATCGCGAATTCGGGGATCAACGGACGCGCCTTTTCCCGACGGACACCGACCTCCGCGGCCTGAACGAGCGCCCTGCGCGAGGCGAGCTCGGGCCGGTTGGTCAGCGCGATCGGCATCAGGTCATCGAGGCACCGAGCGGGGTCGATCAGCGTGATCTGGAGATGGTCGTGCTCCAGCGGTTCGACGACGGCGCGTGGGTCGAGGCGGAGCACTCTCGTGAGCCTGGCGCTCTGAACGCGCCACTGCTGCCGAGCCGAGACGGCTTGCTGTTCGAGGTCGGCCAGCATGTTGCGTGCGCGGTCGACCTCGAATCCGGATACCAGGTCGCGGCTGAGCGCGGTGATGCGATCGACGAGTTGGTGCCCTCGTTCGACGGTGTAGAGCGTGCTGGCGTATATTCCACGGTACTGGTGGACCGTGAAGTAGGCGTCGGCGGTCTGGAGGAGTGCATCGTTCTTTGCGGACTGGATGTTCCAGTGCCGTGAGTTGAGGACCTGCCGGGCCGCGAGCGGTTGGTAGATGGCGTCGGTCGTGGAGATGATCCCCAATTGGTTGCCCCACAGCCCAGCACCGGCGTAGAAGAAATTGGTGCTGGGGGCAGTCATAATGCCCTTGTTGAAGTCGGGGCCGCCGCCGTCGTGGCGAATGTAGTCAAAGCCGATGTTGAGGTCGGGCAGCCAGAGGACCTTGGCCTGGGTCAATTCGGCCTCGGCGACCCAGACCCTTGCCTGCGCGGCGGCGACGATCAGGGGCCGTGCGTCGGAGAGCCGCAAAGCGGTGGCGAGGTTGATCGGGAACCGAAGGTCCGTCGGCTCGAACGGGGCAGCTTTGAGTCTCAAGGTCGCGGCGAGTGGCGAAGGGGCGGTCGCCACCGGTCCGCCGTTCGTGGCCGGCGGCCCCGTCGACGGTTGTACCGGTGATGGCAACGCAGGTGGCTGCCCCGCGCACGGAACGGAGGCCGAGCAGAAGACCAGCCAGGCCGTGATGGACATCCATGCCCAGGTGGAATGCTCCTTCATGTCCGCGGCGCTCCCCCTGAGTCGATGCCGATGGCCGTTTCAATCGCTCCACTGATACGACATCGTCAGATTTATCGGTCTGGCCAGGTTGTCTGGATTACCGTATTTCCAACGGATGGCCGGCATCCTGGCAGGGTTCACACCCGCCTTCCGCATGCGGACGGACCGACACCTCGTCTCGTGAGGGAGAGGAAAGCTTTGCGATCACCTGTCACCGTGGGAGAGGATCCCAGTTCGGAACTCCCCTATCCCTGGTCCGAACCCAAAAGTGTCGGCACGTCAGCGCCTTGTGGAGAAGGAGGAAGGCCATCGAGCACAGCTACCGCGTTCGGGCTCCGAGGACAACCAGCCGTAATCGAGACGTCGCTCACGAAGCGTTTTCCCTTGTGCCCGGGACAGGAAGGGATGGATAATCGGGATGCCGAGCCTGCCGTGCCATTCCCGCCCTCCGACTTTTCCCGGTGGCCGCCATGCCCGCGGACTTCCCGCAAAAAACCTGCCTGCCTCGCGCGGTGACCGATGACCGGGGCCGTCCCGCCCTCGTTGCGGTCGCGCTGCTTGCCTCGCTCTTCGCGGCGTCTCGATCGCAGGCCGTCACGCCGGAGCCGGTCGACTTCGGCCGCGACGTCCTGCCGGTCTTGTCCGACAACTGTTTCCGCTGCCACGGGCCCGACCCGAAAGCGCGTAAGGCCGACCTGCGGCTCGATACCAAGGAAGGAGCGTTCCGCGCCCAGGACCCGGTCATCGTGCCGGGCCGCGCGTCGGACAGCGAGCTTTACGTGCGCATCGCCAGCCGGGACGAGTTAGAGGTGATGCCCCCGCCTCGGTCACACCGCACGCTGACCGCGGCGCAAGTCGAGCTCATTCGGCGCTGGATCGACGAAGGAGCATCCTGGAGCACTCACTGGGCCTTCAGACCGCCGAGCCGGCCGTCGCTCCCGCCGTCTCACGACGCCGGCTGGGTGCGGAACGGGATCGACCGCTTCGTGCGAGCCCGGCTGGAACGTGAAGGATTGACGCCGGCCCCGGAGGCGAGCCGGGAAACGCTCCTCCGACGGGTCACGCTGGACCTCACCGGCCTGCCGCCGGCACAGGCCGACATCGACGCGTTCCTCGCGGATAAGTCACGCGATGCCTACGAACGCGTCGTTGACCGGCTGCTCGCCTCGCCGCGCTATGGCGAACGGCTCGCCACCGAGTGGCTCGACCTCGCCCGCTTCGCCGACACTCACGGCTACCAGATGGATCGGTTCCGGCCGATGTGGCCCTGGCGCGACTGGGTGATCGGCGCCTTCAACCGGAACCTGCCGTTCGACCAGTTCGTCACCTGGCAGCTCGCAGGCGATCTCCTCCCCAACCCGACCAAGGAACAGCGGCTGGCCACCGCGTTCAACCGCCTGCACATGCAAAACGAGGAAGGGGGCATCGTTGAGGAGGAGTTCCGCGTCGCCTACGTCGTCGACCGCGTCAATACCTTCGGCACCGCTTTCCTCGGCCTCACCCTCGAGTGCGCCCGTTGCCACGACCATAAGTTCGACCCGATCACCCAGCGCGACTATTACTCGCTCTTCAGCATCTTCCAGAACATCGACGAGTCGGGCCAAACTTCGTACTTCACGGCCACGATGCCCGTGCCGACGCTCCTGCTCTCGAACGACGCCACCGACGCGACGCTCGCGGACCTGGACCGTCGCATCGCGAGCGAGGAAGCCAAGCTGCGGGACCTGCGCGCCGAGGCTCGGCCTCCCTTCGAGCGCTGGGTGCGCGATCGGGCCAGGTCGATTCCGACCGCCAAGCCCGTCGCGGCGTACACCTTCGACGCAGTCGCGGAAAACAAGGTGCCGAACACCGTTGACCCGTCGAAGCCGGCGCTCGCGCACGAGGGGCCGAAGTCCGTGCCCGGCCGGAGCGGCCAGGCCGTCGCGCTCGACGGCGAGAGCGGGTTCACGTTCCCCGGTACGGGTCACTTCACACGCGTCGATCCGTTTTCGTTCGGCCTCTGGCTACGCACCCAACGGCACGCGCCTCGGGCCGTCGTGCTTCACCACAGCCGCGCACCGATCGACGCGGGAAGCCGCGGGTACGAACTGCTCCTGGAGAACGGTCGCCTCGCCTTCGGGCTGCACCACATGTGGCCGGGCGACTCGCTCAAGGTGATGAGTAAGGCCGCGGTCGAGCGCGACCGCTGGACGCACGTCGCCGTGACCTACGACGGGTCGAGCCGCGCGTCGGGTGTGCACCTCTTTATTGACGGCGTGGAGAGCCCCGTCGAGGTGGTACGCGACCGGCTCACCAAGGACATCACGTACGACGGGGGCGAGCCCGACCTGGCCCTTGGCTTCCGTTTCCGCGACAGCGGGTTCCGGGGCGGGGCGGTCGATGCGCTGGAGGTCTATGACCGGGCGCTCACGGCCCTGGAGGTCGCCGAGCGTGCCGGCCGCGTCGGCAGCGCCGAGGCCTGGCGCACGCCGTCCGAAGAGCTGTTCGACCTGTTCTTCGCCACCGCGTATGCCCCCGCGCGGGAGGCGGAAAAGACGCTGCACGCGCTCCGGAGCGAGCAGAGCCGGCTCGTGAATCCGATCCCGGAGGCGATGGTGATGCGCGAGATGGACCGGCCGAAGCCGGCGTTCGTCCTGAAGCGCGGGGCCTACTACGTACCGGGGGATCCGGTCACGGCGAACACGCCGGCCGCGCTGCCTCCCTTGGCTGGCGACCAGCCGCGGAACCGGCTGGGGCTGGCGCGCTGGCTCCTGGCGCCGGATCACCCGCTGATGGCGCGCGTGACGGTGAACCGGTACTGGCAGATGATGTTCGGCCAAGGACTTGTCGAGACCAGCGACAACTTCGGCCAGCAGGGGGCCCAGCCGAGCCACCCCGAGCTGCTCGACTGGCTGGCTCGCGACTTCGTGGCGTCGGGGTGGGACGTCAAGCGCTTCCTCCGTGAGATCGCGCTGTCGGCGACCTACCGGCAGGCGTCCCGCACCACGCCGGCCGTTCGCGCACACGACCCGTCCAACCGGTATCTGGCGCGGGGGCCGTCGCGGCGGCTGTCGGCCGAGATGCTGCGCGACCAGGCGCTCGCGGCGAGCGGGCTGCTCGTCGAGCGGACCGGCGGGCCGAGCGTCAAGCCGTACCAGCCCGACGGTCTCTGGGCGGTCGCGATGGGCTCCCCGCAGTACGACCAGGGGCACGGCGCGGACCTCTACCGCCGCAGCCTCTATACGTTCTGGAAGCGCACGGTGCCGCACCCCGCGATGGTGGCGTTCGACGCGGCCGAGCGGAACGTCTGCGCGGTGCGGCGGCAGAGCACGAGCACCCCGCTCCAGGCGCTCGCCCTCTTGAACGACCGGCAGCTCGTCGAGGCCGCACGCAAGCTCGCCGAGCGGATGCAACGCGAGGGGGGCCGGACCGACCCGGAGCGCGTGGCCTGGCTTTTCCGCCAGGTCACGGGCCGCGGCGCCCGGGGGGCGGAGGTGGACGTTCTGGTCCAACTGCTCGCCGAGCAGCGGTCCCTCTTCACGGCCGATCCCGACGCGATGCGCAAGCTCCTGGCGGTCGGCGAGGCACCGAGCGATCCCATGCTCGACCCGGTGGAGCTCGCCGCGGGGACCATCCTGGCGGAGGCCGTGTTGAATCATGACGAGGCGGTGCTGCGGCGTTAGAACCTTTTACCGTTCCTTGTAGGGTGCACGAAATGCACCGTTCCCGTTCGCTCGAAAAAGACGGTGCATTTCATACACCCTACGATAGGGAGAGGGCAGGGGAATGAACGAGCACCAAGCGAGCGTGCGCGTCAGCCGCCGTGATTTTCTCGGCCGGTCCGGTCTCGGAGTCGGAGGCGCTGCGCTCCTGTCGCTGTTGCAGAGCGAGGCTCAGGGAGCCGCCCCGGCGACCACGGACCCGTTTCAGGGCGTGCTGGAGCAGCCGCACCACCGGCCGAAGGCCAGGCGCATCATTTCGCTCTTCATGAGCGGCGGGCCGTCGCAGCTCGACCTGTTCGACTACAAGCCGCTGTTGAACGAGCGTAACGGGCAGGACTTGCCGGCCAGCGTGCGGATGGGACAGCGGCTCACCGGGATGTCCGCGCACCAGGCCACGCTTCCGATGGCCGGCTCGCTCTTCAAGTTCGCCCAGCACGGGAATTCGAGGGCCTGGGTCAGCGAGCTCTTGCCGTGGACGGCGCGGGTGATGGACGAGCTGTGCGTGGTCCGCTCGCTGCACACGGAGGCGATCAACCACGACCCGGCGATCACCTTCTTCCAGACCGGCGCGCAGCTCGCGGGGCGGCCGAGTATGGGGGCCTGGCTCAGCTACGGGCTTGGTAGCGCCAACCAAAACCTCCCCGCGTTTGTGGTCCTGATCTCGAAAGACCGCATCGACCAGCCGCTCTACGCACGCCTCTGGGGGAATGGCTTTCTGCCCAGCATTCACCAGGGCGTCCAGTTCCGGAGCGGCAAGGACCCGGTCCTTTACCTCGCGAACCCGGACGGCGTCAGCAGCGCCAGCCGCCGCAAGATGCTCGACCGCCTGGCCGAGCTGCATGCGCTCCAGTACGACGACCTCGGCGACCCCGAGATCAACGCGCGCGTCGCCCAGTACGAGATGGCCTATCGCATGCAGACGAGCGTTCCCGATGTGGTGGACCTGTCCAGCGAGCCGGCGGCGATGTTCGATCTGTACGGCCCCGAGGCGCGCGAGCCCGGCACATTCGCCGCGAATTGCCTGCTAGCCAGGCGACTCGCCGAGCGCGACGTGCGCTTCATCCAGCTCTACCACCCCGGCTGGGACCACCACGGCAACCTGCCCGGCGGCATCCGCCGCCAGTGCAAGGACGTCGACCGCGCGTGCTTCGCGCTTATCACCGACCTGAAGCAGCGCGGCATGCTCGACGACACGCTGGTGGTCTGGGGGGGCGAGTTCGGCCGCACGAACTACTCGCAAGGCAAGCTGACGCCGACCGACTACGGACGCGACCATCACCCGCGCTGCTTCACGATGTGGCTCGCCGGCGGCGGCGTGAAACCGGGGTTCGTGTTCGGCGCGACCGATGAGTTCGGCTACAACGTGGTCGAGAACCCCGTGCATGTGCATGATATGCAAGCCACCCTCTTACACTTGCTCGGCATCAATCACGAACGATTAACGTACAAGTTCCAGGGGCGCGACTACCGGCTGACCGACGTGTCCGGCCGCGTCGTCTCCGAGTTCCTGGCCTGAGCGGAACGCCGGCGAGGCCCAATGAGCGGCTGTGCCGGTGGGTTGCGGTCGGAAAGGCGCCGACCCGGAACGGCCCTACTCCCGCGCCTGTTACTCTCGGAGATGAGCCGCCTCAGTGCCGAAACGGAAGGTTCAAATAACTTAAGAACACGACGCCAATCACTTCCCGTCTCGTCGTTCCGAATACAAACCGGGAAGTTATTCTCGGCCTGTTCCTTGCCTGAGGCTCCGAGAGGGAGCACTCAGCGACTGCGGAAGCCGGCAACTCCTTCCCGATCCCCGAGGCAAGCATTTCTGGGGGCGCGAGCCGAAACCTTCCCCCGAGGAATCTCTGAAACGCTTGGACCTCGGGACGCATTCCCGACAGAACCCTCTTCCGTTCCGACGCCGTGTCTCGCACCGTGCAAGTCGCCGGGTCCGTCTCGCAATCCACACGATACGGACCGTCTCGAACACCCGGGATCTGCAATCACTCTCCGACGCAATACGTTGCGGTATATGACGATGGGTCATCAAGGCTGACCCTTGGCGCACGCTTTGCGTCACACATTCTTCAAGAGCTTGGGCCCGGCGATTGCCACGAGCCCTGGCTGTGCCTTTTACGGGAGAGCTCTTCTCGATCATGCGCCACTCGCGCGTTCGCTGAGGCCATCCGAGTGGCCGAGCGCTGTTTGGCTTGGACATGGTGAGGCGAGGGATCGTGCGAGTGGCCTCGCGCAAGGTCCGACGACCGCCGATGCAGCAGGCCGGAGTTCGCCGCGCCTGCTCGGCCGCTTCGCGAGCCGCCGCCGATCGCCCGATGGATAAAGGACCCATGGACACCGAAGACGCCGATCAACTCGTATCCCTCGCCACGGACCGCCCCTTCTGGGACCGTTTCTTTAGCGTGTCCCCGCTGGTCATCGTGGGCAGCAAAGAACCGAACGGCCAGCATAATCTCGCGCCCAAGCACCTGGCGATGCCGCTGGGTTGGGATGCTTACTACTGCTTTGTCTGCAGTCCACGACACACCAGCTATCACAACATAAGCCGCGAGGGTGCGTTCACGGTCAGCTACCCCCGGCCGACAGAGGTGCTGCTCGCCAGCTTGGCGGCGGCCCCTCGCTGCGAGGATCTTTCAAAGCCAAGCCTCCTGGTGCTGCCGACCTTTCGGGCCCGCGAAGTGGATGGGGTCCTGGTCAAGGGATGTTACCTTTTCCTTGAGTGTACGTTGCACAGCATCGTCGACGGATTCGGCCCCAACAGCCTGATCATCGGCAACGTGGTTGCGGCCGCGGCAGACGAACACGCCCTACGTGCCGAGGACCAGGACGAGAGCGATCAGATCTTCCAGTTTCCGTTGCTGGCCTACCTGAGCCCGGGTCGTCTCGCGGAAATCCGCCAGAGTACTGCGTTCCCGTTCCCCGAGGGCTTCTCCCGTTGATGAGGCATTCGCGGGGCAGCGAAGTGCCCGAGCCGTTGCCAATAGGATGGCCCGAGCGAGTCGGTCGCACACCTCAGGATCATCATGGCTGACGACCAGACGAAACGCATCCTGGACTACTTGGAGGGGAAGCGCCCGGCCATGATCGAGCTCCTGCAGCGCCTGGCGCTGGCCGAGTCTCCGTCGGACGACCGCGCCGCGGTCGCCCCGGTGCTCACGATTCTATCGTCGGAGCTGGAGCAGAGCGGGATGGCCGTTCGCTGCCTTCGGGGTCGTCGGTCGGCCGGCATGCTGTACGCCCGCTCACAGGCGAGGGCCGCGAAGTCGCCGTTCCAGTTGCTCGTCGGCCATTGCGACACAGTCTGGCCGGTCGGGACGGTTCGGCAGATGCCGGTCCGGGTCGAGGGCGAAACCCTGCGCGGGCCGGGCGTCTTCGACATGAAGGGCGGCCTGGTCCAGATGCTGTTCGCGCTTCGGGCCATCCACGAGCTCGGCCTCAAGACTCCGGCCGAGAGTGTGGTCGCAATTAATTCCGACGAGGAAATCGGCAGCCCCGAATCCACCACGCACATTCGCCGCCTGGCCCGGTTGGCCATCCGGGCCTTCGTTCTGGAGCCCGCCTTTGGCCGGGCGGGGAAGCTGAAAACCGCGAGAAAGGCCTCCGGTAGCTTCCAGGTCACCGTCCGAGGGCGTGCCGCCCATGCGGGCATTAACCCGGAAGAAGGGGCGAGCGCCATTCTCGAGATGTCCCACCAGGTCCAGAGGCTCTTCGCGCTGAACGACGCGGCCCGAGGGATTACCGTGAACGTCGGGACGATCGGCGGCGGGCTTCGTTCGAACGTCGTCGCACCCGAAGTGCGGGCCAGCGTGGACGTGAGGGTCCGAACGCGCGCCGACGGCGCTGAGGTCGAGGCCGTCATTCGAGCTCTCCGGCCGGTCAACCCTCAGACCACGATCGCGGTCGAAGGAGCGATCGAGCAGCCGCCGATGGAACCGCTGCCCCGCAACCAGGCCTTGTGGCGCCTGGCTCAGGCTTTGGGGCGGCAACTCAACATCGAGCTTGACCAGGCGGCCGTCGGCGGCAGCTCCGACGCCAATACGACGAGCCTGTACACCGCCACGCTCGACGGGCTGGGGGCGGTCGGCGACGGGGCCCATGCGGCCCACGAGCAAGTGATGATTCCCCAGATGGTCGAGCGCTGCGCCCTGCTCGTCCTCCTGCTCATGGCTCCGCTCCTCCCCACCACCGACAAGCCGTAACAACAGGCAGACACGAGGGCAACGCCCTCCGAGGAACCAGCATGATCAACGTGCGCGAAGCGATCGGCTCGGACGTCCCTGCGATTCGCGAGATCTTCGTGGCCACCTACGGTACCGACTACGGAGACCCCCGTTGTTACGACGAGCAGCAACTGACGAGACTGGTTTACTCGAACGACAGCCTGACCCTCGTTGCCGAAGAGACCGAGTCAAAGCGGGTGGTCGGTACAGCCTCGGTGGACCTGGAGGCCGGAGCCTATTCCGACCTGGTCGGGGAGTTCGGTCGCCTTGCCGTCCACCCTGAGTTTCGCCAGCGCGGCGTGGGAAAGCTCCTCATGAGCGAGCGTCTCGCGCGTGTTCAGGACCGCTTGCAGGTCGGGTTGGTCGAAGCACGCGTCGCGCAATCCTACAGCGTTCTCATCGCATCGGGCCAGCACTTCGCCGTCGTCGGGTTCCTCCCCTTGAGGTGGATGCTCCGAGAGCGCGAGAGCCTGGCGCTGCTTGTTCGCTACTTCGGGAACTCGCTGGAGCTACGGAGCAACCACCCGCGGATCGTCCCCGAAGTCTGGCCGTTGGCCCACTTGGCCATGGAGAACTGTTCACTGAACCCGGACGCGATCGTGGACGAGGCTGCCCCCGCCTACCCTCCCGGTGGGGCGTTCGAGATGCAGGAGCTGACGGCGGAGGGTTACGCCTCCCTGCTCCGAATCGAACGCGGACGCGTGCGCCGCCGCGAGATTTTCGGCCCGGCGCGGCTCCACTACGGCATGTTCAAGCTTCAGGCCAGGAACTCGCGCTACCTGATCGCGCGCGAGGCCGGGCGGATCGAAGGCGCAATCGGCTTCACGCTTGACCCCGCAGACAAGTCCATCCGCGTCTTCGAGCTGATCTCGCTCCGAGACGAGGTGATTCCGTTTCTGCTGGGCGAACTGTGCCGGTCGTGCCCCGAGAGGGGATGGAGCAGCTACATTGAAATCGATGTCAGCGCATACGCTCCTCGGATGCAACGGACGCTGATCGAGCTGGGTTTCCTGCCCGCAGCCTACCTTCCCGCTCTGGTGTTCCACGAAGTCGAGCGCCTGGATGTCGTGAAGATGATTCACCTTCCGATTCCGCCGGACGTCTCGACGGGGGCGTTCCCGCCGCGCGCCAAGCTCCTTGCGGACCTGGTCCTGCGCCAGTTCAAGAGCCGTCACGTGCTGCCCCGGATTGCCCAAGCCGTCCACGAACTGGCGCTGTTCGGCGGCCTGAACGAGGAGCAGACAAACCGCCTGGCCGGAGTGTGCGCCATCGGCGCGTTCGTGCCGGGGGAGGTTATCTTCCGCGAAGGGGAGGTGGCCGACAAGTTGCACCTGGTGCTCCACGGCCAGGTGAACATTGCCCTCTCGGGTGCGACTCCAGCCGTCGGCGCGGTCGGTCGAGGGGAATGCCTGGGAGAGATGTCCTTGCTCACCGGCCTTGTGCACTCGGCGACAGCCACGGCGCAGACCGACGTTGAGACTGCCGTACTGGGGCACGCGGACCTCGCCGAACTCGTACGGCTCCGGCCCGACATCGGCCTCCGCATTTACAGGAACCTGGCCGTGGGGATGGGAGAGAAGCTGATGCGTTCGGACGTGTCGCTGGCTGTCCAGGGAGGCGTGCGCGTCTAAGAGTCGGTGGAATTGCGCAACAAAATTAATAGTCATTGATTTAATAAAATATATCGATCTAACGTGCGCAATCAAACGATTCACATCTATCACATCGACAATTCGCGCCCCACGGAAGCGGAATGGCCCTACCGTGGCACAACGCGTTCCACGCGGCGTGCCAGGGTGTCGGTCGCCGCGCGCCAGAGCCTTGCCGTGCCGTCGAGGCTGCCGGAGGCGAGGGATTGGCCGTCGGCGGAGAACGTCAGCGACATGACGTTGCCGGTGTGGCCGGCGAGCGTGGTCTTGAGCTCGCAAGTTGCCGCGTCCCACAGCCGGATCCGGTCGTCGCGCCCTCCCGAGGCGAGGGTCTTGCCGTTCGGCGTGAAGGCGAGCGACACAATCTGATTGGTATGGGCGCTCTGAGACATCCGACGTCGGCGGGTGGCAACGTCCCAGAGCGTCAACTCGCCGTCCGCGCCCCCCGTGGCCAGGGTCCGGCCATCGGGTGAGAAGACGAGCGAGCGGGCAGGGGAGGCCGTCGCGTCGAGCCGGCCGAGCCGACGGTGCCCCTGGGGCTCGTAGAGCTCGATCGGGCCGTCGCCCTGGGCTGCGGCCAGGATCTGGCCATCCGGGGAGAACGCCAGCGCGTTGACGTTCCAGCCGGTAAACCGCTCAACGGCCAACTGCGACCTCGCGCTCAGGTCCCAGAGGGTGGCCGTGCCGTCTGTCGCGCCCGCCGCGAGCAAATTGCCATCGGGCGAGAGAGCTAGACAGGAAGTTGCGATTGCCGGCTTTTCCCCCTCGGACGCGTCGACGGCTGGCGAGCCGAGCGAGTGGGCCGGGAGCGTTCCCAGCGGGGTCGGTTTGCCCGCGCGTGCGTCCCAGAGGCGGATCGGGCTCCCCCAACCGCCGGTGATCAAGGTCCGGCCGTCGGGCGTGTAGAGCAGGGCCGTGATGCGGCTGGGATGCCCGTCGGGATTCGCAGGGGACCGAGGCGGGATGGACCCCAATCGCTGGTGCGTGGCCATCTCCCAGAAGGTCACCCCGCCGGTCCGATCGCCCGCGGCCAGGGTCCGGCCGTCAGGCGCGAGAGCAATGGTGTCGACGCCCCCGGCGGGGCCAACCAGCGGGGCGTCCGTCTCGTCGCGGAGCGCGCCCCAAAGCTTGATCGACTTGTCGTCTCCCGCCGAGGCCAGGGTCGATCCGTCGGGCGAGAAGGCCACGGCCTGGAGCGGGCCCCAGTGCCCTTTGAGCGTAGACTCGAGCCGGCCGGTGGCCACGTCCCAGATCGAGACCGTGTTGTCGAGACTGGCTGCGGCCAGGGTTGAGCCGCCGGGCGAAAAGGCGAACGACCAGACGGCGGCACGGTGCCCTCGGAGGACGTGACGAGGCTGCGGGTGCGGCGACTCTCGGAGGCGGGCGACCTCCCAGATCGAGATCGTACGGTCCTCGCCCCCCACGGCCAGCGTCGCGCCGTCGGCGGAGAGGCCCAGCGAGCGCACGCTGGTGGGGTCCGCCTGGAAGACGATCTCGTCGGGCGCTCGGTCTGGCCGGGCAAGGGCCAGCGCCAGCGCCAGTCGTCGCCGGGCGCCGGTCTCGCGGACCACGACCCGGCCGTCGCGCCCGGCCGTGGCAAGCCATCGCGCGTCGGCCGAGAACGCGTGGGGGAGCTGATGGTCGTCGTCGGTGCGGCCCCGGGTCGGGCGCGAGCCGGCGATCTCACGCACGAGCCGCGACGCGCTGAGGTCCCAGACGCGGACCACGTTCGGCTCATGAGCCGAGACCAGCGTTCGGGCATCGCGAAAGACGAGCGCCATGACCCGAGGAGTGCTGTCCTGGCCCTCGCCCCGGAGGGTCCCCTTGGGCCGTCCCTCCAAGTCCGCCAGTTGGATGACTCCCCCCTCGCCTCCCAGCGCGGCGATCGCGCCGTCGGGTGAGAAGGCCAGGGCGTTGATCTCACCGACGGACGGATCGACCACGACCTCCACGGCCTTGCCGGGCCGCTTCCGGGGCCAGAGAAAGACCCGGCCGTCGCGTCCTCCCGAGGCGAGGGTCGTGCCGTCGGGCGCGAAGGCAAGGGCGTCGATCGTCCCCGTATGGCCGCGCAAGTCGGCCGTCGATCGGTTCGTGAGCCGCTGCCAGTAGTACCATTCGAAGCCGCGCAGGTCCTTGCTGTCGTCTCGCTCGTACAGGCCCAGGAGCTGGCGCATCCGGCGTACGTCCGCCATGTCCCAGGCTTGCTGGACCAGGTTCATCCGCGCGAAGTAAAAGAACCTGCGCTCGCGCGCGGCGGCCGCGGCTTCGCGCACGGCGGCGGTCACCGAGACTGCCGTGATGGTGAGCAGCAGGAGGACGACCGCCGCCACGAGACTGGCCACGCCGGGCCGGCGCCTGGCCCAGCGGACGAGCCGGCCCAACGGCCCGGTGCGACGGGCAACGATCGGCCGGTGCTCCAGAAAGAGGTGAAGGTCCTCGGCGAGCGCCCCGGCCGTTGGATAACGCCGCCCAGGCGCCTTCTCCAGGCACTTCAGGGCGATCGTCTCAGCGTCGCGCGGCACGCCTGACGAGAGGCGGGAGGGGGGCACGGGCTCCGCCGTCTTGACCTGCTGGAGCGTTTCCAGCACCGTTGCGCCCCGGAACGGAGGACGGCCGGTCAGCAGCTCATAAAAGATCGCGCCGAGTGCATAGACATCGGCCGGCGGACCGGTCCGCTTCGCGCCCCCTTCAGCCTGCTCGGGTGCCATGTAGCTGGGCGAGCCGAGCACGGCGTCGGTCCGGGTCAGCCCCGAGTCATCGGTCAAGTCCTTCGCCAGCCCGAAGTCTACGAGCTTGGGAGTGCCGTCGGTATCGATTAGGACGTTGCCCGGCTTGAGGTCGCGGTGCACCACCCCGACCTGGTGGACCTGCTCGACGCCCCTCGCCAGCGCAGCGACGAGCTCCGCCGCGTCGCGGGCCCGCCACGGCGTGCCGTCGAGACGCGAGGCCAGGCTCCCCCCCTCGACGTACTCCATCTCGAAGAAGGGGAGCCCCTCGTGGTCCCCCACGGCGTGGATCCGCACGATGTTGCCATGCCTGAGCCGGCCCACGGTCTCGGCCTCAGCCCGGAACCGGGCAAGCTGCTCGGGCGACGCATGGCTGCCGGCCGAGAGCATCTTCAGGGCGACCAGGCGGTTGAGCCGATGCTCGTACGCCTTGTAGACCACCCCCATCCCCCCACGGCCGAGCTCGCCCAGCAGCTCGTAACCGGCGATCGACGGGAGCACGCTCGCCGAGATCCGTATCCCCTCGCCGATCGTCGGATTGTCCTTCCAGTCGCCGGCCGTCGCGGAGCTAGCGGCCTCGACCTCGCCGGCCTCAAGAAATGCCTCGTCAACGATCCCGGCGTGGTCCGGGAACCGGGCTCGATACCACTCGGGCGATAACCGCTCGCCCCGGCCGCGGGCCAGCGCCAGCTCCAGCAGTACCAGCTCGCGCAGTAACGCCGGCGCGGCGGGCAGGGGCGCCTCGGCCAGGACGTCTTCGATCCGCGGGGCACGCCCCGCGGACCAGTCGGCTTCGAATTGGTCGCAGAGCCGATCGACCAGGTCGACGAGGGACAGCGGTAACCAGGGGTCGTCGCTTCCTCGTGCGTCGTCGTTCAAGGCGATTCCTCGGCCGACCAGTGCCGGCGGATCACGGCGACTTTGCGCATCACGGTCCGCTGAGTACAACCGAGCCGGCGGGCGATCTCCTCGTAATCGTGGCCCTCCAGACGAAGGACCGCGATCCTGCGCAGCACGTCGTCGGGCAGGCCGTCCAGCCGGTGCTGGAGCGACTCGGCGACCGCCGCGGCGAGTTCCGGCGTCGGCTCGCGGTCCACGACCTGTCCCAGCTCGAACAGGTCGGCGTCGGACCCAGCCGCGCCGAAGTCGGCCTCCACGCGAACCCGCCCCCCGCCTCGCTTCAACCGCCGCTCGTCCCGGGTCGAGTTGATGACCTTGCGGGCGGCGATGACGACCAGGAGACTCCAAAGCCCATCGCGGTCGGTCAAGCGGGGGAAGCGGCCGTCGGCCGCGCCGAGGCAGACGCTCTTCAACGTGCTGAGCGCGACATCCTCTTCATCCAGATCGGCACCCACCCGCCGCGACGCGCGGAGCCGCTCGCGCGCCAGCCGCGCAAGGCGTTCGAAATAGTGCTCCCAAAGGCGCTGAGCCGCCTGCTCGTCGCCCCCCTTTAGCCCGACGATCCAGCGCGAAATCGAACCCGCTTGCGACATCCCGGTCTCACAATCGACGGATCGCCAAAAACGCCCAGAGTAACCCAGTTAGCATAAATATATCAGTTTGTCCGGTGGTTCACAACAGGCCGAGTCCGTCCCTCGGCGAGAATATTTCCCCGCGCGTGTCACCTGTGGACCGCCAACGGTGATCTTGGGACTGTGCCTGACGGGATGAATCCCGCCAGCCTGAACGTGACTGCCTCCAGCCCGAAAGAACGCACGCCATGAGCATCGCCAGGTTTCGGAACCAGCGCCGCCGCCATTTGACCCTGGAAGCGCTGGAAGAACGGCTGGTCCTGAGCGCGTCCGCGTCGCTGCCGGCCGTGTCGAGCAACGGCACGCCGGTTGTGACCTCGACTTCGACATCGAACTCGGAATCGACCCCGGCGGCCACGCCCAGGACGACCACGACGGTTCCTCTGTCAACGCGTCCCTCGAGCCCAAGTCCTTCGTCCGCCTCATTACCAAACGGCCTCCCTGTGTTCTTCGCGGGGGCCGAGGTCGGCGGCATGACGGTCGACTTCCAGCACGGATGGAATTACTCCCTTTACCTCAATGACAGTGACAGTACGGACTACACTGACATTGAGGTCACCAAAATCTACTGGGGAGACGGCTCGCCGGTTGGCGACGTCCTCGGCGAGCACACCTATACTCAGTCTGGCGACTATGTCGTCAGC
Source organism: Isosphaeraceae bacterium (assembly GCA_031291845.1). Lineage (GTDB taxonomy): Bacteria > Planctomycetota > Planctomycetia > Isosphaerales > Isosphaeraceae > DAIDJG01. Next base: position 2,528 of record JARLIH010000310.1, on the reverse strand, counting down.
TATTACGCCACGGCGACCATCACGTCAAACTCGGTCGTGAACGGTCCGACGACCACGCTGGAAAATGACGGGTCATTCACTGTGCACGTCGGTGCGAACGCTTCGTCGGCATGGGCCTACGCACCCCCGATCACGGGCAACGCCCTGTTCAATGTGGCGGCCAGCTACCTCGAAGACTGCGCGTACGTCCAGCCAACCTGGAACAACTCCATTCTGGGGCCCAATTTCCACGCCACGTCGAGCAGCACCTCCATCGATTGGGGCGACGGGACGGCAATTGATTCGTCTGAACAATTTCATCAATATGTTGTTAATGAAGGTATTACAAATTCTGTCAATGTGACTGTTACTGGGACGGAAGAAGGAATTTTGACCACCACCCAGGACGGACGGACGACGACGACTCCGGTTTCTTACACGCAACAGGTGAGCTTTGCGCTGCCTGTCTCGGACTCGAATTACTGGAGTTGGCAGAGCTACACCCAGAGCGCGACGAACACTCTCCCGGCTCCGTCGCTTACCGCTTTGTCGAGCGAGACCGAGCAGAACCGAGGGGCGACAAGTGACAGTTTCGTACCGACCACGATCACAACGTCGCCGCCCGAGACCGCGACCGACGGCGTTCTGGCCAGTGTGTCGGCCACGACCAATGGCCAGGGCGTCACCGTTGTGGTGAGCGCCAACCAGGCCTCACTGAATCACCTGCCGGATGTCGTGGTGTCGTGGGGAGACGGGACGTCCGACAGCTTTAGTGGCCAATCGATCTCGACGACGACCAGTACCTCTCAGTCCGACGACAGCAAAAACGGCGGACTCTGGGAATATGACACGGCCATCTGGAACGTCTCGAAGCTTCACACCTACGCCGCATCGGGTGTTTACCAGGTGACGATCTCCGTCACGGCTTCGGCGGCCACCACGGGCGCATCCGCCTTTACACTCAACGCGGCGCTCACGGCGACGGTTGGCCCCGGAGAGTCGTCGACGTGGATCAACGCACCCGCGGTCCCGGTCACGTCGGTCGTCACGAGGAACCTCCCAACGTCGCCGGCGCTCAGGGCTGTCGTCACCTCGCCTATCACGGCCGCGTCGAGTTCCTCGATGTCGACAACGCTCGTGCCGCTGGGTCCCGCGCCATCGCTGAGCGTTTTGACCAAGACTTTATCGAGCGCCGCGGCTCCGACTCTGGTCAATCTCCCGTCGTCGACGTCACAGGGTTCGTCGTCATAAAGGCCGAAACGATGGGTTCCGTCGGGGGCCTGTACTGGCCGGACGACACGACGTGGCGTGCCGCCCCAGGTGCTTGAGTGTACAGCCTCTCCCATCCCCTCTCCGGCGACGGACCGCCGTTCGTGCGGCTGCGCGGGCGTCCCGGTCGCTCGTCCGGGCGTAACATGAATGGCGGGCTTTACGTGGATCGGAACCGGTGGCGCCGGGGCGTCGCGTTCGGGCTCCCGTCGAGATCCGCGAGCAAAGCGACGGCGGCCGCCACGTTCGGCCCGCCCTCGCCGGGACGCCGCTGAGGCAGAACCGTCGCGGCCGCCGATGAACTCGTCGCGAAGCACGTTATCTTGATATCGCGCAAGGGTCTGCCGCGCGACCCTCTGGCTCTTGGCAGCACCGCCGAGCTCGTGTTACGATCCAACTTTAAGCCGACGACCGACGTCCGCCGGTTTCCGGCGGTTCGTTCCGGATTGAGGCGCGCTGGTTGGAACCTGGCGCACGTGTGGAGTTAAGGCCTCGTCCAGAAGAGGAGTTGCGAGCATGGTCAGCACGCACCGAACCACTGCCCTGGTCTTGGCTTGCTTGCTGATTCCCGCGGCCGCGCTGCTGCGCCGGGCCAGCGCGGATCCGGCCCCGCCTCCGCCGAACGTCAAGGCGCCGGAGGCTCCGAAGCCGGAAGACCGGGGAGCGCTCTTTGCCCTGCCGGGGGAGGACCCGCCCCAGCCTTTCGTGCCCATCAAGCCGCGCACCGTGGAGGATCGGAAGCTGCTGGAGGCCCTGTCCGACTACACGGCGGCCCGTGCCCTCGAGGAACGGCATTCGCTTCCCGACGCGATCGCGCTGCTGGAAAAGGCGCTGGAAGATGAGCCGGACTCGGTGGCCGTCCTCCGCCGCCTGAGCCGGATTTGTTTCGCGGTCGGGCGGACCGAGCAGGCGATCAAGTACAGCAAGCAGGCCTTGGAGCTCAACCCGGACGACACGGACACGATCAGCCGGCTGGTCGGCTTCTATACGTCGAACAGGCGAGGGTCGAACGCCTCGGCCGCCGAGGACCTGCTCAAGAACGTACTCGGCAACGTCAAGCTCGATAAGCACTCGGCGGGGCACCTCCTCGCGGAATACGAGCTGGGTAAGCTCTACGCGAACAAGCTCCAGCAGCCGGAGAAGGCCGCTGACGCCTTTGCTCACGTGGTGGACGCCCTGGACGAGCGTGCCGCGAACCAACTTTCGCCCAAGGACCAGCGACTCGTTCTGGGAAACGACCCGGAAGAGGCCTACCTCGAGTTCGGCGACGCGTTCCTGGC
>JARLIH010000309.1 GCA_031291845.1 Isosphaeraceae bacterium | reverse complement strand
GAGCGACCTGCTCGACGGTGGTCACCGTCTGGGCAACGGCAGCGGCCTGCTCCTGCGCGCCGGCGGCCTGCTGGGCCGTGCTGGCCAGGATCTCGGCCGTGGCCGAGGAGAGCTTCGAGGTTGCCTCGCGCACCTTGGCAAGCAACCTCTCCGTTCGCTCCCGCCGCTTCTTCTCGGACTCGATATTCGTGCGGAGGTTGCCGGTCATCGTGTCGAACGCCGCCCCCAGCGCGGCAACCTCGTCCTGGCCGTCGAGGTTTGTTTTGACCGTGAGGTCGCCCGCCGCCGCGCGGTCGGCGGCGTCCGCGAGCAGGCCAACCCGCTTGATGACGCTCCGCCCGACCACGTGTGCTGCGCCGATGACCGCAAGCAGGATCAGCGCCTTTGCGACCAGAAGCCAGCGTACGCGCGATGCCCTCTCACGCGAGTCGTCCAGCGATAGCTTGACACCCGTGTTAATATGATCGATCTGCTCGCGGACCTCACGATCCAGCGCGTCAAGGTCGGCCTGGGCCTTGTCGCGCGTCGAATTCTCCGTGATGCGCTCCATCAGGATGGGCTTGATGCGGGCGCGCCAGTCCTCGAGCCGCGTTCGGACATTCTCAATGATCTCGGGGTCCGACGGCGGCATCGCGTCGATCGCAGGATCACCCTTCTCCAGCAGGGGCAGTCGGGCATTCAGCTCGTCGACCTGCTTGTCCAGGTCAACTCGCAACCGGCGGCGCTCGCCGTCCGATTTCGCGTCCACCAACTGGTTCGCCAGATGGAGCATCAGGGGATAACGGTATCGATTTTCCGTCATCAGCGCCATCGTCGGTACATTGCGCTCGACGACCGACAGCGCGTAAAGGCTGGCGACGGACCCGAGGATTACGGCGGCTGCGAGCATCAGGTTGAGCGCATTCTGCTTGGCCCGCAGCGACTGAGCCCAGGAGATCGTTCTGGCCATCAAAGTTCCCTTTCGTCCCTGGCTCGGGTCAGGCGCCCGGCTCGTCCACCTGGTGGATAAACAGCCGCTCGTCGGCGAGCAGTGCGCGCCCGTCGACGACGATCAGCACGTCTTCGGTCACCCCGCGCAGCGCACCGCAACTAAGCCTCTCGAAGGAGGCGGGGGGCTCGTGCAGGTCGGTGATCCGCAATGACCGGACGTCGCCAAGAGAGTCTGCGAGAACACCTAGCTCGTCCCGATCCTCGCCCAGCACGAGAAGCTGCGCCGAAGCCGCTGGACCCGCGCGAGCGACACCGAGGAGGACCCCGAGATCGAACAGTGCGAGCACCTCACCGTGCAGGTTCGTGACACCGACGAGGGCCTCCGGGGCGCCCGGGACTGGGGTGCAATCCCAGCGGCTGAGGACCCGGCGAACGAAACGGCTCTCCAGCGCAAGGCGCTCACCGGCCAGCGTGAACGTGACGACCTCGATCACCTCCGAAACCTCAGGCGGGCGCACCGGCACGCGGGCGAGTGCGCGGGCGCGCTCGTCGAGCACCGCCTGGACCCGTTCGGGAGACAACGCCGCGTCCGCCTGCAGGGCCGCCAAGCTGCGGTCAAGCCGCTCGTGGGCCTCGTTCCAGTCGATCGGTCCCGCGACGCGTGGGCGAGAAGGATTCACGGCCGGATCTCCGGATGGGCGTCGAGGCGAGCTAACTGCCGCGCCGCGCGGTCCGCGAGCTGACCGGCGGTCTCCCCTTCGGCCAAAGGCAGGTCTTCACCCGGCGGCCGGGCGGATGCGAGGTCGCGCGCATTACGGTACGCACGCCGCGCGCCGGCCCCGTCCCCCTCCTGCTGGAGAATTGACCCCAGGAGAAAGTGCCCCGCAGCGAGGGTGCGGTCGAGGTAGATCACCCGTCGCGCCGCCGCGGCGGCCTCCCCAGCACGTTCCAGGCCGAGCAGGAGCACCGCCCGCAGGTAATGCAGCTCGGCCGAGAACGGATACCGTACGATCGCCGCGGCGCACGTTCGCTCGGCCTGTTCGACGTCAAGATTCGCGATCGTGCTGATGTTCCGCACGCTTCCGGGGATGTCGTCGGCCGGCTGGCCAGGCTCGAGCCCGCGGGAAGATACCTCCGGGGCGAGGGGAACGTGACCGGGACCGTCGCCCCCTGGGCTCAAGCCAGCGTTGACCGCGGCGTCGTCTCTGGTCTTCACACGCGTCCCCACGAACGGCCGCCGGTAAAATAGCCCGTGGTCCGTCACGACCGTCTCGAACGGAGCCTCTCCCCCGATCGGGGGGTCGGACGACCCGGTCACCAGCCATCCCCCCTCGGCGAGCGAATTGAAGAGCCGGAGAGCAACGAGGCCCACGGCCTCTCGATCGAAGTAGATCAGCACGTTGCGGCAGAATATCAGGTCAACCCCCCACGTCCCCGTAACGAACGAGGGATACACGTCGAGCGCGAGATTCAAGTGCTCGAGAGCGACCAGGCGCCGGATCCGATCGGCGACGCGGTAGCGCTCCCCCGCCTCTTCGAGGTACGGTCGCGCGGCGTCCGCCCCCTCGCCTCGTAGCGACCATTCCGAATAGATACCCTGCCGCGCACGCGCCAGGGCTGCGCGGGAGAGGTCGGTCGCGAGCACGTGGGAATCGCCGGCGAGCCCCTCCGCGGTGAAGGCCATCGCGAGCGAGTACGCCTCCTCTCCCGACGCGCAGCCCGCGCTCCAGGCCCGGACCAGCCCCCCCCCGTTACGCTCTCGTAGCGAGGGGAGGATCGTCTGACGGAGGAACGCGAACTGGTCCGGCTCCCGGAAGAAATATGTCTCACCGACCGTCAGCTCGGTGACCAGGTCATCGAACAGCGCGTGGTCGCGCGCGACCTGCACGCGATAGCGTTTGAGGTCGTCGTGCCCCGCCCGGGCGAGCGCCCGGCGCACCCCCAGTTCGGCCCTCGGACGGCTGCCGGGCGGGAACAGCACGCCGGTGCGCTCCTCGAACAACCGGGCCACAGACTCATACGCGGGATCGCTCCAGCTCATGCCGGCCCCTCCCGCCCGAGCCACGCGCGCACCGCCAACCACTCTTCGGCCTCGAGCAAATCGCGCAGCTCCACCACCGGCACCAGACCGTCGGCAAGCCTGACCACCCTCTCGTGCCCGGGATCATCTCCGGCCTCGTCGGAGCGAACCTCGATCGCCCGGTCGATCCAAAGCGCCAGCGGAGCACCCTCCAGGCGGGTGATGACCAGGTGATCGGACAACGCGACCGGACGCGACGGCATCCCCAACAAACGACGCAAGTCGATGACGGGAACGACATCGCCACGGACGTCGATGACCCCCTCGATCGCGGCCGGCCCCTGGGGCAACGGAGTGATGGTCACCGCGCGCACAATTTCGCGCAACTCGGTCGCCGGCAGGCCGAACCGCCTCCCGCCCACCTCAAAGACCAAGACCTCCCGACCCCGTGAAACCACGAACCCGCCCTTCGACCCGTGCTGCCCCAGAGGACACCGGCGAACGCTTCTGTCCACCGCGGTCGGCCGAGCCTCGTCGTCTCGAACCGGGAGCGCGGCCGGCCCGGGCACCGACGGGAGGGCGGCCACAAACCCCTCAATCTAGTATGCAGCCGATCTCGCCGGGGACAAGCACCTGCCCGACGATCAGGCAATTTGGGCCGTTGCGCCCGGCAGTTGACGTCGAGCGCGCGTCGTCCACCTGGAAGTATTTACACCCCGTTCCGCTGGACGAAGCTCAGGTGGTGCGCGCAGTGGATGCAATGCAGCCGGCCCCACTCCGCGTGGGTCATCGGCCCGAACATCGGATGATCGGCAACCGGCCCCGTGTGGGCTGCGAAGAGGCGCAACGAAGCGCGCAGTGCTTCGGCCTCGGCGCGGGCGTCAAGGTCCGGCTTCGGCAGAAATTTCTCGGGGAGCTTGATCCCCTCGCGCATCTTCCCGGTCTTGAGAATCTGCTTCTTGATCGTGCTCCCCAGCGCCATCCGCAGCAGCCACGGGGCCTTCACGCCGAACCCCTCCAGCGAAAAGCGAACCGATTCGCTCAGGTGGTTACAGATCTGCCCGAGCGACCAATTCCCGGTCGTCGTATGTCCGCCCAAAAGCCGGTCCACATCGGGCATTACCTGATCGAGACCGGCGAACTCCAGCGCGCGTCGCTTGGCCATCGGCATCGTTCCCCCGTCAGATCAGGATTTGCGCGGAACACGAGTCTCGTCAGGCATGGTCCGGGCCACTCATTCCGCCGGCGCCCACGAGCAGCCGGATTTCCTTCTCCCGGCGCAGCTTCCGCACAGTCGCCTCGTCCCAGTCGATACCTTCGTCTTCGAGCCACCCGAGGGCCCTCAGCCGCCAAACGTCGGGGATCGGCACCGCGAGCTCCGCGTGCCGGACGACGATCCCGGCGAACGCGAGACGGTCCATCTCGTCCCATTCCTCGAACGGCGCCCCGACCGTCCGCTCCAGCGCGGCGATGGCGGCCGCCAGCGTCTCGGGGCTCGCGAGCCGCTCCTGGACCTGTTCGAACGTGAGCGGAGAGGCGTCGTCCATTAGCTCGTTGTAGCGGTCGCCGTGGACGCGGTCGAAGCCGGCGTCGAGCGCGTCGGCCGCATCATCGTTCTCGTAACTCTTGACACCCCAGTGCCCCATCGAGGATTGATCCTTAATTTCTCAGAACGTCCGGACCTGGCTCATAAGCGCCCGCAGCCGGTGGGGCGGGGCCACGAACGTCGGACGACGGATCGGAGCGCTGGCGACCATCTGGGCCGGCGTCAGGATCGCTCCATCGACCGTGCCGAATCCACACCCCGCCTCCGCGACGAGCACCGTACCGGCCGCAATGTCATGCAGGGCCTCACCCAGGAACGTGCAGGCGCGGAGGCGGCCCGAGGCGACGAACGCCTGCTCGCAGCAGGCGCTACCCAGGTCGCGCAGGCGGCCGGGGATCGTGCGCGGGTCGAGCACGCGCAGGGCGTTGGTGCCCACGCAGACGTTGTCCTGGTTGTGGAACACCTCGGCGTCCTGCGCGTGCAGCCGCACGCCGTCTCGCCAGGCCCCGCCCCCCTTCAAGGCCCAGTACGTCTCGTTCAGCGGCGGAATCACGATCACGCCGAGCACCGGCTCCCCCGCGTCGAGCAGGCCGATGCTGACCGCCCAGAGCGGCAGCCCGTGCACCAAGTTCCCCGTCCCGTCGATCGGATCGATCGACCACTGCCGGGAACCGCCCCCCCCGGCCGCGGCGTACTCTTCACCCGTGAGCTGATCGTTCGGATACTCCCGTCCGAGCCGATCGCGGATCAACTGCTCCAGGTCGTGATCGAGGTCGGTCACGTAACTCTGGTTCGCCTTCTCCTGAGGCGTGACCCCCGCGGCCCGCTCCAGGGCCACCCGTGCCGCCTCGGCGGCCAGCCCCTTGACGAACTCCAGCTCCCGGGCAAGTCCGTGCGTCGCGTCCATCCGTTGTGGTTCCCTCGGTCCCGGTTTCTCGTACCCGTTTTCCCAAGCAAGTTATGCCACCACCCCCGCGGCCCGCAATGCAGAATCCCTTACGGATGGCACGGTTTCCCTCTCGAGAACGGCTTCGGGAACCCAGACCCTCGACGATATCGGCTTCAACACGCTCCTTTTCCCCGTATCCCAGGTCTCGCTGCCCGACCAATCGCACGACTTCCTCGACCCCTTCACCTTCCGACACATGCCGGCCGCGCCGCGCCAGCGAACGAACGGCTCCCATCGCCGGCCCTTGATGCCGGGATCGGAGCGCTCGGATCGATCGGTGCGGGGAACACGTCCCCCCTTCCTCGGTCCGCCGAGTCGTGTTTTCCACGATCACCGATTGCTTTTCTCGCATTTTCTCGTGTCCGCCGTGTGAGCTCTAAGTCCTTACGTGCATGGAGTTCTCGGATTATCTTGTATTTCCTGTTTTTTGGGATGCTCACTGCGGGCCCCCACTTCCCACCCAATGCCGTTCCGAGAGCGGCAAGCCGGCCTGGTTCCAATACGCGACGGTCCGCACAACAACTCTCCTGCAAACTGTAGGGCCGGGTGTGACTTTCACCTGAACCACGCCGGCAAGCCTCAGCGCGGGAATCCCCGCCCCCAACCAGCAATTCCCCTTACCCTTATATGCTGCACCAAGTGGGTACTTCACCCACCTCCGACCTGTTGCATCCTCATGCCCGGGCAAGAGATACGAAAAATCGGGGGTGGGTACTTCGTCGTCATCGAGCCCGCCGCTCTCAGCGCTGTGTCCGACGCCCTCCGAGCCGAGGCGCCTTGCCGGATCTCGCGAGATTTCTTCTGCCACGTACTTGGCTTGCTGCTGGTGCCTTCTACCGATTGTCTTCAAATAGGCGTGGAAGCTCTTCAAGCCGTCAACGAGGTTGAAGACGACGCGGTAGCCGGCCTCTCGGCAGCTCGGAAACGTACCTCGCACCAGCGGACGACCGAGCGAGCCCCGTCGCCAAAGGCACGTTGCGATCGGGTCGAGAGGCCCGGCACAAACTCGATGCGGGCGGCCTGCGGATCGTTTCCCAACTGGCTACCGGCGTCTCGAAGACTTGCGGAGAGTCCTTGCATCGGCCCCGTCGCTCCCCGAAAATGGGTGCTCACGGGCCAGGAGCACGTTTGATCCGAACGAGCCCCTTCGCCGATCCGTCCCGGCGAGACAATCGGTGAAGTGTCGCCACGCATCGAATCGGAGCATTGGGATGAGGCGATGGGCCGTCTTTCTCGGCGGACGCGACCTCGAAATGGTCGAGATCGCCAAGCTCCTCGCCGCCCGTGACGATGTCGACGTTCATGATCGCGGTCTGTGCTGGGGAGCGACCGCGTCTGCATACCTGTCGGAATTGCAGGAGGCCCTCGCGGAATCGCAACGAGTCGTCCTGGTCGAGCTGACGGACGATTTGCCGGAGACGTTCCCGCGCGATCGAGTCACCTTCATCGACCATCATGGGGCGCTGGCCGGTGAAGATAAGCCCACACCTCTTGAGCAGGTCTTCACCCTGCTCGGGTTCGCGCCGGCGGCTTGGACACGTGACCTCGCGCTCGTGGCCGCCAACGACCGCGGCCATATCGCCGCACTGCGACGGGAGGGCGCGACCGCCGAGCAGGTCCGCGACATCCGCGACCGCGACCGGCGCGCCCAGGGGACAACCGACGCCGAGGAACAAGCCGGACTCGAAGCGGCCCGCAGCGCAGAAAACTGTTTAGATGGCCGGCTCACCGTCGCGCGGTTGCCTCACGGCAGGACCGCAACCGTGGCCGACGCGCTCGACCCGGAGTTCGGCGGTCCTGGGTTCCAGAACCTGCTCGTCCATTGCCCCCAGCAGACGCTCTTCTTCGGCGAGGGCCGCTGCATCGAGGCCCTCCGCCAAAAATTTCCCGGCGGATGGTACGGAGGCGAACTACCAACGCGAGGCTACTGGGGCATCGCCCGGGTGCTCGCCGAGCGCCCCGTTCTCGACGCTCTCAAGGTGATACTCATGTTCAAGCCTGCAATAGATATTTCCGTAGATATATTTCATCAGTTTTTGATCTGGCCGCTCCTGATGCGTGGGGTCGAGCCGTCGATCGACAAGCACGTCGATGCGCTCAAGGCCGCCGGCTGGCACGAACCCGCCGCGACGGCCCAATCGCCCCTCTCGGTAGACCCGGACTACACTTACGAAGAAGTCGTCTACTTCCACCCGTTCGTCCGCGACTTGCTCTTCGGCGACGGTAAGACCCGTCCCCGAGATAGCGCCCTGCGACGGTTCAAGCGAACGGACGTCACCGCCGTCGACATTTTGATTGAACCCCGCCCAAACCCCGCGGCGGAGCCGTTGCGGCTCCGAGTCGAGCGGACGGAGGTGTTGCTCCTTCGCCCTCGAGTCTTGATCTTGCTCGTCGAGGTGAGCAATCGGAACGCCGACGATACCGATCACGATCCTAAGTTCGCCTGCCCGCGCACCCCCTTAAACTTCGATAAAGTGCTCAAGCTGCAAAGCCGCCTGCGGCACATCTACCCACCGTACTTCAACGGGACCGCGCATGGCGACGTGCCGGTATCGGTTACATGGCGAGGGCTGGCCGAGTCCGGACAACTGACACTCGCGTCACCGAAATCAGACTTTGACGCCTTCGTGCGCAAAGGCGCGGAGCCGCCGATGTACGCCCACTGGCGCGCGTTCTTTGGAAAAGCGATCCAACCCTTGAGGACGCTCACCGATCGTGACGCCGACGGTCTGTTCCTGCAGCAGATGATCGACGACCGTATTCCCTCGACGAGCTTCATAGCGGTGAGCGAACCCTCGGAGATCCATCCCGACGACGCCGACCGGCTGCCCGCGTTCGACCCGCCGGAGCTGGACTACGACCCGGAGTTCCGTGATCGATTCCGAGAGCAGTTCCGATACCTCCGTTTCAGCCACTTCGGCACGACGTACTACTGCAACGGCACGTCGTTCTGCGTGGTGTGCAAGACCAGCGACCAGTTCACGCAGAACCACTTGCTCGCCCACTTCCGCCGGCATTACACGCACATCGCGCTCATTGCCCAGTTCCAACACGCGGCCCTCCTCTACTTTGCCGACGAGCTCGCCGACACAGCGAAGGACCTGGCCAACCGTAACCCAGACGACGAGTACTCGGATCGCGCCTGGAGAGAGCGGATCAGGGTACTCCAGCATCGGTTCTTGAAGTTCCGCACGCGCTCCTACTTCACCGAAGTGAGCAATCAGGTCCAGGGCAAGGATCTCTTCCGCCTCTGGTTCGATCGGCTCGGCACGGCCGCGCTGTTCGAGCGTGTCTCCACCACGAATGCCGAGCTCTACAGAGCGCTTGAGAACCAGGAGATGAAGGAGTTGGCGTGGGAACAGAAGCGACTGGCTCAAATCGCCACGCTTGGGTTGTCGGCGTCAATCTTTCTGACCGCGCTCGGTGCCCTGTTCGCGTGGATCCCGATCTTTGTGCACATCCCGACCCCGTTCGCGCGCGACTGGGCAATCCGCGGCGCCGCGCTCGCCGCCGTTCTGCCCGCGATTCTGATTTTGCTCAGCTTCTTCTATTGGAGAAAAAGTAAGAATTCGCGCCCCGAGACGAATGCCAAATGACGGATTGTGGCCATCACTCGACACTGAACCTGGAAAGGATGTTTCGGCCCGGTCCTCAATAACCCAGCGACCAGCCGTCGCTCACTTGATCTCCCGAAGATCAAAGCAGAGGGAGCGACGGGTCGGCCGCCGAGAGGTCTGGAAGCGGGCCCTTCGGGCCTTGCTCGTTCTTAACGAACCACTTGTAATGTTCTCCGCTCCCCACTTGCTGGTTCTGACATCGCGGATAGTGGACGGGCAAGCCGGCGAAACCTTCGGCGGCTCGCTGAAAGGATCGCAGCAGGGTAGGATTCGCGCGATTGATCACGGCTTCGAACGCGCCTTTCATCACGGCCAAGTCGCATGATTCAGGCGGCGGGGAATCCCAGGCCGACAAACCCGCTGCCCACGCAGCCCCATCGGCGACACGCGTCCGCTCCCTTATGATTTCAGCGCGAGCACTGCCGAATCCCAGTGGCTTTCCCAGCCCCATCCGCAAGAAATGCTCCGCCGGAAGCGACAGGAGCCAAACAAGCGCACCGAGTTCGGTCACTGTCAGGTCTGCCACGTGGAGGTCGAATTCGAAGACCGTCCCCGGTCTGACCCAACCGGTGACCGAGCGGTTCTGATTGCTCCGCACGCCGCTCATCGCAATCGCCTCCGCAAACTGGTGGTGGTGCGGATAGACCTTTGGTCCCCGAACCCGATTCGCACCGCCATACCCGGCCTCCGCTTTACTAATCCCAGTGTTCTGCGCGGACCCGTTCGCTCGACCGAGATAAAACCGGCCTTGTTGCGGTTTCGGCTGGCCGAGGACTGCGAGCGCCTTGGGTTCGCGGAACGTTTCCACCGCATCCTCGGTGGTGCAGGTCACCGGACCGACGCGAACGTGTCCCCGATAAGCGGGCTCAGGGTCGTCGGGAACGGCGTCGTGGCTGACCCAGCCGAACACGCGGTCCGCGGGAGAGAGCCCGTTGATCGTGGTCGCTGGCCGGAGCAGATCCGGCAGAAGGTCCAAAGGACTCCGGTCGTAAAGCTTGCGGGAGATCATGACGGGGTACAGAGCGCGGACGCTCCAGGCCCCACCAGCATTTGTAACCTCCGCATGGCAGAGATCGCCCTCGTCCAAGACTTGCTCATCGGCAGCAACATCAATCAAGTTATGACTGATGTGACGTGAGAATCGACACGTCGGATGCAATGCTGGAGGTCGCTTCACTCCGTTCTCGAGCTCGCGCCTATGCTGGTCCTGGTAGTCCTGGATCAACTGGCGCCATTGTACGATCGCTTCGTTCTCCAGAGGCGCGATGATACGCGCTGCCTGGGACGAGAAGAAAAATCGTTCGTCATGCTTGTTATTCATATTGCGTTCGGTGACACAGAGATAGCCTATGCGCCAATCCGGTGTTCCCCAAGTAGCGGGCTGCGACCGACCAAACGCTCTTCGCCGCGAAGCTGGGGCCATGCTTGGCTTCGGAAGCGATCCGTCTCGAACCTCCTCCACGTTCCAGAAGTCGAAGTGGACCGCTCCACCGCTCGGCAGCGTCCGGTGATAGTGCCACGGCGTTAGGTAGCCCCAGACCTCGGCGCGATGGCCGAACGCGGCGCGTCCTGGAGGGGCCCAGCCGTACGACCCACACCAGGCGGCGAAGACAGGATTGCCGGGCGTTAGCTGACCGTTGCCGGGTATCGTGGACGACCCCGGAAGAAGCTCGGCGGCGAGCGTCCCGTTATGACGAACGATCCGGACAGGGACCGTGCCGAGTGGCGTATTGGCCGGCAAACGAAATCCCAACCTTCGCCCATGTTTGTCGGCAGGTTCTCCTTCGGCCTCGATATTTCCTGGAAAAACCGCGAGTCGCGAATTGGTGATCGCTTCAAACGCCGACCTGAGCATGCCACGAACCGACGACGACGCCATCAAAGGCTTGCCGTCAACCGTTCGCATCGCGTAGGTCTTGTGCCCTCCGGCGTCTACGCTCGCGGTCTGGTCGTCGCAAATCAGAAGGGGCGTTTTCGTGGTCAGCCGGACGGCGATCTTGCCGGTGTATCGACCCAATTGGAGACGCTCGTGGCCGACCGGCCGCTCATCGGCGAGCGCGTCTCGGAACGCGGAACGATCCGTAAGCGTGAGGAAATAGTAAGGATGAATGAATCGATTGGCGCGGACAGCCCCGGCCATTGCTTGGCCCGCCACCCAGGGCTCTCCGGCCGGTCGGATGCGAACCGGTTGGCCGTTCTCAAGCTCGAAGTCGACCGCAATGTTGTCGCCATTGTTTTGGCGCAGAGCGGGAGCCAGCTCGTCCGGTCGATTGATTTGCAACGGCAAGGGCTGGTTCGGGATATGAACAACCCGTCGCCGACGATTGCCCGAACTCTGCCACCCCAAGGTCCCCGTTCTCACCACGACCGGACGTGAACTTGGCGGTGCACTGGCGGCGGCCGGCGCGGGTGCCACAGCCAGCCTCGGCAGGAGTTCGAGCGCTGCGTTCAACCACCCCACGAGTTCGGCGTCGATCGTTCCCGTCGCTGCGGAAGCGGGCACGTTCCAGTCGGCCTTGGCGCCCGACCAAGTGAAGGACGTAAGCTCGCCTCTTGCTTCTCCGTACCCTTTCCCGGCCCCGAAGCCAAAGGTGACGTTTCCCCGGCAAACATCCCGAAGGGACAACGCTAGCAGGGCCACGTCCTGCCGTTCGAGTCCGTCGAGATCCAACACGAGCCTGGTTTTCAGGGTCGGGCGGTCGGCGTATTCCGCGTCGAACTTGGCTCCGTCGGCCGCGCCGCCGGTAAAGCGGTCGATGGCCACAAAATCCTGCCGCCGCGTCGGGCAACGACCGTCCTCGCTGAACTCCTCGATCGTCAGCCTGGCCGCGCGCGACGTTTGCCCGAAGATGCGCTCGATCGGACCACTTCCCAGGTGCTCGTTCGGGTCGCCGGTCGCATTCTCGTCCAGTGAGCGGAGCAGGAACTCGGTCCGCTGACGCAAGGCGCCGCGAAACGAAGACGATGGCAACCAGATCCCGCCAGTGCTGCGTCGCAGCGGGGTGAAGTTGGCACGCGCGGCGTTTTCCGGGTCATTCGCGGCGTCGGTTCTCGCTCGAGACGCGTCGTCGACAAGGAACGGCCCCTGAAAGCTCAACGCCAGTTCGGCCGACACGTGGGGCGGAGCCTCGCCCGCTTGCGGCGTCGGTGCGCCAGATTCCCACGGCACATCGCAACAATCGTACCCGACCCCTCCTTGCGCGAAGTTTGTCCCGCGCGAGGACCGCCATTGCTTCACGCCCAAGCGCAACCACGCGCATCGTCCCCAGCCATCAGCGGCATTCGCGCCAAACTGATAGGGATGCGTCGGATGTGCGGCGCCCTGTTCGAGAATGGCTAGGAGCAGAGCAACCTCGCCGTCCGTCAACCGCGTTGCGGCGATCTCCACGTCAAACGACACGCCTTCGGGAACGAACTCCTGATAAAAGAGCTTGTTCGCTTGCGGTGCGCCGGTGTTACGGTTGATGCATACGTTGCTGACGATGCCGGCACACCGGTGTTGTCGCCAGTACGGGACATATCTCGCAAGGCGGACCCGGTCGGCCTGAGCGGGCATCCGGATCATAGCCGTTGAAAACTCTGCCCAGCCGGCCTCGGCGGTTGGCGCGGTAAGTCCCCGATCCCCGAAGATACGGACGATCGCGGCCGACTCGTCGGCGAAGAACCGCTCGGCCCAAGCCCGCAGCACGCCCTTGAGCGCGGTGCCCGGAATGCAGGGACGCCCCTGGTGGTCCCTCACGACGGACGCGACATCGCATTCGTCCTCGTCCCGCTCGAGAACCGCGCCGCTCCCGATGTGCATCGGCGCGGTCGTCGTAAACAGGCCGGAAATCCGCCAGCGTACGCTCATGGCTGCAGCCTCGGAGGTCGCTTCTTGGTGTGGCATTCCAGATCGATCGCGACTTCGCCGAACCCTGCATGCGGCAGGAACGGACAAGTTCTCCAGAGCGGGTCGGTCCCATTGCCGTATCGACGTTTGACCCACTCGGGCGCCGGCAGCCCTCGCTCCCGCCAGGTCTGCAGCGCGCTTGCGGCCTCGACCGGGCTCAGCGCTTTGAGCACGAACGTACTTCCTCGCTCCGTGGCCAGAAACGCTTCGTAGCGTGTCTGGCCCGATCGCCTGGAGAGAAACCCGCCGTACAGCGCTTGCCGGGCGAAGTACCGCACCAGCGCAAACGCGCCGTTTGAGGCCTCGTGCCAGAAGTCGTGATAGGCGCGTTTGAGTCGGTCAGCCGGAATGCCGCCCGTAAGTGTCTCAGGGTCGGTCATCAGGAACTCGGTCTGGAGCGTGACGACGTGCTCCGCCCCAACGAGGGGAACTTTGGGCTGCTGGGGGGGCGTCGAGGCGCTCACCCAATCCACGTCCGCCGTGGCGCGAGTTTTGCCGATGCCCGGCAGCCCGTAAGTCAGGAGATCGGCCAGCTCTTTGATGACCGCAGGCCGATCGTTCGCATCGATGTCCTCCAGGCCGATCGATGCCTCCCAGACGTAGGAAGCGATCGTGCCATCGTCGCCCTTGGATTCCGGGCGGACGAGGCCGTACGAGAACAGGGCTTCGTCCTTGGCACGGCCGGTCCTCGCATCGATGGCAGTACGGGTGCGGCGCTCGCGAGGAAGGGTGGGCCAGCCGAAGGCGCCACGGACCAGCGCGAAGTCCTCATCCTTCCAATCGGGGGCGAACGCGGGCGCAGTGCCGCCGATCAGCCTCGGCTCAGGTTCGAGCGCGACGTCGAAGTACTGGTTCAGCCCAGTAGGAGACGTCACGATCGAGAGCGGCGGCTCAACCGGCCGGTGCAACGCCCCCTCGGTCATCGGGCGAGCTTCGGCGAAGCGAATGGCCTCGAAGTGTTTCCACAAGAAGGGCCATGGGGAATTCCGCGCCCTTGGATCGAGCCATTTCGCCGGCGAGCCGCTCATTTCGAGGATCAGCCGGGCCGCCGCACCTTTCAGCACGGCACCGGAAATCGTCTCAAGGGATTCGAAGTGGTTTCCCGAATGCCTCCGTCCGACGAGGCACAGCGGTCGATCGAGCCGGAGCCTCAGGGGGAGGGAGCTTGCCCCCGTCGGTGTGCCGCGACAACGCGTCGGGCACGTGACGAGCTTGGTTTGGACGCAATACGTCCGCCCGAAGCCGACGGTCCGGAGGCCCCCATAGGTCGGCACCCAGCGAAACGCCTGGTCCAGGGCATCGCGGACCTTCGCCGCCACGGCGTCGTCGCCAGCGATGAACTCGACGGTTCCTTGGAAGGGGACCGGCTGACCATATCCGAACGGCGCCTCGACCATCGCCAGCATGCGGCCGGCGGTGCTCCCGGTCGCCCGGTCGATCTCGATGCGCTCGATCAGGTCGTCGTTCGTCTTCCCGGCTTCCTCGGTGACGAAGTCGCTAAACCGTAGCCGGCCACGCTGGTCGAAATACTCGTCGTTGCCTCCTTTGCCCAGCCAATCCTCCACAAAGCCGGAGGTGTGCGGAAGGTCGTGGAAGGCATCGCGGACTTTGCCTTTGACGAGCGAAAACGGCAGCATCGGCCGACCCACTCCGTCGCGCGCGAGCGGGGCATCGATCCCGGCTTCGGGCGTTGTTCCGCCGCGCGTGAGGATCGGACCCAGGAGCGTGAGCGTCACGTCGAGTCGATAGTGCATCATCACGGAACACGCTCCCAGTCGGCCGTGGATGGTCCCGTCGGAATGTAGGGAAGCATTTGCAGGAGGTGAAGCCAGGCCGCTTCTCCGGTCTCTTCACGGAAACTCGCCAGCGCGGGCCCGACGCCGCAGGCATCCAGGCGCTTCTTGTGCGCGGCGAACGGCTCCCGTTTTCTCCACGCTTTCACTAGCAGATAGAGCTGCCGCGTGGGGAAGTCATCGCTTGCGGCGATCCGGCGCAAGGCTCCCCAGAACATCTCGCCCCGAACGGGGTCCAGAACCAGGCCCTCGACCGGAACCCCCTCCGGGAGCAAGCGGCGGCGGTGGACATCGAGATCCTCACCCGGCCGGTCGTTGAACGATTCGAGCACTTCGTAAGCAAGGCGGTGCCGCACGGAATCACCGGCCCGCTTCGCGATGGTGCCCAGCCGGTGTGCCAGCGTGATGATGTTGTTGATCGGCGCGTTGCGGTGGCAGAAGACCAGGCCGGCGCCGTACGTGAGTCTGCGCGGCTGCGCGCGAACCGTCACCTCGTGTGTCTGCCCGAAGAACCACCGGGCCAGTTCCCACCCCTTCCACGCCGGCGCGACCCAGAGGATTTCGTCCCCACCCCACAGCAACGTCTCCAGCCGCAGGCGGCTCCCGTTCTTCCAGGACGCATCTGCCGCGGCGCGGCCGAGCAAGCCGCGGAGCAGGTCGCGGTGATGCCCGCGAATCGCTTCGGACCACTCACGAAAGGTGTCCACAGGGTCGTCCCCGGCCCACATGCCGCGGCCCGTCGCTCCGAACCTGTTGCCATCAACGTAAAAGACCGCGAGCTTGTCGCGCGCATCAGGCGGCGCGTCATTCTCATCGAAAGGCGCGCCTTGCTTATCAAGCCGCCGGGGATCGGACAATTCTTGAAGACCATCCACAAACGCGAAGTCGCAGGTTTCGAGTTCGTGCTCGTAAAACTTCTGTCGCGCGTTTCGACCATAGTCGCGACGAGCCCTGACCGATTCCGACGCGTTCTTCGCCCCATCAGCGGCCTCGACCACAGTGGTCGCCGGGCGGACGAAATCGAACTCGCATGCGTCCGCGGCCTCGCGCGGCCACAAGCCGTCCAACGACAGGCTCGGAGCGCTCATCTGACGCCAGCGGTTTTTGGCGACGGCCTTCTGCTCCGCCTCGGCCGGGGACAGGCCCATCGGCTCGACGTCGACCACGTACGTGCCGTGTTTCAGCGGCAAGTGACCCCATGCCGTCTGATCGACGGGGTACTCCAGCGTTCCAATTTGAAAGTGGCTTTCCACCGCTGCGCGCACGTTTTCCGCGTCCTTCTCGTCCACGGCCTCGAACGCGAACAGGCCGATCGAGGCGCCGGTTGCAACGGGCGTCAACCGCGTGCGAATGTCCGCCCGAAGTGTTTCGAGCATCTGCGTGGCGGCATTGAGAATCATCAGGCCGCCGCCACGACGCGTGCTGAGGTCGTCAGTGTCGTCAATGACGTTGACGAGGTTCACGGCTTCCACGCGGAGCAAGAACTGGGTCATGACCCACCTCTCGGCGAAGCGGTCGGCAAGCGGCTCAAGGCGGCAAGCCCATCCCACCGGCCGCCGTCTCTTGGTCGCTGATCGACGCGGAGCCCATGGGGAAGGCGACCACCGTCAGTTCCCCGATCGAGCCGTCCCTGGAAAGTACCAATGCGAACTGTAACTCGATTGGATGTGATCGTCCAGTACGAAGAACGTGTTCTTACAAGAATACCGCTTCCGCGTGAAACGCCCTTGTTCATTCCCGCTGAATCAAGAGGACAGCGCGGACTCAGGAAGGCCGATCGCGATGGTCTTTGGTTTCAATTGCCGCTAAATCAGGCGTCAATGCGGACAAAACGTCCCAGACAAGGAGACGACCCTTGGCGTTTCAGTTCCTGCTGTATCAGGGGTCAAGGCCGAGAGAGCCTGTGCCAACTCGGAGACGACGAACGGACAGGCGTGGCGTTTTAGGTTCAACCGGGCGGCCCGGAGCCAGCCGGTCCATGAACAGATCGACCAGCGCCTAACTCGCGGTGAGCACGCTTTGCATGTCCTCTCCTTCCTTGTAGGACCGATCACGATCCGTCCGTCACGGTGCTTGGGGTGCATTCCCCAGATTCGACTCAGGTCTTTCAACGCCTCGGGGGTCCAGAGATCGCGCTGCAGCGACGTCGTGCTCTCCTCCGGACTGGAAAAAGTGCTCCGGCAACGGGCGTCCCGGTTCGGCGATTCGCAGGTAGCGCTCCTCCGCGCTCAGCGGCGGGGGTGTGCCCCAGCTCGCGATCGCCGCCAGTGCCGGCATTTCCAGGTGGCGGATCTCCCCGGTCGCCTCGTTCACGGCGCAGATGGTACGCCCCAGCAAGACCTGCTGAGCGGCCCACCGGAACATCGTGAAGGCATTGAGCACAAACTCCGTCTTCGTGCGGAAACCCGCCATCGCGCTCCACCGTTCCATCGAGTCCAATTCGTCGGTCGTCAAATCCAACGGAAACCGTGCAAGGCTGCTCATAAGATCCTCCCCTCGGAAAAAGCGCGGACTCTCGGGTGGTAAGGTTTCTCAAGGGTATCGTTGACGGCAACCCGATCAGAGACGCTGTCTTCAGAAGCGCGCCTGTTGCAGCTGGCCCACCATACCGTGGCCCTCGTCTCACTCGACTCGTGTTGCGAGTTCATGCCGAGGAGAGGCGCGGGGGATTTCGTAAGAACACGTGCCGTCAGTCTGGCGGTCCCCGCACCGAGGGCACGGAGACGTTTCGCAAGGCATAGCACTGGCGGCGACCTGTTCGGGTCCTTCTCACGCGTCGCCCGGACCGAGGGCACGGAAACGGCTGGGCAAAGGCGGACGAAACACGCCGGGATCGTTCGCTTTGAGGAAAAAAAAGGAGACTGCTCGCTGATCTCCACCGCGACTCGCGGTTTCGGCTCAAACGGCCGAGCAGGGACGGTGTTGGGTGCCATGCCCCCCGCGTGGTGTGCCCGGGCTCCTCCGGCGGGAAGGCCCGACGCGCCTGGCCACGAAGACGTGGGCATGGCACCCAGACGCCCCCGCTTCGCCTGAGGGGTAACCGGTGGAGATCAGCGAGGAGTGTCCAAAAAAGTTCCGCTCCGCGGAAGGTCCGGGCGTGTGCCTCAGTTGCTTGAATTCCAACAGCTTACGCGATGATTCCATGACGCCTGCTCGCCAAAACATCCATAAAGCACCTCCGATCTCGGAAGCCCTGGGCATTTTTCGCTTGCAAGTCTCTGCAAACTATGGCTTTATGGATGCTGCTGTCGCACGGATGCATGCTCGCACCGAGAGCATTGAAACCTGTGACCCTCCGGTCGTGAACGAGGGTTACAACACGTCGCACGGATGCATGCTCGCACCGAGAGCATTGAAACAGTCCCTTCGGGTGCCCTCGCCAGGAGTCGAACCTGGTCTGGTCGCACGGATGCATGCTCGCACCGAGAGCATTGAAACACGCCTCAATCCACTTGCTCATGAGGTGCTCCCTGTCGCACGGATGCATGCTCGCACCGAGAGCATTGAAACGTGGCGTGGGCTTGGCGGGGGCGTCCTCGGCCTTGGTCGCACGGATGCATGCTCGCACCGAGAGCATTGAAACCGGATCGGAAGACTCATCAGTCCGGCTGTGCCGACTAGTCGCACGGATGCATGCTCGCACCGAGAGCGTTGAAACGTGATGTATCCTCCCAGTAGGAACAGCAAGCACAGCGTCTCGCACGGATGCATGCTCGCACCAAGAGCATTGAAACCAGACGGTAAGCGGTCGACAGGATTCTCGCTTCATCGGTCGCACGGATGCATGCTCGCACCG
>JARLIH010000308.1 GCA_031291845.1 Isosphaeraceae bacterium | reverse complement strand
GATCGGCCGGGGCTGCTGCGAAGGAACCAAGAGTGTCGGTCCCTCTGTCCCGTGCGGGGGAGTGGAACGGCCACCGGGCGCCCCCTCCAGGCTGCCAGGAAAACTGGCCGCACACGGACCCACAGCCGTTTTACACTCACCGGCCGTGTACTCGGGATTGACCGAAATCAGCGCCCCGCGTATGGTTGCCAGCGCTCGAATCGGCCGGCGCCGCGGAGTCGCGATGCCGCCGAGGAAGGGATGGAACCCGTGGTCGCCGAGCGCACGCACATCCTGGTTTTGCACTATAACGGCCGGGACCTCCTCAAGGAGTGCCTTCCCTCCGTCATCGAAGCCGCAGCGCGCAGCGCAGTCCCTTGTGCGGTCAGCGTCGTGGACAACGGCTCGACCGACGGGTCGCTCGACGAGCTGGTCGAGAGCTGGCCCGGCGTGCAGGTGATCTCGGAGTCGAACCAGGGCCTCGCGTCGTTCAACGCGGTGCTCGCCCGCCTCGATGAGCGCGTCGTCTTCCTGCTCAACGACGACGTGAAGCTCGACCCCGACGCACTCGGCCCACTCCTGAAGGCGTTCGACGCGCACGACGACGCCCTCTTCTCGGCGCCCCTGTGCTGGAGCTTCGACGGCCGCGAATACGAGGGAATGCGCACGAGGGTCCGGACGCGCTTCGGCCTCGTCCAGGGAATGTGCCGCGTGCCGGGACACGAGGACGTGCTCGGACAGCCCGACCTGACCGCGGCGGCAGGCCCGGTGCTCGCGGTCGACCGCCGCAAGTTCCTCGCGCTCGGCGGGTACGACCCGTTGTATTTCCCGGGGCGAATCGAAGATCTCGACCTTGGTTTCCGCGGCTGGATGGCAGGGTGGAAGGGATATTACGTGCCGGAGTCCGTGGCCTACCACCGGGGCTTCGGCTCGTTCGGGCCGGCGTTTGGCCGCGCGGGGTGCGACCGCCTGGCGATGCGGAATACGCTGTTGTTCGCCTGGAAGAACCTGGGCGGGCGGCGGCTTGTCACCCATTTGGGCTGGCTCGCGGTGCGGGTGGCGCACGCCTTGGCGACGCGCCGATCGGCGTTCCTGGGGGCGCTCGTCGAGGCGCTCCAGCGTCTTCGAACCGTCGCGTCCCTGCGTCGTACCCGGGCGGTCGGAAGGGGCGACTGGGTCGCGCGTCAGGAAGCGTTCTTCGAGCAGTTCCAGTGGTGACGCCCCGGATGACCGGAGCCTCCCGCACCAGGAAACGACCAATGCCCCGTCGCTCCCCCCGGATCGTGATCGACGCCCGCCCGTCCGGACCTGCCGGCGCGCTGGCCGTTGCGCGGGTCCGCGGGATCTCGGTCCTGGAGCGGCTGGTCGAACAGTCCCGAGGATTGGGCTGCGAGCCGGTCGTGATCGATGCCCCGCTCGAGGACCATGCCCGCTTGAGAGGCTTCGTCGCCGAGTTCGACACGGGCCGCTACCAATTCACCTCGGGGGAACGGCCGCCGGACGGAGTCGTACTGCGCACGGACCGGCTTTACGATCCGTCGCGCTTGCGACGCGCCGTGCGCGCTGGGAGGGATCCCGAAACCGCCGTGATCTGGCGCCTCGACACGCCCCAAGGCCTCGCCGGCGCCGAGCAAGAGCTGGTGCGCCGGCAGTCGTATCAGCCGCTCGGACGTTACTGGGCACTGGCACCGGCGCGAGCGCTGGCCCGGGCACTGGCTCCAACCCCCGTCCGGCCGAATGCACTGACGCTCGCCGCGGGCGGACTGATGCTGGTCGCGGCGGCGATGGTCGCGTTCATCGCGCCGGGCATCGGCGTCCAAAGTGCCGTCGCGCTGGCACTGGCCGCGGCGCTGGTGCTCGACACGGCCGACGGCCACCTCGCGCGCCTTCAGGGGACGGCGTCGGAGTTCGGCCGCTGGCTCGACGCCTACCTCGACGAGCTGGCCGACATGGCGCTGCACGCGGCGATCGCGTGGGGCGCATTTGTGCGCGACGGCCAGCATAGCTGGCTGCTGCTGGGGATGCTGTACGCGATGGGGAAGTACCAATTCGTGGTGGCGACGGCGGAGTCGACAAGAGACGGCCTGGATGGCGATGAGGCGCGCGATGACCGAGGAGATCAGGACAGCGAGGCGATCGTTCCTCCCTCGGCCCTTGAATTGACGGACCGAGACCTCAGCGAGTTCGGCGCACGCGCAACGGATCAGTGTGCCACGAACCTCTCCCTCCGGGAGAGGTCGGACGCGGAGCGTCCGGGTGAGGGCGAGCAGCCACACGCGTCCGCCCAGCGCCTTCAACCGGACGCTCCGCGTCCGACCTCTCCCAGGGGGAGAGGTGATAAGCCGGCGCCTTCACCGACGCAAGGGAGCGCGTCGGGCCGTCAGCACAAAGGAGGAGGGGATAAGGATACTCGTTCCGCCCTCCGGGGTCGGCATGCTGCACCGTTCCAGGCGCAACTGGCCGCCGCCATCCGCCTCGTGGGCCACGCCGACATCCGCTGGCACCTGTGGATCATCCTGGCCGCGATCGGGCGGCTGGATGGCGCACTCGCGGTCTACGCGCTGTACTTCCCGGTCCGCGCCCTCGCCGTCGCGGTCAAGAAGGGGGTGCGCCGTGCCTGACGCGCGCGTCTCC
The DNA here is from genome assembly GCA_031291845.1 of Isosphaeraceae bacterium. Lineage (GTDB taxonomy): Bacteria > Planctomycetota > Planctomycetia > Isosphaerales > Isosphaeraceae > DAIDJG01. The sequence goes on along the minus strand of JARLIH010000308.1, from coordinate 4,837 downwards.
GTGCTGATCCTCGCCAAGAACGAGGCCGAGAACCTGCCGTACTGCCTGCAAACGGTGGCCTGGGCCAACGAGGTGATCGTCGTGGTCGACCGCGCGAGCCGCGATGAGACGCGCGAGATCGCCCAGCGCGGGGCGGACCTCGTGGCGCTGCGGACGTTCGACGACTTCGCCAGCCAGCGCAACGCCGCGCTCGAGCTGGCGTCGGGCGAATGGGTCTTCGCAATCGACGCCGACGAGCGCGCCACGCCGGAGCTGGCCGCCGAGATCCGCCGCGTCGTCACCGACCCCCTGAACCCGCACAACGGCTTCCGCGTCCCGATCCGGAGCGTGATCCTCGGCCGCCGGTTCCGCTACTCGGGCACCCAGCATGACCGGCCGCTCCGCCTCTTCCGCCGAGGCGCAGGGCGCTGGGTCGGCACGGTCCACGAAACGGTCGACTTACAAGGGACGGCCGGGTTGCTCGCCAACACGCTCCAGCACCGTACAATTCCGGACATGAAAACGTTTCTGAGGAAAATTAACGAATATACAACGCTCGAAGCCATCAAGTTCGATCGCGAGCGCCGTCCCTACCGGGCGACGGACCTGGCGCTGCGACCGTTCTGGACGTTCCTCAAGCTCTACATGGGCAAGCAAGGCTTTCGCGACGGCGTGGAGGGCTTCGTGTTCTGCGCACTCTCCGGTTTCTCGGTGGCGGTGCGCCACTGGAAGCACCGCGAGCTCGTCCGCGCGCGGAGGGCCTCATGACCCACGCGCCCGCGCTCTACGAGGCCGAGGTCGGCGCACGGTTCGACCGCCTCCAGGGGCGGTTCAAGGAATCCGTCGACCGGGAGGACTTTCGGCTCCGGGCCCTGCGCGAGGTTCTCGGTCCGCTCGAGGGCCGTCGCATACTCGACCTCGGATGCGGAAAGGGGCGGTTCGGGCGACGACTCGCCGACGGGGGTGCGGCGGTGGTCGGTCTCGACCTCTCGGCCGCCATGCTCGCGAGTGCGTCGGGCCTGCCGCGGGTGCGCGGCTCGGCGCGGCGGCTCCCGCTGGCGAGCGGGGTGTTCGACGCGGTGATCGCGGTCGAAGTCTTCGAGCACCTTCCTGGGCTCGACGACGTGTTGGCCGAGGCGCGCCGGGTCTTGCGGCCCGGCGGCTTGCTCGCGGTGATCGACAAGAACGCCGCGGCCCTGAACGCCCAGCGCCCGTGGCTGCCGGCCCTCCTCGTCAAGGCGATCGACGAGCGCCGGGGGCGCTGGATGTATCCCCACGGCGGGCCCGTCCGCGAACGCTGGTTCCGGCCGGGCGCGCTGGTGCGGCGGCTGGGCACCGCGGCGTTCACGGAGGTTGACGTGACGTTCCTGCTCGGCCCGCGCGAGTCGGACCGGCGAATCTTCCGGTCCGTTCCCCGGGCTCGTCTCCTGGCGCTCTGGACGGCACGCGTTCCCGGGGGCGCGATTCATGGATAACCTCACGTCGCTTCCCGCATTGCCGCTCCTGCTCTGGGACACGCCCCCCGGGCTCGAACAGGTGCTGGCGCAAGAGGGGATCGCCTACTTCAAGGTGCGTGACTCGAACCCGCTGGCGTTCCGTGCGGGGCGGTTCGTGCTCTACGACGGCCGTCGCGTGTCGCCAGCCGCGCGGCGGGCCACGCTCTCGCCCGAACACGTCGCCGTCGACGTCCAGCGACTGCACGAGGACACGCGTTTCGACCCGTTCGAGGCGCTGACACGCGTCCGCTCGCACCGCGCGTCGTGGAACGTCTCCGGACGGACGCTCACGGAACACGTCGCCCGTTACGACCGCGGGACGATCCGGCGCAAGCTCGTGCACCGCCTGCGCCTCGCGATCCAGCACGAGGGTGGTCTCTGGGCGCGGCTGGCGCCATATCCCTACCCATACCGCTCGGCGTTCAACTTCCGCGTCGATCTGGACGAACCCGCTCCGGACGACTACCGGCGTTTCGCCCGCGCGAGGCGCCGCGTGGAGGACTGCTGCACGCACTTCGTCAGCACGCGGGCCTATGGCGATCAACGCGCTGTGCTGGACGACCTGCGGCGGTTCGACACCCAGTCGCACGGCCATCACCACGTGATCTACCGCGACCCCGCCGCGAACCGGCGCAACCTGGAGCGCGCGCACGACGTGCTGGTCCAGGCGGGCTTCACCCCCGGCGGGTTCGCCGCGCCTCACGGCCGCTGGAACGCCGGGCTCGACGCGGCGCTCGAGGACCTGGGCTACCAGTACTCGTCCGACTTCCAGCTCGCGCACGACGACTTTCCCTTCTCTCCCTGGCGCAGCGATGAGCGCAGGTTCTCTCGCGTGCTCCAGGTGCCGATCCACCCCGTTTGCGAGGGCTTGTTCCTCGACACCGGACCGACGCCCGGCCGCGTGATCGCCGAGTACCTGGCGGCGGTTGTGCGCAGCAAGGTCGCGGCGGGGGAGACCGCGTTCGTCTACGGCCACCCCGAGCGCCGGCTGGCGCGGTTCCCGGAGATCCTGTCGACGCTCGACGCGACGGTGGCCGGCAACCCGCTGGTCTGGCGCGTGACGCTGACGGCGTTCGCCGCCTGGTGGCGCTGGCGTGCCGAGCGGCGATGGTCGGTCGTGCCCCGGCCCGAGGGACGCTTTGAAGTCCAGTTCGACGACTGGGACCCCCGCTATCCGCTCGGCCTCGAAATCCAGCGCGGGGCACACATCTCAACGATACCGATTCAAGGCCCGCGCACGCTGCTTCGGCTCGAGGACCTGGTCTACGAGCGGCGCGACGTGCGCATTGACTTACCGTCGCCTCGCCCGGCTCCCTGGACTCCCAGCCTCAAGGCGGCCGTCCGGAGCGTGCTGGACTGGGAGACCGTGACCCCACTGGAAGAACTGCCGGGGAACACCTGGACGGCTCGCGTCAAGAAAGGCCTACGACACTGGCGGAGCGCGAAAAGCAGGGAGGTATGACGATGGACACGGCACGACGGTTTTCTTCGGGTTCCCTTTCCCCCCGCGCGGGGTCGCCGGAACCTGCGCCGATTGAAACGCTGACTTCCTTTCCCTCTTCGTGGCTCGCCGCGCGTTCGACGGGAGCAATGGACCCGGGCTCCGTCCTCTTCCACGCTCCGTCCGCGGTGTTCCAGTCGCCCGGCGGAGGCGAGAACCAGCTCGTGCAGACCGGCCGGCACCTGGAAGAGCTCGGTCAGAATGTGCGACCCTTCAACGCGTGGACCGATCGCCTCGAAGACGCGCGACTGCTCCACCTCTTCGGCATGTCGCGCGAGGGCCTGGAGCTGGCACGCGTGGCACGCGCAAGGCACGTCCGGGTGGTGCTCTCGCCCATCTGCTGGGTGGAGCCGCGCGCGATCGCCGCGCAGGCCCCAAATCGTGCGCAGGGCGCCTGGCAGTTGGCCAAATGGGGCCTGAAGTCGGCCGCGCCCCGCTGGCCGACGTGGCGACGCGCCCTGTTGCGCCTGGCACACGCCGTGCTTCCCAACTCGAAGGCCGAAGCTCGCCAGCTCGTCCGCCTGTTCGGGACCGATCCGAAGAGGGTCCACGTCGTCCCGAACGGCGTCAGCCAGCGCTTTGCCTCCTCGGACCCCGCCCCCTTCCGCGCGCGATTCGGCCGGAGGGGCTTCGTCCTCTACACGGGACGAATCGAACCGCGCAAGAACGTTCATACCCTCGTCAGAGCGACGCGTACGCTCGGCCTTCCCCTGGTCGTCTTCGGCGATGCCCCGGCCGGCCTGGAGGAATACCGGAAACGGTGTGTGGAGGCCGCGGGTCCCCAGGCGACCTGGCTGTCGGCGGTCGAGCACGACGACCCGTTGCTCGCGTCGGCCTACGCCGCGGCGCGCGTGTTTGCGCTGCCGAGCTGGTTCGAGACGCCGGGCCTTTCGGCGCTCGAGGCCGCCCTGGCGGGCTGTGCGGTGGTCCTGACGCCGAACGGCAGCACGCGCGAGTACTTCGGCGATCGGGTGGAGTACGCTCGCCCTGACCGCCCGTCCGAGATTCGCGATGCCATCGTGCGGGCCTGGGTGGGCGGACCGCAGCCCGGACTCGCGTCGCACGTGCGCGATCACTTCCTGTGGCCGGCCGTCGCCCGGCGCACGGCGGAGGTGTATGACCAGATCGCCCCGTGAAATCAGGCCTGTCGCCGTCGGCCGCTACCGCTACAGCAAGTGGCGCTGGCGCGTCCTGGTGCGCGCGTTCGACACCGTGGGGTCGGCCGGCATGTGGGCCTGGCGACTGGCGAGGCCCCCGAGGACCGTCGCATCACCGCGCCGGATCCTCGTCGTCCAGCTCGATCACCTGGGTGACGCCGTTCTCACCAGCCCGCTCCTCGAACGGCTGCGAGCGGCTTACCCGGCTGCGGCGATCGACGTCTTGGCCTCGCCCGGCAACCGCGAGGTCTTTGAAGCGGATCCCAACATCCGGCACGTCCACGTCGCAGCGCGAAGCTGGTTCGACCGGCGCCGGGGGCACGTGGCGCTCGCCTCGGCGGTCTGGCAGTTGGGTGTGTCGCTGCGCCGGGAGCGGTATGACCTGGGGATTGACGTACGGGGCGACGTCCTCTCCGTGCTGGTGCTCGCCCTGGCGGGCATCCCCCGCCGGCTGGGCTGGGCGATGGGCGGGGGTGGTTTCCTGCTGACCGACGTCGCCCCGTGGGTGGCGGGGCGCCATGAGGTGGCGTCGCGCCTCGCGCTGGTCGAGCGGCTCGGCATTCACGACGACGAGCCCGCGCGGGTGTCGGTCCCAGTGAGCGACGACGACGGGATCCGAGTCGGCCTTTTGTTGAGCGCGGCGTGGGGTGGGCCGCGCGGGCGCGCCCGCCGCGCGGTCCGCGCCCGTCTGGCAGGTAGCGGCG
>JARLIH010000307.1 GCA_031291845.1 Isosphaeraceae bacterium | reverse complement strand
GAACGCGAGGTCCGTGATCGCCTCGGACCGCGAACTCCTCGGCGCGCTTCCCGTGGTCGGGTTCGGCAGGGTTGCCCTGGAGAAGGGAACGTTCTCCAAGGAGACGATTTCGAGCTGGCCGGACCGATCAACCCGGACGAGCACGGGCTTGGCGGCCGGCCCGGTGCCACGTGAGACCGTCAGGTAAACGCGGCCCGAGGCGGGGTTGACCGCCAGCTCATTGATCGCGATCCGGTCGGTCGAGGTGCCGAGCAGCGCGGCGAGTTTCTCGTTGATCGCGTCGACCTTCAGCGCCTTCGACGCCGTATCAGGCCGACGGTCGCCCGTGTCGACGGCGAAGACCGCGGCCCCTTGCGTGTCGGCCAGGAAGAGCAGGCCATCGGGCCCGAAGGCCATCGGGCCGGCCGACTTCCAGTCGGGCGTCCCCTTGGACAATTCCGCGGCGCCGGCCGACATGCAGGCCAGCGACACGCACACAAACGCGGTCGAGAGCGAACGCCATTGGTTCATTGCCGATCCTCCTGGTGCGGGAAACCCTCAGCGACGGGCAACCCGGCGGCGCCGGGCTGCACCCGAGACGGACGTTTACGGTAGCTATGAAAGTCAGCGTGGAAACGGCGTCCGTAGGCCTGTGTTTCGGATCACGAAGCCATCGGGAACACGCGCCCCGGTCACGGTTGCCGAGCGGGCTCCGGGGGGAAAGTTTCTGGGCATCTGCTGCGCGCCATCTTAGGGCGAGCGGAGCCGTACGCAACCAAAAAACGACACCCCGGTATTCGATTCGGCTCGTCGAGAAACCAGCCCGTTCTTGCAGGCGATCGATGGGACCGGAGGCGCCAGGAGGGGCTACCTGAGGAGTTTCAGGGCGGCAATCACTCCCAGCACGAGGCCGGCCGCGAGGAGGGCGGGCCGCCAGGGCCGAAGGCGCAGGCTCTGCACGACGATCGTGCGTACGATCCGGATGCCGTCGCGTAGAGGACGGAGCTTGCTGGCGGTACCGGCGATCCGAGGGTGATAATCGACGGGGATTTCGACGATCCGCAAATGTCGCGCGACGGCTTCGGTCGCCAGCTCCGTCTCGATCTCGAAGCCGCTCGAGCGTAGCCGCACCTCGTGAAGAAAGCGGGGACCGAAGACGCGATACCCCGAGAGCAAGTCGCGCGTCCCACGGCCAATGAACACGCGAAACGTCCCGGGGATGAGCAGGTTCCCGAGGCGTCGAAGGGGTGTCATCGCCCCCTCACCGGCGACCGGCCGACGCGATCCCACGGCCATGTCAGCGCGGCCCTCGAGCACCGGCGGCAGCAATTCGCCGATGGCTCCGGCGGGGTAGGTGCCGTCGCCGTCGACGAGGACGACGGCGGCCCGGTCGGCCAGCATCTTGAAGATCGCGCGAACGGCGTGCCCTTTTCCCTGTTCGGGAACGGCGACGACGCGGGCGCCGGCCTCCTGGGCGATCGTGCCGGTGCCGTCGGTCGAGTTGTTGTCGAAGACGATGACGTCCGCAGCGGGGAGCGCAGCGAGCCACTCGGCGACGACGCGCCCAATGGCGGCCGCCTCGTTGTAGCAGGGGATAGCCACGGCGATCCGAGGGAACTCGGCAGGGGACGACACGGGGCGGTTGGTTCCTCAGACGCCTGAGCGCGTTACGACGGCCGACGATTGTAGGGCCAACACGCGCTGAGGGCAACGCGCCGCGGCCCCGATCAACTCGCGAGCTCGGTCTGCTTTCCCTTCACCAGCCGCTCGATCTCGGCCACCGCCGCATCCGTGGCCTCTTGCACCGCCCGCTCCGAGCCGCGTCCGCGGGCGGCGATCTCCTTGCGAGCGTCCTGGCGCACGGCCCGGACGGCTACCTTGGCCTCTTCGCCGAGCTTCTTGACGTGCTTCACCATCTCGGCACGCTGCTCGCCGCTGACCGGCGGTACGCTGACGCAAACCGTCCGAGGGTTGAGCGCGTAAGCGTTCAGCTTCGCGTCGGTGAGGGCCTTCACGACCGCAGGAACCGTCGAGGAGTCGAACGGTGTGACGACGATCCGATCGCCCTGACTCACGACGGAGGCCACTCGGCCAAGAGGAGCCATCTGGCCGTGGGTCGTGACGCGAAACGTTTCGACGAAGCCCACGCTCAGCGTCCCCGGGCGAATGCCCGCCAGTTGCTCGGCCAAGTGGCGGACCGTTTTTTGCATCCGAGCCTTCCAGTCGTTCATTCCACCCCCGTCCGCCGAGAATCACGTCAGCCACGAGCGACGGCCATCCGCCGTTGCGCCCAGACGCTCGCGCGCCACGCGTTGCTCCTGAGCCTTGCCGTTTCATCTTGACGAAGACGGGCCGGCTCACGGTCGCTACAATAACAACCTCGGAACATAGTTTGGACCCTCCCGAACGGAGTTGGCCGGGCCAGAGGCGCGACGATGTCCCAGGACCACGTCCCACCATTGTCCGAAGAGCCTTCGTCCGCGCCGGGCCAGACCGGGCCGTCCGGCGCACCGGAGCCGGAAGACGACCGGGTTTGGGGCGAAATGCTTGCCGAAGCGATGCCGCAGGTCGTCTGGACGGCCGGGCCCAACGGGGAGGTCGACTACTTCAACACTCGTTGGTATGCGTACACGGGGATGACACCCGCCGAGGCGCTGGCGCACGAGGGCTGGCGCGGGGTCGTCCACCCCGACGACCTTGGGCGGGTCTACGCCCTGCGCAACCGGGCGGTCGGCAGCGGCGAGATGTTCCAGGCCGAGGTCCGCTTGCGCGACCGCGACGGGCGGTACCGATGGCACCTCATTCATTCGGTGCCCGTGCGGGCCCCGTCGGGCCGCGTCACCCGGCGGCTCGGGACCGCCATCGACATCGACGACCGCGTCCGTACCGAAGAAGCGCTCCGGGCAAGCGAGGAAGAACACCGCGCGCTCTACAACCAGGCGGCGACCGGAATCGCCGAGGTCGACCTGTCAGGGCGCTTCCTCCGTGCCAACGATCGCTATTGCGAGATCGTCGGCTACCCGCGCGAGGATTTGCTCGCGCTGCGTTTTCAGGACATCACGCACCCGGACGACCTGGCGCGGAACCTCAGCATGTTCGAGCGCGTCGCCGAGGAGCTACCGCAGTACACGATCGAGAAACGCTACGTCCGGAAGGACGGTCGGGAAGTTTGGGCACGAACCGCGGTCTCGTTGATCCGTGACGGCGCGGGCAAGCCCGCGCGTGTCGCCGCGATCATCGAGGACGTCACGGAGCGCAAGCGGCTGGAAGGCGAGCTCGGCAGGCGCATGGACGAACTGGCCGACGCCGACCGGCGCAAAGATGAGTTCCTGGCCATCCTGGCCCACGAGCTGCGCAACCCGCTGGCCCCGATTCGCAATGCGCTTCACCTGATGCGCCGGCCTGGCGGCGACGAGCCCGAGCGCGCGATGGCCGAGCGCCAGGTCGCGCACCTCGTGCGGTTGGTCGACGACCTGATGGACGTCTCCCGCATCAGTCAGGGGAAGATTGACTTGCGCACGGAGACCGTGGAGCTCCAACGCATCGTGACGCGCGCGGTCGAGACCGCCCGGGCAGCGATCGATGCCCGCGGTCTCGAGTTGTCGATCGCATTGCCGGCCGTGCCGGTCCGGCTCAAGGCCGACCCCACGCGTCTGGAGCAAGTCGTCGACAACCTGCTCACAAACGCCGTGAAATACACCGAACCCGGCGGCCAAATCCAAGTCAGCCTGGACCGGGAAGGCGAAGAGGCGGTCCTGCGCGTGCGCGATACCGGAATCGGCATCCCGGCCGACATGCTACCCCGCGTCTTCGAGATGTTCGTTCAGGTCGAACGCCGGCCCGAGCGCTCGCAGGGCGGACTGGGGATCGGCTTGGGGATCGTCAAGTCCCTGGTCGAGCTGCACGGCGGCCGCGTGGAAGCCCTCAGCGCCGGGAGGGGGCAGGGGAGCGAGTTCGTGGTTCGCCTGCCGATCGTCGCGCAGGAACCGCTGGCGCCGCCCGAGCCGACCGACGCGACCGACGACGAGGGGCCGATCGCGGACGTCGGCCTCCGAAGGCGACGCGTCCTCGTCGTGGACGACAATGTCGACGCGGCCAACAGCCTGGCCAAGCTCCTCGATCGCCTCTATGGGCAAGAAACCCGGGTCGCGTTCGACGGCCCATCGGCCCTCGCCCTGACGACGTCGTTCCGGCCCGAGGTCGTGCTGCTCGACATCGGCATGCCCGGAATGGACGGCTATCAAGTCGCCCGACGCCTCAGGGACGATCCCGCGAGCCGGAAAGCGACCCTGGTGGCGCTCACGGGCTGGGGCCAAGAGAACGACCGGCGCCGCTCGAAGATGGCCGGATTCGATCACCACCTGGTCAAGCCCGTGGACTTGGAGGATTTGCGCACTATCCTGCGCGCGCAGCCCGAATCCGTTTGAAGCACGGCCACCCGCCGTTGCCTTCCCGCCGCGCAGGGGGCAACGCACGGCCCGGGCCATCTCCAGACCCTTGAAAATCGATCGAAACCCTGTAGAATGACCTCGTCGTAAGTGCTGGAAGGCACGTCTCAATCAAGCCAAATTCTCGGTGTAGACGGCTTTTATGGCATGCACGAGGTCTGGGACTTGGGCCCGGATCTCGAACGCGTCGGCGGATCGATCGGGATCCGCAGTTTTGTCCGTTCGCTCCGCGGCTCTTCCCTCATCTCGAGTTCATCCGTGCGCGATGTCCGAGATTCGGGCCTCTGGTGGGCGGTCGCCACGACTTCGGCGGAGGCCGAGTTTCATGGTCGAAAAATCGACTGATGCACCCGTCCGGATCATCGGTAGCCGCGAATTACACCAAAATCTACCGGGTATCCTGCGCGAGCTCGAAAATGACGATGTGCGCTACGTGCTGACCGTCCACGGTAAGCCGCGGGCGGTCCTCGTAGGGGCCGAGCCTTATCTCAATATGGTGCTCGAAGGCAAAAGTTCGAGCGAAGCACTCGTCGGACTGCAACTCAGCGCACTGCTCGGAAGCAGCTTGAATGCGATGCCGCTCGACGACCTAGAGCGGGCCCTCGGTACCAAGGGAAAATAGGACGGGTTCTTCATCCCGAGCGGCTGTGCAGCGCGACAAGGACTGACGACCTCATCGTTCCGGCTCGGACGAAGTCGCGCGCCGAGAAATCCGAGCGCTACGGTCTTGCCCGTTGTTGGATCGCTGGAACGATCAATCGGCCGGCTCGCCGAGAGGCGTGGCTTCCAGCGCACCTTCACCGACCCGGGGCCGCTTTCCTCGCTTGCGCAAGAACTCGACGAAGGCCGGCAAGACCGAGATCGCAATGATCGCGATGATCACGAGCTTGAAGTTCTTCTGAATGACTTCACGCCCGCCGAACCACCAGCCGGCGAGCAGGAACGACAGCACCCACGCGACGCCCCCGGTCACGTTGAAGAGCGCGAACCGGCCATAGTTCATCCGACCGATCCCCGCGACGAACGGGGCGAACGTCCTCACGATCGGCATGAAGCGGGCGATGACGATCGTCTTGGCGCCGTATTGCTCGTAAAACTGCTGGGCCTCGACCAGATGCTTCTTGTTCAAAAGCCAAGAGTCCTCCCGCGAGAAGACCTTCGGACCCAGGCGGTAGCCGATTGCGTAATTCACGGCGTCGCCGGCCACGGCCGCAACGATCAACAACACGGCCATGAGCCCCAGGTTAATGCCCGAACTGGGGTGCGCGGCCACCGCGCCCACGGCGAAGAGCAACGAATCGCCGGGGAGGAACGGGAGTGCCACGAGGCCCGTTTCGGCGAAGATGATCCCGATGAGTACGACGTACAGACCCGGCCCCATGGAGTGGGCCAGGTCGTTCATCGTCTCGGGGCTGAGGTGCAAGAGCGTGTGGACGACGTTCTGAAACAACTCCAGCATGCAAACTCCCTTTCGAGCGGCCGAGGATTACTGCCACGAAGCCGGATCGGCGCGAGGGCGGGTGCTTACGGTTTCCCATGAAGAGGCGATTTCAACTCGCTCGCCGCGCCGTCCTCGCGCGGGCGAACGGGGAGCCTCACGTTGCGGATGCCCGCGGCGTCGCAGGCCGAGAGCACGTCGGCAAGGTCCTGGTAGTTCAGGGACGCGTCCGCGCGGACCACGACCCCCTGGTCGGCGTACTGGGTGCGGACTTGCCTCAGCAGTGCGCTCAGTCCCGGGAGGTCGTAGACCTTTTCATTGAGCGCGACCTGGCCGGGCCGCACGATCGTGAGCGACAGGTCGTCGGGCGCGGCGGTTAGGGGACCGGCCTCGGCCACCTGAGGAACGCTCACGACGAACTCATCCTCGTCCCAGTCATAGAGGCGCGTCGCCGCCATGAAGAAGACGAGCAGGCAGAGCACGACGTCCACCATCGGCGTCATGTTGATCTGCGGCAACTCGTCGGCCATGTGGCGGTCGGTGAGCATCGACGGATTCCTCGGGGGACGCGGCAAGCGGACAGCCTGTCAACGCCGGTCGGGTTCTCGGCTAAAGCGTGCGCGTTTCCTGTCGCGCGTGGTCGGCGGGCGCGGCAAGGCCCGGCGTCGGACGGCGGTCGGGAAGGGCGGGACGCATCGATTCGCCCGAGACGAGGTCGATGACCTGCCGCGCCTGGTCGTCGAGCTCGCGAACGAGGATATCGACCCGGTTCAGTAGGAAGTAGTACGCGGCGACCGAGACGACCGCGATTGCCAGCCCGAGCGCAGTGGAGACAAGCGCCAGGCTGATCCCCTGGGCGAGGCTTTCCCCCTTGGCCGGGCCGACCCGTCCGCCGAGCGCGTCGAAGGACTGGATCATGCCGATGACGGTGCCGAGCAATCCGAGCAGCGGGGCGAGCGTCGCAGTGCCGTTGAGCACGCGGACGTTTCGCTTCAGGTCGGTGACCTCGCCGGCCGCGTCGTAGCCGATGGCCTGGCGGATCGTCGCGGCCGGTTGCCCCCAATAGCTGACGATCAAGGCGAACACACGCGCGGCCGGACTGTCGTTCGCCCGGCACAATTCGGCGGCACGGTCACGGTCGAGCTTGCCGGTGGCCAACCGCTCCAGGAACCGGTTCACGAAGTCGCGCGGGATGACCCGCTCGCGCCGCAGCGCCACCAGCCGCTCCAGGGCATAGCCGACGGCGACCACCGAGCACACGGCCAGCAGCCAGACCATCGGGTTCGCCCGCGTGAACAGGGCGAGGATGCTCTGCCGGTTGACCGCGCCGGCGCCCTTCGCGGTGGCGGCCTTGATCTTGTCCACAACGGGTTTCGGCGGCGGCGCCGACTCCCCACTTGCCTCGGGAGCGGCAGGCGCAAGTTCAACCTTCGGAGGCTCTTGCGCCGGGAGGACGCCGCAGGCGAACAGCAAGAGCCACCCCACGAGCGACAGAGCGAGCCGGCGGGAGCGGACGATCAAGGGATTCCTCCGTGGTTCGCCGACCGGCCGCGTGGGCGCCAAGGGTCGTGGGTCCGGGTCGAGGCTGGTCCGCGCCGAGTCCTGGCGCGGCACCGCAAGCTCTGATTCTAGCGAGCCCGCCGTTCCTGTCAATCGAAGCGCCGACGCCGGCTTACCTGGAAAACGGTCGGTTTTGCGATTGGAGTTTGAACTCAGGAGGCACGTCCACGACCACGATTTCGGCGGAATTACGGCAGGCGATCGTCGCAGCCGGGGAGCACCCCGTACGCGTTGAAGATCCGCTGACCCACCAAGTATACATTGTGCTAAGAGAAAAAGACTTTCTGAAACTGAGGCAAACCGACGAGCACGGACAGGTGACGGCCGGCCCGCAAGAGATTGAGTTTGGAGTACCGGACGCATACGCAGCCGTCGACGAATCGTTCCGCGCAGGCTGGGATCATCCTCGGATGGCAGAATACGACGATTACGAGACGCACCGGCGATGACCTACCGGCGCGGCGACGTCGTCCTCGCATTCTATCCGTTCGCAACCGGCACGGGTGGGAACCGCAGGCCTGTCCTGATTGTGCAAAAATGACGTCGACAACGCCCGCATGAGCAACACGATTGTCGCATAGATCACGAGCACCATCAGCCGGTCTCACCGACCGACACAATTGCGGATCGAGGTGGCGACACCCGAGGGCCAGCAGTCGGGTCTCCTACATGACTCGGTCGTGTCGTGCAGTAACCTCGCAACCACCCAAGAGAGCCGCATCCAGAAAGCGATCGGTTCGATCCCGTTCCATTGGTTGCGGCGCGTCGATAGCTGCCTCAAGGCCGCCCTCGATCTGACCTAGCGCTCTCCCTGTGGTGGCTCCTCGTAGGGCACGATTTCCCCACGTGGCCGGAGCAGCCCAACCGGCCCGTCGAAACGCCAGCGCCCGCTTTCGTGGACGAATTGGTACAGCGGGCCGACGCGGTTCGTGGGGCAGACCCAGATGCGCCCTTCCCGGCGCCACGCTTGAAAGTTCTTGTGAATGTTGCGCGGGATGCCGATGAGCCCCCCCTCCGGGGCCACCGCCAGTTCGTGGGTGCGAAGGTAACGCTCCGAACAGAGCCGGCGCGCGGTGGCGACGCGCTCAACGTCGGTCAGGTCCGGCCGGTTCGCGGTCGCGATCAGCTCGGTGTAGGTAGCGAGTGCCCCGCGCACCGGAATGGTCTCGACGATCAAAAAGGCGAGTCCTCCAGCGAGGACGACGACGACCGCCAGGCCGATTGCAACCGGCTTCCACCGCAATAACGGCGTGTCGCTCATCGGACGACCCGGCGCTTGAGGTCATCGCGCAGGCGGTCGATGACGGAGTCGGCCTTCGCCTCGGCGAGGATCTGGTGGACGACCGTCTTGATCCCCTTCGGCCCCCACTGACAGCCTTGCTGGAGGTAGAACTTCGCCCCGTGGCCGAGGACGTACGACGTCGTGGCGGCGGTCCCGCCCATGGTCAGACCGATCGCCCCGTAGCCGAGCGCGGTGAGCGGAATCGCCAGTCCGCCGCTCAGCACGGTGAGTCCGGCGAGCGACGACTTGATTCCGCTGGCGACCAACCGCGTGACCACCTCGACGGCCCCCAACGCGCCGAGCGCGATCATCATGTCCTTGATCAGACTCGCCGCCGTGTGGCGGGTGAGGGGGATGCCGTAGACCTTGCTCAACGAGATGATCATCGCCACGTCCACTGCCAAGCCCCCGGCCATGTCGGCGACGGGAATCGGGTTCAGGGCGACGGCCGCCCCTTTGGCCAGCGAAAAGTTCCAGATCATCCGGTTCGCCACGTCGTCGCGAATGCGGACCTTGTGCTTGACGATCTCGTCGTGCAGGTCGCCGGCCAGCAGCAGCGTGTTCAGGGCGACAAGCGCTTTCCCCTCGCGCTCGAGGACGTCGAGGATGCGCGCCTTGAGCGGCTCGATCAAGGGGGCGGGCCGCTCCCACTCGACGGTGATGCTGCCGTCCGGGTGCTGAACCTTGACCTTGTAGGGATCCGGTCGCGCGGCGGTCATGACCACGTCGTCGGGCCGCACCAGGTCGCGAACGCGCTCGTCCTTGATCTTCGCGTAGATCTGGTCACGGTCGGCGTCGGGGTAGCGGTCGACCTGGTTGAAGACGAGGATGATCGGCTTCTGCGCCTCGCGGAGCTGGCTGAGCGATTCCAGCTCGACGCGCTGCATGTCACTGGAGACGACGAAGAGGATGAGGTCGGCGTGGCGGGCAACGTCGCGGGCGAGCACCTCGCGGACCTCACCGCCGACCTCGTCGATACCCGGCGTGTCGACCAGCACGAGCCGCGCCCCTTCGAGCCCAGGGCGGTCGAACGTCGCCTGCTCCCACGGCCGCGCCACGCGGTTGATGGTCGTGCCGTGCGTTGTGCCGACCTTGAAGACATCCTGGCCCAAAAGCGCATTGAGGACCGACGACTTCCCCCGGCTGACCATCCCGAACGCGGCGATTTCCACCTTGTTCTCGTCGAGCTTGAGGCTCAGCTCGCGGAGCTGCCGCAGCTCGTCGGCCAGCGCGTGTTCTTCCTCGGGGGTGAGCTTCAGCCCTTGAAGCGTTTGCTCCAGGCTTTCGCGCGCCCGGGCGACGAGGTCCCCCTCGCCCGCCTCGAGTTGTTCGAGCACCTGAGCCAAGGCCGGGTCGGGCGGGGCGTCGCCGAGCGGTTCGGGGGTGGCCATCGGGTCATTGGCTCCGGGATTCGTAAGCGCGGCGAATGGCATCCTCGCACCAGAGGGCGGCGCGGAAGTGCCTGTCCTCGTCATCGAAGAGATCCGCCGTGCCGATGAGTTGAACGCCAAGCGGAAGACCGTTGGGCGCGAGCCCGATGGGAAACGTGGTGGTACGCATTCCCCAGAGGCTCCAAGGCGAGTTGAACGCGGGGTTTCCGGTGGTGCTCGGGTCCGGGGCAGGGCCGAGGGCGGCGGGGGTCACGAGCACGTCGACGCGGCTAAGCAACTCCGCGACGCCCGTTGCCTGCTTCACGCCCCGTTCCTCAGAACGGATGTAGTCCACCGCGGCAATGCCCAAGCCCTCCCGGAGCAACGCCTCGATCCGCGGCGGGTAGTCGTCGGGACTCTCGCTTAGCCGCTCCTGGTGAAACGCCGCCGCCTGGGCCGCCATGATGACGCGGTGTGCGGCGATGACGGCCTCGAAATCCACCGGGAGGGGCGTCTTCACGACCTCCGCGCCATTCATGATCAAGACGGCAATCGCCTCGTCGATCGCGTCGCGCATCGACGGTTCGGCCATCTCGCGGAACGGCCCGTCGAGACACCCGACGCGCGGCGGTGGACCAAACGACTCCGGCGGTCGATCCGTCGCGGTTTTTGGGTACAAGGTTCGGCTGGAGAGGTACGACGCGCCCGGTCCGCCGCTTGGAAAGCGTCCGATCACCTGTTGGAGCGCGACCAGCCCCGACACGGACCGCGCCAGTGGTCCCGGATGATCCAATGCCGGGGCAAACGGCAGAATACCCTCCGTCTCGACCCCCAGATGCGTGGGCTTATGACCGGCGATCCCGCAGAATGACGCCGGCCGCGTGATCGACCCCCCCGTCTGCGTGCCGATCGCGCCCAGGCACATCCCGCACGCCACTGCCGCAGCCGAACCGCTGGAAGATCCCCCCGGCGTGTGGTCGAGGTTCCACGGGTTTCGCGTCACCGGCGGATCGACCCAGGCATAGGGCGTCGTGACCGTCTTGCCCAGGATCACGGCGCCGGCCTCGCGTAGCTTGGCGACGAGCGCGGCGTCGGTCTGGGCGGGGCCGTCGGCCCAGTGTTTCGCGCCGCAAGCGGTTGGCAGTCCGGCGACGTCGATGATGTCCTTGATCCCGATCGGAATCCCGTGGAGCGGACCGCGGCATTTGCCGGCGGTAAGTTCATCGTCGAGTTTCCGGGCCTGTTCCAACGCGCCGTTGCGGTCGACGATCACCCAGGCGCGGACCTTCGGCTCCCACTCCTCGATCCGCTCGAAGCACTGTTCGAGCACCTCGCGACACGTTCGGCGACCTTTGCGCAAGGCGCGGCCGGTCCCTTCGATGGTTTCGTCCTCGGTCGGAAAGAGCCGCAGTGGGTTTGCCATCGTTCGACGCCTAACTCCCCAGCCCCGTTCACGGGGCTTCCCGCGCAGTGGAATCAGGCCCGCCGTTGAACGGCGAGTAGGTGGGACATAACGGTAGTTCCAACGCGAGCCCCGGCCACGGGGCTCGCAAACGCCGCGTGCGATCGCTGCTGAGCGTTTCGGGTGAACATCACCGCTTTCCCCCCGCCGGCTGGTCGGCGGCGGCCTGAAAGACGCGGTGCGAGACGTGCTGGAGCGCCTGCTTGGCGAACTCCTGCAAGAACTCCGCACGGCTGTTCAGGTCGAATTGTCGCACCAACGCCGCCTGCATGCCACCGTCCCCCCAAGACTGGCCGCGCGCGAAGTACTCGGCGAACGCGTGGCCCGAAATGTGGGTCAGGTATGCCATCGAAACCGCCTGCGCTGCTCCGCCGGCCGCGTACCCGACGAGCGACGACTTGAACAGCCCCGCGACCAGCGACGTCACCGCTTCGACCAGACCAAGCTTCAACAGCATCTGCACCATCTGCTGGCCGATCATCTTCACGTGGGCCGACGAGACCTCGACGCCGTAGAGCGCGGCTAGCTCCGAAATCATCTGGAACTGCACCGCGCCGGCCGCCATCAGGTCAAGCGCGGGGATCGGGTTGGCGAACACGGTGCCGGCCGTGATCCACTGGAACTTGTCGATCACCTCCTGCGCCCGCTCGTCGCGCTCCCGGGCGACCTGGTCCTGGGCCTCTTTGCCGATCAGGTGAGCGCGCAGCAGCAAGTTCCCCGCACGGAGCGCGTCCCCTTCACGGCGGATGACCGCGGCGATCCGGTCCTGGAGCGCCCCGAGATCGGGAGCCTGGGGCTCGTAGACCGTCTGCACCGAACCGTCAGCCTCCTTGATACGCACCGGTAGCGGACGCGGGGCCGCCGCGACCGAGACAACGTCCTTCGACGGCACGATCCCCGCCAACCGCTCGCGCAGCTTCGTCAGGACGGCCGCGCGGTCCTCCTCGGTAAAGCGGTCCTCTTTGTTCAACACGACGATCGATCGCTTCCCCTGCCGCGCCAGCGCGACGAGCGGCTCGAACTCCGAACGGATCAGGTCGTGGTCGACCACGAAGAGGAGCAGGTCCGCTCGGGCCGCCAGACTGCGTGCTTCGCTCTCGCGCAAACCCCCGCCGGCGCTTGCCTCGGACATACCCGGCGTGTCGGTCAGGAGCAGGGTCCCGTCGACCCCCTCGACTTCTTGTGTGTGCACCTCGCCACGTTTTGTGGTCCCCATCACCGCGTCCGTCGCGCCGACGTGCCGGCCGAGCAGGGCGTTGATCAACGACGTCTTGCCGGCCGACGCCGTACCGAAGACCACGACGTGAAAGCGCCGCTGGCGGCGGTCGTCGCGCAGCACCGCCAGATCGGTCCGCAGCCGCGCGCGGGCAGCCTCGTCCTTGACCTGCTCGATCACTCCCTCGGCACGCTCCGCCTGCACCTCCGCAGCGCGGATCACGTCGTCGGGCGCCTTCACCGGCGGCCGCTCCGACCGGCCGAGCTTCCAGAAAACCCGCGCCGCGGCGAGTGCCGAGACCGCCGCGACCAGCAGCGCACACCCGACAACCACGACGGCCAGTCCCGACGAGTGCTTCGCCAAACGGTCATGCAGCTCGTTGACCGAAGCCACGAGCCAGGCCATCGCCACGAGGGCCACCGCGGTCAGCACCAGGGCCAAGATCCAGCGCGAGGTTCGCATCAATCGCACGCCAAAGGGAACAGGACCACAACGCGAGCCGCCCTTCGGGATTCGCCTGCGGCTCCCCTTGATTGTGCCATCCCGCCGGATTCTTTGCACAGCGGCCGCCGTTTACGAATCCACGCGAGTGGCCGGCGCTCCCCTTTCGCTCGCTGGAACGCTTTGACCATAATGGGCGGAAGCGTCCGGATCCCCGATCCCGGAGGGAGGCCCGCGATGTCTCGCCTCAAGCTCGGTCTCACCGCGGTTGGCCTGGCGGTCCTGCTGGCCCCGTCGGCGAACGCTCAGGCGGTTGCCTTTCAACCCGTCGTCGGCTCGTTTCCCGACGGCGCGATGATGTCCGCCACGCCGGTCGTCTCGGCCGACCGACGGTACGTGCGGATTTCCGTCAATCCGCAGTTCACGGCCTTGAACGGGTTCGACAACTTCCAGGTCCCCGGGGCCGTGAGCGGCGGTCCCGGAGGCGCTCTCCCTGGTGGCCTTGCAGGCCTGAACGGCCCGATGGGCGGCGCGGGGCAAGCCGCTCGGTCCGCCGCGCCCGTGGCGGCCGCCGCATCGGCGGTCGGCGGACGTTCCGCGTCCGACCCGTTCCAGAACGCACTCGCAAGTTACTCGGCCGGCCCTCAACTGGGGGAACCTTCCGAGCCGCAACCGCGCGACGCGAAAGCGGCGGTGCCCAAGAAGGGCTCCCGCCGCCGCGAGATCATTCGCAGGCGTCCGTGAAGAGCGACAACGACGGCCGGATCGCAACTGGCCTGTGGGACAAGCCCGCGGTCCGGCCGCCTCGCGCGGTCCGGCTCAACGCCGGCGCAGGCCGCCGAAGAGGCTGCCAAGAAGGCTCCGTCGTTGCGGAGCTTGCTCGGGCTGGGGTTGAACGTCGGTGGGGAGCGCGGGCGCCGGGTCGCTCATCGCGCCAGCGGGCGCGTCCACAGACGGCAGCGGGTTGATGACCGGCGCAGGCGGAGCCCCCGCAGCCGGCGGTTCCGGAAGCGCCAGTAACGGCTCTCCGGCACCGGGACCCGTCGGCGCTTCGCGCGGAGCGAGCCCGATTTCGGCGGACGCCGGACGCGCGGTCGACGACGACGGCTTGATGGACGGCGTGCTTCGGTTCGCCGGCGCCCCGGGAGCCGGGAGGTCCGAAGGATTGGACGGCGGTGGCGTCGCGGGCGAGTTTCCCGGCTTCGGGCTGTCCAACTGGAATAGGTCTCGCCCCCCCGCCGGCGGCGGCGGCAGCGGGCTCGGGTTCGGCGATGTGTCACCACCCCGGCGCGGGCCGAGGTCGCGGTCGTCCGTCCCCATCCCTCCGTCCGGCTCCTCGTCAGACCGGTAGTCCGGCGGCGGCGTACGCTGATATTGCTTGAACGACGCCGCCGGGTCCGGCGCCTCCGGGCTCAGGCAGCCCCACCCCGGCGGGAAACGCCGCCAGCAGGTCGGGAAGTACCCGTAGTACTGCTCCCGGTGCATCCGATAGACCGGGTCCTCGGCCGCACACGGGACCCGCTCGCGGCGGATCGGTCGCAGCGGGAACAGCCCCGTCTGCTGCGCCTCGGCCACGGCCGGCACGACGACGATCAGGGCCAGTGCCCAGACCGCTTGCGATCGCAATCGACTCCATGTCCTGATCAGCATCCTAGCCTCTCCGGCGTTGCGGTGACGGGGCTCGCCTCGAAACCCAACTCGTCCGGGGTCCCTCCCGACGTGCCGCGGTCGTTCTCGTTCGATCGGGTGCTCCGGCCGTCTCTCTATAGAGAAACCAGGGAGAATAACGAGACTCCGCATTTTACACGATTGACGGATCGAACACGAGGCGCGATTATCTCAGTTAAGCAGGCAGTCTGGGAAACATAGGCATTGGAAACGCTGGTCGAGTGGCGGTGTACGGTCGATGGAAGAGTGTGAGCGGCCGGCCCAGGAGGGCGACCAACGACAGGACGCAGGCCACCCAGGGAGGGGATCATGACGAATGGGAACAATCGATGGGCGTGGGCCGTTGGCCTGGCGCTGTTCGCCGGCGTCCCGGGTCTGGCCCAGGCGCAGGTTCCATCCGGAGCGGGAAACGTCCAGGCGGGGACCTACGGTGCCTCGGGAGGGATGGCTGCGAACCCCTACGCCAATCCTTACCTGAACCCGTTTCTCAATCCCTACATGATGCAGACCCAGCCAAACGTTGGGCCGCAGAACATGCTGCTCTTCATGATGGCAGCCCAGCAGATGAACGGCGGCATTGGCTCGGGCCAGATCAGCGGCTCGCGCCCGGGCCCATCCGCTCGCCCGGCCCCCACTCAGGGAGCAGCGACGCGTGCGGCCGGGATCCCATCCGGGCGCACCGCCCGTTATTTCAACCGGAGCTACGCCGACGGGGGGGGAGCGAGCCGGTTCTACGGCCGCCAGGAGTCGTACTTCCCCCGGACCCGCTGACCGCGGCGGTAATGCCTTTTCGAGAGCGTTGCTCTCAACGAACTACGGGGACGCCGCCGGACGCGGATGTCCTCTCAAACTAGGGCGTCGTGACCGAGGCTGTTGTTCAGGATCTTCGCCCGCGATCGACCCATCAACGCGAGCGCGGGGCGTGGCCGACGTGGTGGAGGCCGCGAGGAGCCGGTTCCGGATGACCGGAGGGAGTGTCGCATGGATCGCGCAAGGTTACCGCAACGCCGCTACGCCGGGCTGTTCGCCCTGGCTCTGTTCCTGGCGTGCGGCTGCCAGACGGTGAAGACTCCCGAGGAGAAGATCGCCGCGAGCAACCTGCCGCGCGAATTCAACAAAACGTCTTTGCCACCGTACGTGATCGAACCTCCGGACTTGCTGATTGTCGAAGTCCTCGACGCCCTGCCCGGACGGCCAGTCATGGGGGAACACCTCGTGCGCCCGGACGGCACGGTCACGCTGGGCTTCTACGGCGACGTCTACGTCGCAGGGCTATCGCTGCCCGAGGCCAAGGAGAAGGTGGTTCTGCACCTTCGTAAATATCTCAGCGACGACGCACTCGGACTGTGGAAGAAGAACGAAAAAGGGGAAAACAAGGAGGTCGATCCCAAAGACTCGGACATGGTCTATGTGGACATCGGCTCCTACAACAGCAAGTTTTACTACGTCCAGGGGGACGTCGCGGCGACGGGTCGGTTCCCGATCACCGGGAACGAGACGGTACTCGACGCCCTCAACAATGCCGGCGGGCTGATCCCGACCGCGGCGCCGACGAACATTCGCCTGGTACGGCCAGCGCCGCCGGGGGCATGTTGCGAGCAGAAACTCCCGGTGAACCTGGCGGCGATCGTCAGCGGCGGAGACCCGACCACCAACTATCAGATCATGCCGGGCGACCGATTGGTGGTCTACCGCGATCCGATCGTCCGCACCACGATCTTCATCGACCGCCTCGCCGCCCCATTCCAGACAGTGATCAACTCGATGCTCCAGTACACGTTCGTCGCGCGGAACCTGCAGTTCATTCGTGCGGGAACCGGGACGACGACCACCACCACAACCTCACCCGCGGTGGTTCAGCCGGGCGCACGTTGACGCCATCACGAGCCGCGAAGTTTCACGTGAATACCGACCACTCCCGAGGGGCCGGCGGTTCGCCAGGGCGAGCCGCCGGCCCCTGGCGCGTTGCTTGCGGAGCGGCCTGGCGGCCCTTAGACTCGTTGCCCGACGTGTCACAGGTTCGCGCTACGTGGTATCCCGAGTCGTCGACCGGGACAACGCGAAGCACATACCCCTCCGTTGACCAGAAGGCTGCGTGATGGTCGGGTCGGGCAGACATTGCGGGCTCATCTGGAGTGCAGGAATCGCTCTTTGGGCTGCGACCGCCGTCGGGGCGGTGCCAGAGGACGATCCTGAGGACCCG
>JARLIH010000306.1 GCA_031291845.1 Isosphaeraceae bacterium | reverse complement strand
GACCGGCGGCGCGACGCGCCCGAGCCGGACCGCGCGCACCGATACGCCCAAGCCTTGCCGATCGGCCTGCTCTTGCACCGCGCGGAGCATACCGTCGGCGACTTCCGCGCGTCCGACCGTGAGCACATCGTCGATCCCGCGCTCGGCCAAGGCGCGGGTCAACGCCGACTCGGCCGCCGCGCCGAGCGCGGCGTCGACCGATGTCGCGGCGAACAAGAAAGCCGCCGGATCGCTCACGCGGAATTGCACGGTCGCCTGGGCCGAGACGAGGTTGAGGTCGCCCGTGAGGAAGTCGTCCAACTCGGGGTCGGGAGCGCGCGTGAGCGGGGCGCTCTGCAAGTCGCGTGCGCCGACCGTCAGCGCACGGGTCTGCCCGGTCTTGACGCGGTCGATCCGGTCGAGCCCCCAGGGCAATCCCCAGTGCAGGCCCGGTCCCCAGGGCTCGCCGTGTGCGGCCCCGAGGCGGCGGACGACACCGACTTCGTCCTGCTGCACGACCGTCAGGCCGGTGGCAATGTAGACGACGAGCGCTAGCCCGAAAATGACCAGGACGGCCCGCTTCACGGCTGACCTCCGGCGGCGATGGGGGCCTTTTTCTGCCGTTCGCGCGCGGTGACCGGGGCGGACTTCGACGGCTCGGGGATGCCCTGTGTCAGCAGGCGAAGGAAGTCGCTCTCGGCCGACAGGACGAGCGTGGTCTTGTTATCGAGCGCGCCGCGATAAGTCTCCAGCGTCTTGAGGAACTGGTAGAACGCAGGGTCCGCCGCATGGGCATCGTTGGCGATGCGCGTGGCCTGCGCTTCGCCGTCGCCGATCACGCGGGCGGCGTCGGCGTCGGCCTCGGCGAGCAGGTGAGTCCGCTCGCGCTCGGCGGCGCTGCGGATCGTGCGGGCCTCGCTCTCACCCTCGGCCCGGGTCTTCGCCGCAACCCGCCGGCGCTCGCTGCGGATCTGCTCGAAGACGGCCGAGCGCACTTCCTCGGGGTAGTTCAACCGGCGGAGCCGGACGTCGACGACCTTGAGGCCGTACTCCTTCTCCGCCTGCTCGCCGATGCGTGCCGTGGCCGCGTCGAGCAAGCCGCCAAGCGCTGATGCCTCGCCGACCTTCACGAGGTCGGCCAGGTCGTGCCCTCCGAGCTCGGCCGCGAGCACGGAGGCGGCCATATCTTCCAGGCGGGCCGAGGCGTCGGGCAGCGTGCGCACAGCCTTGAGGAAACGGTCGACGTCGCCGATCCGCCAGCTCACGTACCAGGCGACTTCGAGGTTTTTCTTGTCGCGCGTCAGCATCTCACGCGGCGGCGGGGCGTCGAGCTGAAGGCGCTTGTCGAACCCGCGCCGGCTCTGATGGGGCCACTTCCAGTGCAAGCCCGGCTCGTCCAGCAGCCGCACCGGCCGGCCGAACTCCGTGACGTAGACGGCCTCCGTCTGGTCGACGATCACGAGCGATCGGGCCAGCGCGACGACCGCCAGAAGGACGAGCGCGGCAAGGACCCAGGGACGTTTTCGCGCACTTGTGCGTGGGTTCGGTTCGATCGGACGATGCACCGTCAATTCCTCCGCGCCTCTGCGGCGCTCACAGCTCCTCGGTAAGGATAATTTGAATCAAGATGCCTAGCAATACGAGTACGACGTTGGCAAATGCGGCCAGCAACACCTCGGAGGTCCAAAGCACCCAAGCGCGCCTCGGGTCCGTTCCTCCATTTCCGACCGCGAACCGCCGAAGCAAGAGCGGCAAGGCGACCGTGAGCGCAAAGCAGGCCTGGAACCAGTATCTCAGCGCCCGCGTCCATTCCGCCTCCATGAGTCCGACCGTAACAAGGACCAGCGCGCAACAAACGGTAATCTGCAACATTCCCTGATGGAGCGTTCCTCGCCGCACGGAGACGATCGCGATGGCCGTGATCGTGATCGCGATGACAGCCAGGGCCGGCGCATCGATGGCCAAAGAGTTCGAGGTTGTCTTCAGCAAATGGTTCATTCGAACCGACATGCCGGAAATCGTCGCCATCATCAGCACAAGGATCATGAGCGTGCCGAGCGAGAACCGGAACACCCTTGGGGACCGGGTGGCCTCGGCGGTGGCTTCGGTCTCGGTAGGGAGTGGCGACTCATCCATCGGTGCGGGTCGTCCGTAGTCGAGTGGCTGATTGGGACGGTCTGCTGGGCCGACGTTGCGAAATCACGTCCGTCGAATGCAGCGCGCGAGGTCGCCCCTGGCGAACGCGCGAAACGTTTTGATCTATGCCGTCTTGTCCATGGACTCGGCCTGGTCGAGAAACTCGGCCACATCCGCGGTTCCCAACACAGGGAAGCTCCGGTTCATGTCGCGGGCGAGGTAGCGGCCGTCGTTTTGGCGATGGAGGAACTCGAGAAACTCGTCGTCGAAGCGCCGGACTTCGGGAATGCCGAACGCGGCGTCGATGGCCAGCTTGTTGAGCGAGGAGCGTATGATTTCCACCTCGACGACCAGGTCGGGCGGGGAGTCGACCATCAAGGTCGAGGCGCTTTTTGCCCCGAGCGCGCCCGGCGTTCTCATGGAAGAAGTAACACTTGTCGGCCTCGGCGCCTCGGGCCAGATCGTCGCGCTGGAATGCGGTGGTGTCGCCCCCCTCGAGGGGAATCTCCAACTCTTCGATCAGCGCGTCGAAGAGCCGGCCGAGAAGGTATCCGCCGGTGTCATGCTCGAAGGTCGGCGCCATGAGCTCAATCGTCCCCTGATCGTAGGTCACACGAACATGGCGCTCGCCCGCGATCCGCAGCATCGCCTGGTAATCGTCCCAACTCACGTTGTGCAAGAGGAAACGTGCGGCGTCTGATCTTGTAGCTACGAGGCGGCTCAACGGTCGTTGCCATCGTTCAAGTCCCTCTCAGGTCGTCATCCGCGGATGCCATGCATCGTGATTCATTGGCTGCGCGCCACGCATCGTACACAGGCAACAGCGTCTCGCGCACCCAACGGAGGAACTGCCGTGCCCAGAGCGTCTGGCCCATGCCGCCGGCAAGATGGAGCCAACGTTCGACGTCCTTGATCGGCAAGAACGGAAAGCTCGCACTCGTTGGGGAAGGAGAATACGTGCCATCGGCGGTAAGGCACTCGACGCGCAGTGCCTTGCCGTCGTAGCGCCAGATCTCGGGGATTCCGAGTGCGGCATAGACTCCTATGCGATCGAGCACGCTGGTCGTGAGTTCGACTTCGATGGCCAGGTCGGGGGAGGGGTCGACGCTGAGGTCGATCGTACGGCCCTCGACGCGCTCGGCGTTCGCCACGTAGTAACACTCGTCCGCCTCCAGCCCGCGCTCCGAGGCCTTCTTGCGCCAAGTCGTCGAGCCCGCGCCTTCGCAAGGGATGTTCAACTCAACGGTCATCATCTCGATCATCCGGCCGAGGAGGTTCCCGAAGCGTTCGTGGTCGTACGACAACACCATCATTTCGAGGGCCCCTTGGTCGTACGTGACCCGGACAGGACGGTTGCCCACGATACGCAGCAGGGCTTCGTAATCGTCCCAACTCACGTCGTGGAAGAGGAAGCGGGCGGCATCCGTTTGCGTTGCCGCATGCGGTTCAACGATCGTCGCCATGGGAAAGACCTCCGTCTCGTCGTCGTTAATCCTCCGGCTCCGGACCCGTCGCCGGCATCTCGGGGGCCAGGACCTGCCCCAGCCCGAGTCGCTCGGGGTCGGCCAGCCAGATGTGCCTGCGCCCCGCCGCGCGGGGGTCGAGGATCAGTTTGGGGCGGCCCGCGTAGGTGGTTGCCAGCGTGTTCCAGAGGAGCCGGAATTCGGTAAGGTCGGGCCGCGCGGCGTGCGCGGACTGGCGGGCGGAGAACGCCTTGCTCTCCCCCTCGGCGCGATACCTCAAAGAATCGCGCGTGGCCGAGGCGGCGTCGCGGCGCCCTTGGGCCTCGGCCAGGGCCGACCAGTGGCGCTCGGCGGCGAAGGCCTCGGCGTCGTTCTTGAGCCGCTCGACGTCGGAAGCCGCGGCCGAGACGTCTCGGTAGGCCGGCACCACCTCGCGCGGGGGGTGCGCGTCGATCACCCGCACGCGGTCCACCGCCACGACCAGGCCCGTCGCCGCGAGCCGCGCGCGCAATCGGCGTTCGATCTCGGCCTCGAACTCCCGGCGCCGGTCGACCAGGATCGTCTCCAGCGGCGCGCATCCGACCGCCTCGCGGAAGACCCCCTCGGCCGCCGCGCTCACCCCCTCTTCCACGCGCGCGACGCCGAAGAGCAAGCCCGGCACGCCGGCTTCGGTGTAGCGGTATTCGACGACGCCCGAGAGCTCGACAAGGTTCTCGTCCCCCGTGAAGAACAAGGCGGACTCGTCCCGCCGGGCGCCGTGCGTCGCGCTCCACGCGATCGGCCCGACCTTTTCGGCGGCCGGCCCGGCCAGACCGATCCGCGCCACGCGCACGGTCTCGGGCTCGACCTTTGTTACCGACTCCCACGGGAACGGCAGCCGCACGTGCAAGCCGGGGCGGAGCAGGGGGGCTTCGTAGCGCCCCCAGCGCCGGAGTACGCCGACCTGTTCGGGGCCGACGATCACGATTCCCGAGCCTACATAAAGCAAAACGCCCGCCACCACGCCCCCGCGGAGCAAGGCGCGACGGTGCTCCCACGACCAGCCCACGGGGTCGGTGGGCCAGCAGCGCCGGCAGATCGTCGCCAGGCCCCCCAGCACACGCGCGAGTTTCGAATTCCCCTCGAAGCCCAGCAAGCGCATCGCGTTCAACAGGACGAGCAGCGAGCCGATCTGGTGAAAGACCGCCGCGGCAACCGGCCCCAGAACGCGCAGGCCCGCCAGGACGATGGCGACGCTGTTGAGCCCGAACGCGAAGACGAGGATGTTCTGGCGGATGATCCGCACGGCCCGGCGCGCGAGCGCGATCGCCTCCGGCAGCGGTTCGAGGGGCTCGCCCAGGAGGACCACCGAGCCGGCCTCGGCCGAGACGTCGGCCCCGGCCGCGGCGACGGCGATCCCCACGTCGGCGAGGGCCAGCGCGGGGGCGTCGTTGATGCCGTCGCCGACCATCGCGACGATCCGCCCCTCGTGCCGCCGGCGCTCGACCCACTCGGCCTTGCCGGCGGGGGTCAGCTCGGCCTCAAAATTCTTGATGTGGACTTTCTTCGCCACCGCGCGGGCCGGCGCGGGGCGGTCGCCGGTCAGGATCGTGAGGTCCTTCAGGCCGAGGTGCTTCAGGTCGTGGATCACATCGTGCGCCTCGCGCCGGACGCGGTCGCGCGCTCCGATCACGCCGATGACCTGCCCGGCGA
Organism: Isosphaeraceae bacterium; assembly: GCA_031291845.1. Lineage (GTDB taxonomy): Bacteria > Planctomycetota > Planctomycetia > Isosphaerales > Isosphaeraceae > DAIDJG01. The sequence continues at coordinate 593 of JARLIH010000306.1, read as the reverse complement.
GGGCCACGAGCAACGCCGTCTGTCCGGCGGCGTCGAGGCCCTCGATCGCCTGCTCGGCCTCGGGCGGGACGGGGATCGCGCGCTCGCGGAAGAGGCGGAGGTTGCCGACCAGGACGTCGCGCTCTCCGTCCTCCAGGCGGAGCCGCGAGGCGATCCCGGCCCCCGGCTGCGCCTGGAAATCGGCGACGTCGGGGAGAGTCATCCCCAGGGCGCCGGCTTGCTGCACGAGCAAGCGCGCGAGCGGGTGCTCGCTCGGGCGTTCAGCGGCCGCCGCGAGCCGCAGGACGTCATCAGCGCGAAAGCCGGCCAGCGCGATGCGCTCGCCCAGCTCGGGACGGCCCTCGGTCAGCGTGCCGGTCTTGTCGAACGCGAACGTATCCGCGCGTGCGAGCCGTTCGAGCGCGGCCCCACCTTTCACGAGCACCCCGCGCCGGGCCAGGCGCGCCGTGGCGGCGAGCACGGCCGCGGCGATCGTCTTCCTGCTCACGAACGCCCCGGCCTTGTGGAGCTGCGCGCGGGGCGGAGCGCGGCCGGCGGTCGACGTGATGCCCGCGCTGGCCGTCCTGGTCGTCGCCTGCCCCTCCGCGCTCGTG
>JARLIH010000305.1 GCA_031291845.1 Isosphaeraceae bacterium | reverse complement strand
CAGCCGCGCCGGCTGTGGCGCCCGCGCCAGCCGTTGCCGTCGCCGTCGCCCCCGCCGTCGCGCTCGCCCCGGCGCCGGTTATCGCGCCTGCGCCGGCTGCCGCACCGGTCCCAGGGACCACGGCGAAGCCAGGCCCGGCAAATCCCGAGAAGGCGACGGCCACGCCGCCGCCGAATGCAACGCCCAAGGCCAAGGTTCCGCTCGACGAGGTCGAAAGCATCTCGTTTGAGAGCGCGGTCGCCTTGTCCGGGCGGTTCCTCGGTCAGGTGAACCTCGACTTCACGATGCCGGGCGTCGGCGACGCCAAGGACGGAAATACAAAGGCCGCGGTCAAGGGGGACGACGTCCTCGCCCCGCCACCAGGGACGGTGGCTGCCGCGAAGATCGCCAAGCTCGATCCCAGGCCGAACGGCATCCGCGACCTGCACGTGACGCTTTCCGGCCTGAGAAACGCCTCGATCACACAGGTCATGGTCAACGCTCAGACCGATAAAGGTCCGACGGCCTGGCGGCTCGATACGAGCGATTCCCGTGACTGGCCCCTGGTCCTCCGCCGGTCCGTGACCGAATCGTGGGCCGACCTGTTCCTGGAACCCCCGGCCGGCGACCTCAGCGGGAAGGACCTGACCGTCAACGTCACGTACGCCGACGGGCAGAGTGCAAACGCCACCGTGAAAGTCGACAAGAAGACCGACCCCAAGCTCGCGTTCGACGCGAAAGCTCCGGTCCCTTCGTTCGACGCGCGCGTCTACCTCGTCGGCGAGGAGCAGCTCTTCGGCAAAATCGAAGCCCTCGACGCAGAATCGTTGCGCGTGCAGACCCCCTGGGGAGACAGGCTCGCCGTGCCGCTGGCGTATGTTGCCGGCGTTTACATGGGGCTTCCCGAACACAAGGAGTCGCCCGAGTCGTTCGCCAAGCGGCTCCGGGCCCGAGGGACCGAGGACCTGCTGCTCGCGCGGTCGAAGGACGGTGAGGTCGTGGCGATTTCGGGAGTCGCCGAGGGGACCGACGGGGACAAGCTGCTCTTCCAGTTCCAGGACAAGAGCCGTTCGTTGCCGCTCAAGCAAGTCGAGGGGCTGGTCATCGCCGCGCGGCCGGAGCCCAAACGGCCGGACGGCCTGCGGCCGACGTTCTCGATGGCGGGCGGCCTGCTGGTCTCGGGCGTCTGGAAAGCTCTCGACGCGAGGGCCTGGAAGGTGGAGACCGCCTGGGGCCAGGAGCTTAACCTGCCGGCCGCCGAGGTCCGAGGCGTACGGTTCCGGGGCGGCCAGATGACATACCTGTCGGACCTCAAGCCGAGCAAGGTGGAGGAGACTTCCTTCTTCGGCCGCCGCACCCCCTGGCGCAAGGACGTCAACCTCGAGGGCGCGCCGCTGAAGATGGACGGACGAACTTATGAACGCGGCGTCGCGGTTCATTCCCGCTCCGCGCTGACCTACGACCTGGACGGCGGCTACGCCACGTTCGAGGCCGTGGTCGGGTTCGACGAGTCGGCCAAGGGGACCGGACGCGTCGACTGCCGCGTGTTCGCGGGCGACAAGGAGCTCTACGCGAACGCGGACCTTCGGGCCAACGCTCCGCCCGTCCGGCTCAGCCTGCCGGTCGCGGGGGCCGACCGGTTAAAACTCGTCGTCGATTTCGGCCCCGACGAGGACACGGGCGACCGCGTGATCTGGGGGAACGCCCGTGTGTTCCGCCGGACTCCACGACCCACGGAACCACTCACCGCGAAACCTGGGAGCGGCGAATGAATCGACCCTCGCGCAAGGCCTCCGGAAGGTCGCTCTGGCTCACGTCTGCGCTCTGTCTTTGCGCGGGGCTGGCGGCCCGGGCGGACGACGAACGCCCGCAGCCTCCCGTCGAGGTCTACGAATGGTCGGTCTGGGTCGGCAGCCCGTCCCAGGTCTCGCTGAACGCCTCGCGGGCTTACCGGAACGCGCTGCCGGGAGTTGTCGGGACGATCCGCCCGAAGTTGGAGGGGAAGGAGCTGGCCGGCAAGTTCCCGATCGCGCCGGTTTCGGTCGTGCAGTTCTTCGGCGAGCCCTACCACGACATCGATATCGACGTCCGCGTGAACAAGGGGACCATCCTCGCCCACTGGCCGCCGGGTAACGAGCGCGCTGGGCGGATCCAATGGTTCAAGTCGGACTTGACCAAGGCCCCGGCGGCCGGTATTCCGATGGGCTACCTGCCGGAAACGCACTGGGTCCAAAAGCTCCGACGGGTCGAATCCGCCTTGTACCATCAGCGCGAGTCGCGGGCTGAGCGCTTCCTCGCGTACGATGCCGAGCTCGCAATACCGGTCCCGCTCAAGATCCGCGGCGGACCCGACGAGTACACGGTCCAGAACCTGACCCGGCACCGGCTGCTGGACGTCGCCGTGATTGCCCCGACCGAAGGCGGATACCGCGTGGGCTGGCTCGACGAGCTGCCGCCGGCAGCCCCCGAAGAGAAAAGCGAAACGTCGAAGAAGAAGGACGAAACGAAGGCGAAGAAAAAGACCAACAAGGAGCAGGCGGACGACGTCTTCGAACGCGCCGAGGCGGACGCAAAGAAAGACAAGGGGAAAGACAAAGACGAGCCCAAAGCCCTGCCGGCTGAGGCCGACGCCAATATCCGGGCGCGGGTGGACCAGATCCTGAACCGGACCGTCACGGTGAACGTCGAGCAGGCCCCGCGCAAAGAGGTCCTCAACCTGGTATCCGGCCAGGCTCGGCTGCGCTACGAGCTTGACGACAAAACCCTGGCCAAAGACAAGGTTGACCTGGGAAAGCCGATGACCCTGAAGGCCGCCAACATCGCGGCACGCGACGCATTGGCCGACGTGCTCGGGACGGTCGGTCTGAGCTACCGGGTCACCGAGGATGGGACCCTCTTCATCACCACGGCCGCCCGGCTCGCCGACGACGCCGGCAAGAAGGGGGCGGTGATCGAGGGGCCCCCGGTCAAGCTCACGCTGTCGCAGCCGCTCAAGTCCTCTCACCCCTCCTACCGCGAGCTCACTCGAGACTCCTATATCCGCCGGCTGGCGCGGCAGGGTCTGCGCGAGGACGTGCTCGGACTATTGCTGGACCAGTACGGCGAGTCCCTCTTCGCTCCCGACGGCCTGCTCGTCCTCGCCCACTTGTCGCGCGAGGCCATCGACGAGGCGGTGCTCCTCGACGTCTTCCCCGCTCCCAAGACGCTGGTCCGCACAGCGCTCGTTGTCGTGCACGGCGCTGACCCTCGCCTGCTGGACCGCGCGCGTGACCTGGTGAAGCGCCTGGGAGACGAAGTCCCTCGAACCCGCGAGACGGCGGAATCGCAGCTCTTTGACCTCGGCCCCGTCACGGTTCCGGCCCTGGAAGACGCTCTGAGGAACGAGGACCTGGAGGTCGTCTTCCGGGCCGAACGCTTGCTGCTTCGGCTCAACCGTCAGGTGCCCTGACGGGCTTGTGACGCTTCGCCGGCTACCGCCCGGAGTTTCCAACTCGGGCCTTCTCCGCTCCGGCTGCGCCAGCCTCGTCGGCGTCGATCAGGCCGTCGTTGTCGCGGTCGAGGCGATTGAACTGCTCGCGAGGGCCAAGGAACTCCCTCCGGGAAACATCGCCGTCGTGATTACGGTCCATCAGTCGGAACCACTCCGGGCCGTTGGGGGCGGGCGCGAAGATTGATTGCGGCGCGGCGGCCCCCAGGACGATGACGGGAACGTTGCCGGCCAGGCCGAGCAACTCGCCTCGGGCGATTGTCACCAGGAAGTGGTACGGGACCTCGTCCGCCGTGACGCGGCCGTCACCGTCGGCGTCCCACGACGTGACGCGTTCGACGGTACGCATCACCTCTCGTGCGCTCAAGCGACGATCTCGGTTCAGGTCGAGGATGCCGAAGATGGCCCGCCCTTGGTCGGAAACCGTCATCACCAGCCGCCCCCGAGCCGCCGCCGTCTGGCGATCGGCGAAGTCGATGAGCTCCTTCGCGTACAGCTCGCCGTCGCCATCACGGTCGATGATGCCAGCCAGGCCGGCCAGCGGCGACGCGGCGGTGTTGAGGCCGGTCAGCTCCTTGCCCTCAAGGTAGCCGTCCTTGTTGGCGTCGGCGGCCTGGAAGCGACCTAAAAGGACGCGCCGCGCATTCTCAGCGGCTGCGTTCCCGTTGTCCACGTGAACGTCCAGCCGTGCCCGGCCAACGGCGAGCTCGATGTCGCCATCGGCGAGGCGCTGAACCTCGACGCCCTTCGGTAACGGGCCTCCGCCACCGACATGGACTGTCGCTCCGCCGCCGGCGTCGGGTGCGAACGCGACGTCGATCAACAGGTCAACCGGGGTACCGGCGATAAACCGGCGCAGCTCCTCCAGGTCAATCATGTCGTCGCCGTTCTGGTCCGCGCCGGCGAACGTGTCGGGGTCGAGGGCGAACTCGACGCGGGCAAGTTTGCTGTCCGGCTTCCCTGCAACGCCGTCCCTGCCCTTGTCGTATTTCTTGAGCAAGAGCCGCGCCAACCGTAGCGACGACTCGCCGGCAACGAGTTCGACGACCGGCGGCACAGCCGTGTAGCGCGCCCTGCGCTCGGTGGCGTCCTCGACGCGGGCCATCGCCGCGGGGCTGTTGAACGGTTCCAGCTCATCGCGAGTGATCAGCTCATTATCGTCCAGATCGAGCCGGCGCGTCGCGCTGGCAATGGCGGCCAGCTCGGCCGTGGTCAGTGCGCCATCCTTGTCGCGGTCGAGGTGGTCGAAGAGTGCGTCCGTGCGTCCGTTGGCGACCCGGCCGACCTGAACGCGGAAGGGGCCGAGCGTTGGCCGGAGGGCTGCGGCCAGTTCGTCAATCGACACGACTCCATCCTTCGGCGCCCCGTTCAGCTCCCCGATGACCCCGGCCGCCCCGGTCGCGAGTCGCACGAATGCCGTGAGCACATCCTTATCGGCCTCTTTCACCGTTAGGGTGCCGTCGCCGTCACGGTCGAGACACGCGTGAAGCGTCTGGACCGAGGCGGGCCAGCCCTCGTCGAAGGGGCGGTCGCCGGTCGTGACCCGTAGGCGGACGAAGACCGGCCGGTCCTCGGCGAGAAAGACCAAGTCGCGCCCCGTCTCGCCGCCCGTCGGCGCCAGCGCAAGTGCCAAGAGCATACACGCGAGCGTCATCCGAGGATCCCCTCGATCGGTTTGGCCTTTGAGTCAACCAGCCGGATCGGCCGGCCGTTGTCGGCGACGTTCTGTTTCGCCGGGTCGATTCCCAAAGCTCTCATGACCGTGGCGAGCAAGTCGGGCACCTGCACGGGGCGATCCTTGACCTGCTCGCCATCGGGCCCGGTGTCGCCGATCACTTGGCCCCCGCGGATCCCCCCGCCGGCCAGCACGGCGGACCAGGCGTTCGGGAAATGGTCGCGTCCGGCGTTCTCATTGATCTTCGGCGTCCGGCCAAACTCGCCCATCCACACGATCACCGTCCGGTCGAGCAACCCGCGCGAACGGAGGTCGGTCATCAGTGTGGACCAGCCGGCGTCGAGGAGACCGCTGAGCTTCTCGACGGCCTCGAAGTTTTGCTGATGCGTGTCCCACCCGAGCGTCATCGCGTCGTCGACGGCCGAGAGCGACACCTCGACAAACGGCACTCCGCGCTCCACCAAGCGGCGAGCCAGCAGGCAACCGCGGCCGAACGGGTTCCGGCCGTAGGCGTCCTGCAACGGGGCCGGCTCTTCGTCGAGATCGAACGCCCTGGCCGCCGACGACCTCATCATTTTCACCGCCCGGACATAGGCGTCCTGGTGGCTGCGTGCCGGGACGCCCGGGCGAGTGGCGAGGAAGTCGCTTCCCAATGTGTTCATCAACTGGAGGCGGTCGTCAGCCCGCTGACGGCTGATGCCGGCGGGCGTGTCGAGGTCGTCGACCCGTAGCGATGCCCGGGTGACGTCGGCATCCCCGACGGGCCGCTCGCCGACGATCAAAGGCGCGCATCGCGGTCCGAGGAACCCCGCGCTGAAGGCGGCGGCGTTGAACGCCCGGAACGGCGAGATGCTGACGAATCCCGGCAACTCGGCCGACTCGTTTTCGAGCTCGTTGACAACCACAGAGCCGAGCGTCGGGTAACGGACGGGCCCCTGCGGCAAGTACCCGGTGCGGAGATAGTACGTCGCCCGGCCGTGGTCCCCTTCCTTGGAGCTCATCGAGCGAATGACAGCCAGTTCCTTGGCCTGGCGGGCGAGCTGCGGCAAATACTGGCCGAGCAACATGCCGGGCACGGCGGTTTCGATCGGCTTGTAGGGGCCGCCGTTGGCGTGGCCCGGCTTGGGATCAAAGGTATCAATCTGGCTCGGGCCGCCGGTCATCCAGAGCAGGATGCACGACTTGCGGCGTTTCGGGTTGGTGGCCGCGTCGGCGGCGAGCGTTTCGATCCAACCGGAAGCCGAAGCGCCGAGCGCGCCCAAGGAGGCCAGCCGAAGCACCTGGCGTCGGGTCAATTGCGGGACCTGGCGAGTCATGGGAGCACCCCTTAATGCCCGAACGGGCGCGGCGGACGGGACTCGTTCTTTGCCGGCAACAACGTGGAGTGGGTCAATGGTTCAGGTGGAACTCCGGCCCGTTCAGAACGGCCCAGAAGATATCCGCCAATGCCTTGGCGCGGTCGTCAGGCCCCTTACGCGTCTCGACGTAGCGAACGAGGAGTGAGAGCTCCTTGGGCGTCGGCCGGCGGGTCAGGGTCGCGAGGTACAACGTTTCGATCCGGCCGGGCGTGTCAAGGAAGGGCGCTTTGACGACGGCGCCCAGCACCTCGCCGGTCTCCAGGCTCGTGGCGCTGGCGACGTGCGATCCGTTCATCATCGTCAGGGCCTGGAGGATCGTCGTCTGGGCTTCGGTTGCGCGCTCGTCGCGATTCGCGAAGAGATCGAGGAAGCGGGCTCGTGCCTCTTCCCCATTTGCCCCCGTGGCCTGGGTAAGGCTGTCGAAAAGCTGCCCGGGGGAGAGTCCCCGGACGGGCATCGACGCGAACATCGGCGCCGTCAATTCGACCGATCCCGCGGCACTCGACAGGTTGTAGGCCCGCGTGGCCGTCAGCACGCGGATCAAGTACTTCAGGTCGTAGCCGTGCAAACGGAACTGGCCGGCCAGTTCGTCCAGGAGCCCGGCGAGCTCCGGGGGGGCGTCCTGGTCGAGGTCGTCGACCGGCTCGATCAGTCCGACACCGAAGAAGCGGGCCCACACGCGATTGACGAATGCCCTGGAGAAATAGGTGTTCTCCGACGCTGTGATCCAGTCGGCCAGGACGTCCCGTCCGTCCGCGCGCGGCCGCCACGCGGGCGGGGACCCATCGAGGTGAGCCGCCACCACCACTTTCTTCGTCCCCGGGATCGTCAGCTCGCGGCGGCTCGCGGTTTCGGGGGGCAGCGTCCCCGCGTCTGCCGGCGCGAGGGACGGCACTCCCGCGAAGAAAGCGGCGAAGCCCCAGAATTGCTCGCGCTTCCACCCGGCGAACGGGTGGTTGTGACACTGCGCACATTCGAGGCGGATGCCCAGGAAAACCCTGGCAGCGCCCGACGCAAGGTTCTCGGGCTTGCCCTCCTTGGCCACGAAGTACGCTGCCGGAGAGGGCTCAACCCGGTTGGCCAGCACCTCAGCATTGCGGCCGTCGAGTTTCGCGGTGAGAACCTCGCGCACGATCTGGTCGTAGCCCGCTTCCTCGGCGACCTTTCGCCGTAGCCAGGCCTCGAAGCTCCCCGCGACCTGCCTGGCCTGGTCCTCCGTCTCCGCCTCGGGCAGCAGAAGCTGCCGCCAGAGCTCAGTGGCTCGCGTCACGTAGGCCGGACTGTCGAGCAGCCGCTCAACGAGTGTGGCGCGTTTGCCCTGGCTCGGGTCGTCCAAGAAATCGCGCGCTTCGGCGGCCGTCGGGATCTTCCCGATCAGATCGAGACTGGCGCGGCGGAGGAACTCTCCGTCCTCGGCGACCGCCGCCGGGCGGATCCCGTGATCGGCCCAACGACCGGCCAGCACCCCGTCGATCCGCGCGGCGAGCGCCCGGGCGTTCATTGCCTTGGTGCCGGCATCTCCGCGTTGCCTATGAAGGTCGGCCGCGTCAACTCGCCCCGCTGTTGCGAGGACTGCGTAGATGGCCAGCCTAGCCGCAAGACGCTTCATGATGGACGTTCCCTTCAACGGCGGCGGTGAACGAGTGCCCTGCCTCGCGTGTCTGGTGAACCCGTTGCGGGTTGATCCCCTGCTCAATTCACTCCTCAGCGATGAACGAATGCGGCTCGCTTCCGAGGGCAAAGATGGTGTTCCCTCTCGTAACAACTATCGCCGGTGCTGTGATGCTGTCAACGAGATTCTTCGGACAATTGCGCGCCGGCGGACCCCGGCGGTGTCAAGCACGATTGCAACGGCGACGTGGAACGGCCGCCAAGTTTGGTTTTCGGGTTGTCCTGCCGGCAAGACTTCCCCACGAAGGACGGCGGTCGACACGACGTGCAGACCAGTTTCTGAACAGAACACGCCGTACGTCTGAGTCAGGCCACGGTCGGTCCGGAAGAGATTCTGGGCGATTCGTCGGTTAATCGCTGCACGCGGCGGCGGTTTCCGATCGAGAGCGGTCGCGACAGCGCGACGATGGAACCTCGATTGCTCAAGATCGGCGGGATTGACATGACGCCCCACGCCTCTCTTACCCCAGCGACGCGAACTTGGCATCCCGGAGTGCTTGCCGCAGGAGTCGGCAACGGACGTCCTCTGCTATCATTGACAGGCATGGCACTCGTGCTCGCTGGATTCGTGGCGTTCGGCCTCGCCGCGAGCGGACGGTTCCTCCCGCACGACGAGCGGTTTTTGGACATGACCGCCGCGGATCTCTGCGCCCTCCACGGCTGCCGCATCGCCCACTTCATGATCCACGATCGAGTCTCGTTCGGTGGTGCGCTTGTGGCTCTCGGCCTGATCTACGTCTGGCTCGTCGAAGTTCCTCTGAAGCATCGCGAGCCCTGGGCTTGGTGGCTCATCCTCGTGACCGGCGTGGAAGGGTTCGGCAGCTTCTTCGCCTTCCTGGGGTATGGCTACCTCGACGCCTGGCACGCCGCCGCCACGTTGTTTCTTGCCCCGTGCTTTGCGGCTGGGCTGGCTCTCTCTCATCGAACCTTGCGCCATCCCGCCGATTGGCGGTCGCTGCTCAGACCCTCGATGCAAATACCCTGGTACTCCACCGCCGGCATCGGTCGCGCGATCCTGTTGGCCGCAGCCGCCGGGCTGATCGGCGGCGGCGCGACGATCCTGGCCATCGGGGCGACGTCTGTCTTTGTGCCCGAGGACCTGCGCTTTCTGGGCGTGACGGTCGACGAACTGCGCGCCCTGAACCCGCGGCTAGTTCCCCTGATCGCGCATGACCGAGCCGGGTTTGGTGGCGCCGTCTGCTGCTTCGGCCTCCTGGTGTTCTTCCTGATTTGGTGCTGCCGGCTGTCGAAGTCCCTCTGGGGCGTCCTGGGTCTGTCGGGGGCAATCGGTTTCACTGCGGCGATCGCGGTGCACCCGGCGATCGGCTACAACGACGTCGTCCACCTCGCCCCGGCCGTTATCGGGGCGATCCTGTACGCGGTGGGATTGATGACGTACAGACCACTGTGCGTCAACAACCCATTGGACGACCTTGCCGGCGAATGACGTCGGATGCGCAATAGTATTCGTAACTGTGGACGTCACGAGTGCCGTAGGCCGAGTAGTCGGCAAGGATGATGACAATGTTGGGCCGTGCTTTCGCCGCGGTAACCTCGCGCTTGGCGGCGATGCTCAACCAGCACCGGGCGAACAAGAGTGCGCCCGTGTGAAACGAGATTCGCAAACCATCGTTCCACGAGCCCCACGATGCGAAGGCCGGAAGGCCCCACATTCGACGGACCGAGATCTTAACGGCTTCATCACCCGTTCGGGTCAATTTGCGCGTTTCGCACGTACTGGCACCGCGCGTCCACTTTTCTGGTTACAGAGATTGTGATAGATCTGTGAGCGTCGGGGCAAGGATTTCCAGGCTGCCGTTGTGTTCGAATACGAGGATGTGCAGCCTGACTTGGCACAACCTTGGGTTGTCTCGGGTCGTTCCAGCGAAGCCTTCGCCATCGGGATCGAGATACCCTTCATCGTCCTTCAGGAAAGGCTTGCCGGATGAAATGGGCCGCGCCCCTCACTCTGGTCCTATGCGCCTTCGCTCGTTCCGCCTCGGCCCAGTGGATTCCGCAGGAAAGCGGAATAAAGGCACGGTTGCGCGGGCTCAGCGCCGTGGGCCCGAGCGTGGCCTGGACGAGCGGGAGCGGTGGAACTTGCCTGCGAACGACTGACGGAGGGAAGACCTGGAGCGCACGGGTCGTGCCCGGAGCGTCGGACCTCGACTTCCGCGACGTCCATGCCGCCGATGCCGAGACGGCTTACCTGCTGTCGATCGGCCCAGGGCAACTCTCGCGAATCTACAAGACGTCCGACGGCGGAATGACGTGGGTGCTTCAGCACCGGAATGACGATCCCAAGGTGTTCCTGGACGCCTTCGCCTTCTGGGACGCCGACCACGGTCTTGCGCTAGGCGATCCCGCGGGCGGTCGATTCGTGATTCTCACGACCGGCGACGGGGGCAAGACCTGGGCACCGGTCGCGGCGGAAGGCATGCCCCCTGCTCTGGCCGGCGAGGGCGCCTTTGCCGCCAACGGGACGTGCCTCGTGGTGCAAGGCAGCCGGAACGCCTGGTTCGGCACGGGCGGAGCGCGAGCCTCTCGCGTGTTTCGCTCGACGGACCGAGGAAGGACCTGGACGGCCCACGAGACTCTCGTGCGGGCCGGCACACCATCCGCAGGCATTTTTTCACTCGCATTCCGGGACGCGGAACACGGCGTCGCCGTCGGCGGCGACTACAAGAGAGCCGATGAGGGGGGCGCGACCGCCGCCCGGACCGACGATGGCGGGCGAACCTGGACGCTGGCGAAGGGGCGCCAGCCGGCAGGCTACCGTTCGGCTGCGGCCTTTGTGCCGGGCACGACTACGCCCGTGCTCCTCGCCGTGGGGCCGACCGGAACCGAGATCGCGCTGGACGATGGAGACACGTGGAATCGCCTCGGCGAGACCGGATTCGACGCGATCGGGTTCGCCACGTCCGACGCGGGTTGGGCCGTGGGCGAGGGCGGGCGGATCGCGCGGTTCGCGCGTGCGCCATGACGGGCAGTGATCTCCCTCCCGATGGCCGCATCGGCTGCCGTTGCAAGCGCCGGGCTAATCTTGGCCAGGTGCTTCGCTCGTTGAACACCGAGCACGGCAATCATCCCTTTGGAACTGGGCTAACGGCTCTCGGTTCCACGTCGCCGATTTGGACGGGGAAGCCGCGGACCGCCGTAAGGGCCCAACAGCACGGGACACGTGCGCACGGGTTCAGCGCGCCTTCGACGCCCGATTCCACTCAACGTTCATAGCTCCCTGGCCTTGGCCCGAGCTCGACCTTGACCTGCGGCAGAAACTTCGTTAACGCAGCGACCCCTTTCGAAGTCGTTCGCGAATTCTGGACATAGACTCGTTTGAGACGGGAAAGCGCTTTAAGCTTAATGAGACCTTCGTTACTGACCGACGTCCCATCGATATCGAGTTCCTGCAGACGTTTCATGCCGAGAAGATGATCGATTCCGGCATCGGTGATGCACGACCCGTCGAGATGAAGTTTCTCCAGGCTTGTCACGCCCTGCAGGTAAGCGAGACCGGCGTCCGAGATTCCCTTGTGTCGGTAGATATTCAAGTAACGTTGCCCCGGATGCTCTCGAGATGCTCCAGCCCATCGTTGGTAATCTTTGAGCAATTGAACAAAACAATCGTCCGCAGGCGAGGCAGATTTTTCAGGATGACCAGGTCCGCGTCGCGAAACCGATCGCCGATGAGCGCCACCTGGACAACGGCCTGAAACGGCTCATCACCGACATTGCGTCGCAGCCACACCGGGGCGGGTGGCTGGGGATTGGGGATCGGCGTGCCGTCGGGATCGCCACCGACGTACTGAAAGTCGTATCCCACCGTTCCGCCCAACCGCTTGATCGTCTCGACGGCGTAGCGCTGGGAACGCCAGGCATTCGTGACCCACGAGAGCCAGATGGCGATCAACACGATCCCGAGGAGCAGCACGCGAACGGTCAACCGGACGCGCCGACGAGGTAATCGATTGCCGGAACTTTCGGTGTTCGCCATGTGCACATCGCCGCCTTACGACGCCGTTCATACGAATCGTCATCGTTGTTAATCATCACCCCCGGCATCCTACCATTGATGCCGGACGGATTCGTCAGGGTGGCCTCACTCAACGGGCGGCGGTGCGGCGGCTGCGCAAAGCCAGGAGTGGCGGGCGGCCTCGCGCGCAGGCCCTGGAAAACAAGGCGTTTTTGTACGCGGCGGCCGGCGCCTCGGACGTTTTGACACCGGACATAGGCGAGGTTAGCGGTACGTGCACAAGGGATATGCGGGTTCTGCCGATTGCCGCACATTGATCCTTCAAGCGTGTACCCGTTCCGTTGAAACGTCACGCCAACTTCTCGAACTCTTCGCGAGAAACCTCCGCCCCGTGACGTTATCGTAGGGGTCTTGCGTTGGGACAAGTTTCCGGTCATGAGATCCGACGAGCTGCCTGCACGCGGACCCTGATGCTCGGTAACCCTATGGCTCGATCTATACTCATTATCGAAGACGAACTCGAGTTTGCTGAGTTCGTGATGACAGGATTGGCGGAAGAAGGTTTCGCCGTCGAGCACGCTATCGACGGGAAGCAGGGGCACGAGCTGTTACAAAGCCGCCCCTGGGACCTCGTCCTGCTCGACTGGCGCCTTCCCCACCAGGACGGCCTCTCCCTGCTCCGTAGGTTTCGCCAGTCCGGGCGCCAGGCCCCCGTCATCTTCCTGACCGCCAGGGATGAAGTTGACGACCGCGTCCAGGGCCTCGACAGCGGTGCCGATGATTATCTTTGCAAACCCTTCGCTTTCGCCGAGCTGCTCGCCCGTGTCCGCGCGCTGATACGTCGTCGCGAACAGCCATCGAGCTTGCTCCTGGTCCATGGCGACGTCAGCATTGACCTGGTCGCGCAGCGCGCCCAGCGAGCCGGCCGGTCGCTCGACCTCACAGCCAAGGAACTTGCTCTCTTGTCGTTTTTCCTCCGCCATCCCCGCCGGATCCTCACGCGGGAGCGGGTCTACGAAAATGTGTGGGATGAGGCCTTCGATACGAGCTCCAACACATTCGAGGTCCACCTCAAGGAGCTTCGGCGCAAGCTCGAGGCCCTCGGGCCGCGGCTCATTCACAACCGGCGCGGGCAGGGCTACTTCCTGGGCGAACCGCCACCCCGCGAGGGATTATGAGCCTGACCAACCGCTTCTCGGTCCTGTTGTTGGCCACCCTGGGCTTCACCCTCGTGGGGTTCTCGGCCGCGCTCTTCACCTCATCTCGGATCTACCTCGGCCGCCAGGCCGACGAGCGCCTCAGCGCGATCTTGACCCTGCTCGACACCTGCGTCGACCCCAAGCCGGGGTGGGTCCGCTGGGAACCGAGGGCAAGGCGCCTGCCCCCGAGCCGCTGGCAGGAACGCCACGCGACGACATGGCTGGTCTACGACGGCGAGGGACGCCTGTTGACCTCCCCCAGGAACCTCCCCCGGGAACAGCTCACTGGGGCCTGGGCCCCCCGGAGGAGCACCGCAGCGCTCCCCGATCGCGTGACGGACCGTAAAGGCCGGTCATGGCGGGTCGCCCAGCAACGGGTCAAGCCTACCGCCGCCGCGGAACCGGGCTCCGAACGGCCCGCGGACACCTCGGACGGGAAAAGCTACCACGACGAAGTCCTGCTCGCAGCCTTCGTCTCCCTCGATGAAACCGAGGCGGCGCTCGCGACGCTAGGGTGGTTCCTCGTCTGCATCAGCACGCTCATCTGGGTGACGGCCGCAGTCTGCGCCCGCTGGCTCTCGCGGAAGACGCTGGTGCCGCTGACGAGGCTCGTGCAATCAGCGCGAAACCTCGACGCGACCAACCCCGGCTGGTCGCTCCCCGAAGTTGGGACGGGCGACGAGTTGGACGACCTCCGGAACGCCTTCAACGACCTCCTTGCGAGACTGCACGAGGCCTATGAGCGTCAGCGGCGCTTTAGCGGCGACGCCTCACACCAGTTGCGGACCCCGGTCGCCGTCATGATCGGGCATCTCGAGGTTGCGCAGCGCTCTGAACGGACGGCCGAGGACTATCTTCGGGTCGTCCGGCTCGCCCACCGCCGCGCGGTCGCCCTGGGGCACATCGTCGAGTCGCTCCTGTTCCTAAGCCGCGCCGGCTCCGCGTTGCTCACCCGGTCCGAGCCGCTCGAACTGGGCGGCTGGTTGATCGAATCCATGGAGGGCCGCGCCGAGAACGCCCGCTCGGGTGACGTCCGCATCAAGGCCGTCGCGACGGCGCCGCTGTGGGTCAACGCTCAGCCGCATCTGCTGGGTCAGCTCGTCGAAAACCTTGTGGAAAATGCCTGCAAGTATAGCGCGCCGGGAACGCCGGTCGTGGTCTCGTTGGCGCGCGACGCCGGTTCCGCGCTGCTCTCGGTAGAGGACTCGGGGTGCGGAATCGCGCCGGAGGACCTGCCGCGGATTTTCGAACCGTTCTTTCGCTCGATCCGGTCCCCGAGAGACGGGTCGGCCGGAGTCGGGCTCGGTCTGTCCGTCGTCGAACGGGTCGCAACGGCCTTCGGTGGAACCGTGACTGCTTGGAGCGTGCTCGGCCACGGCAGTCGCTTCGTCGTGCGTCTGCCCCTGGCGGCCGCACCGGCTCCCGCAGGTATGGTAACCGTCGCCGAGCGAGTGACGACCGCGGCCGCCGATATCACTCCTTGACCCTTTAGTTCCTCGCAGGCCGGTCGTGGCGCGTGGACCCCACCCAAGTACTGCGCCTCGCAAGAACGACGTGGAAATCAAGGACCGAGTTCAGGACGCCAGGACGATTGCAAAGTCAATTGTGAACTGATCTGGGTGGCACGCCCGGAGTCTGCGACGGGCATGGCGCACCTATTTGGTGGGTCGACCACCCCCGTCGAAGAGTTCGGGCGCGCCACCCAACGCGCCGGAGACTCTCGCTCTGCGACTTTGCAATCGTCCTGTTCAGGAT
>JARLIH010000304.1 GCA_031291845.1 Isosphaeraceae bacterium | reverse complement strand
CGGGGGAAAACGGGCCTCCAAAACACCAGAGGTCGCGCACCTTACCACAAATCCGTCGGGTTCCTCTATTGACGCTTTGGACCGCGAACGAGAAGGCGCAGAAGCTGACGTGCACCCTGAGGCTGGCTCGGCAGCAAAGTCCACTATCCAAGCTGGCTGAGATTCGCTAAAAGGTCGGTTGCCGCCACACCTCGCGCCGTCGCATTGCTCCCTTGCGGATCCCCCGACGCCGATTGTCGCGAACGCCTCACCCTGGATGGTGCAGGACAACTCATCCGCATCGGTCTCGGCTTTCAATACTTTTTCGGATCACGGAGGATCCCCAAATGTCGAAAAACTTCGTCCGCCTCGCATGCGTCGCACTGCTGCTGGCGACCGTCGTGGGATGCAAAGCGACTGGCTCAGGCGCGTCAACGTCGAAGAAGAGATTAGCCAGCGGCCTGCCCGCGGTTGATTCAGGCTCTCCGTCGCAGTCTCCGTTCTCGCCTTACCCAGCGAATTGACCCGTCACGGCTGCTCGACCATCGCGCAGGCTCGATCGGTTGGGGTACGTGCGATCTCTCCGCGTCGCGCCTAGCCGCCCGTCCGAAGTGAGCTTCCGGAAGCCCGACCCACCCTGGGCCGGTGCGAACCCGGGCCGCAAACGGATTGGGACGGCACTGGGCCGTTTGGGCCAGGACGATTGCGAATTCGACCGAGGACCCATCTGGCTGGCACGCCCGTCGAGAACTTCAGGCGTGTCACCCAACGTGCTGAAGGTTCTGCCGATGCGAGCTTGCAATCGTCCTGCTGTTTCGGCTGGGGTGGGGCGAGGCCGGCGCGGTGGAAAGTCGGCCTTGACGACCGAACGCGCCGGCCGGAAGCGTTGGGCCAAGGCCCTCTCCCCTCGTCGGGGAGGGTCGAAGAGCGCCTCCCGCGCAACTAAAGAAGGGCGCCGGCGGGCGCGCGCCGGGGCTTTTCTTTTCCAGATGCGGACCCTATCCCGCCGATCTGTCCCTTCATAGGCGGACCGCGGATGTGCGTCTCGGCTGGCCCGCGGCCAGCACCCGTTGAACCCGATCGAAGAAGGGATTCCTCGATGGAAGCGTTGCCGGGTGGGGCGAGGTCCTGGCGTTGGTCGATCGTTGCAATCGGCGCGTTGCTGTCCGACGCAGGCGGTTGCGCGTCGCACTCGGGTCAGACTCGCCCAGGGGCCAGCGCGCCGTACGGTCGCGGTCGGAACGCGACAATTGGTACCGACCGCAGCACCGTGCCCCGCGGGCAGACGATCCCGCCGGCCGGCCTCGGCGTCGATCTGATTTGATCCCGCTAACCGCCGATTCAAGCGGTACTCAC
Organism: Isosphaeraceae bacterium; assembly: GCA_031291845.1. Classification (GTDB taxonomy): domain Bacteria; phylum Planctomycetota; class Planctomycetia; order Isosphaerales; family Isosphaeraceae; genus DAIDJG01. The sequence continues at coordinate 6,782 of JARLIH010000304.1, read as the reverse complement.
TTCGCACTTAACCCGGCGTGCGCGACCCGCTGCGCCGCATAACACCGCGCCGACGCGGACCATCGTGTACGGAACGGCGATCCGGCGATCGATCGCCATGGAGCAAGAAAAAGGGAAACGACCACTCGCTTGCGCGTGCTGTTCGTGATGGCGTTCGTTACTTTGCACGACGCGCACGCGAGCGGTCCTCTCGACCCGTGGCGAGTCGGTGTTAACTTGAGGGCCAATAAGGATCAAGAGACCAAGTTGATCGCGAGGTAAAGGCATAATCGTCATAACCGGCAAAGCCGTTAAAGAGCTCACGAGGGGTTCGCCGATACGCAATAGAAGGAAATTCGAGGCGGGTTCCAGGCTCACCCGCTGACATGGATGTCAAAGGGGGGGATCTTGTGTACACGATTCTCACGAAGCGAAGGGCCTGGAGTGCCCTGCTCGGTCTTTTGCTGATCGTGCCATGGGTGAACGGGAAGGTCTCGGCTCAGCCTCCGGCGTCACCGGAGCCTGCAAGCCCTCCGCCCGCTTCGGCTCCGCAGCCAGTGCCAGTGCCGCCTAGTCCAACGACTCCGCCGCCGACGGTGACGTCGGAGACGCCGACGCGCGAGCAGCAGCTCGAGGCGCGAATCCAGCAGCTCGAGTCGATGGTGAACCAGCTCTCGGGTCAGGTGCAGCAGATCAACACGGCGGCAGCGGCAGGCTCGGCGCCTTCCGCGGCGGCGATCGCGGAGGGCCCGGCGCGAGCGGGGACCGCCGACGGCGGCGGCCTGTCGACCCCGGGAGGCATGAGCTCCGGAGCGCCGGCGCTTCCCTCGCGCTCTGGTGGACTGAACGCCCCCGGTCAGTCCCTACCGCCTAACCCTAGTGTATCGTCGCGATTCGACTCGCCGGCGACACTCGAGAACCACCCGGGTAAAGTCAATTTCGGCCCTGGCTTTCAAATCCGGACCGATGATGAAGAGTTCATCTTCCAATTCCACGACCTGACCCAGTTCGAATATCGAGGCTACGAGCAGGGGGGGCAGACGACCGTCAAGGACGGCTTTCTCTTTCCGCGGCAGTGGTTCATGTTCAGCGGCCGTATCTCGAAGCCGATCGGCTACTTCCTGTCGCTCGCCGAGGGCTTCGACACCACGAACATCCTCGACGTGTTCGTCGACTTCAACATGAGCCCAAAGTTCAGCATCCGGGCCGGCCGGTACAAGACGCCGTTCACCTACGAGTTCCTGGTCGAGCCCATCCAGGGCCTGATCATTCCCGAGCGGTCGCTCTTCTTCAACAACTTCGGTCAGAACCGCGACCTGGGCGTCATGGCTTACGGACGGCTCTTCGACAACAAATTCGACTACGCCGCCGGCATCTTCAACGGTACGCGCAACGGGTTCGTTCCCATCAACGACTCGAAGAGCATCTCCGCGTTCATGAACTATCGGCCGTTCGCTGATGAGGAAGAGACGCTCCTGGAAAACTTCAACATCGGCGGCTCCGTGTTCGCCGCGCAGGGCCTCGGACAGAATCTCCCGGTTCCCCCGACGCTTCGCACGACGGTCGCCACCAGCGGCAACTCGGTCGTCGGCATCCCCTTCCTGACGTACAACAATAATGTGCGCGAGTCCGGGTCCCGCGCGTTCTGGGACCTGCACATGGCCTACTTCTACCAGTCCTTGGCGATAATCTCCGAATGGCAGAGTGGGTACCAGGATTACTCGATCAGCGGCTCGCCCCAGAACCGGACCCACCTGCCGGTTGAAAGTTGGTACATCCAGGCAGGCTACTTGCTCACCGGCGAGACCCGAAGCAGCGTCGGCATCGTCAAGCCCTTGCACCCGTTCGACATTACCGGCAAGACCCCGGGCTTGGGTGCGTGGGAAGTCGTCGGGCGCTACGACTACCTCGGGATGGGCAACCAGGTCTTCACCAACGGCCTGGCCGACCGCAACGACTACACCAACAGCCTGTACATGACCGACATCGGCTTCAACTGGCACATGACCCAGTACGTCAAGTTCTACTTCGACTGGCAGCACGCCGTCTTCGGCGAGCCGGTTCTCTTCGCTCCCGATCGTCGTCAGAAGACGAGCGATATGTTCATGCTCCGCATGCAGCTCTATTACTAGTCGGATCGCGGCCGCAGGACGCCGGCACCAGCAAATCGATCGACCTGGGTCGCAACCGCCAAATCGGCCGGTTGCGACCCTCTCGCGTTGATTGTCGTCTTGTAGGGCCGGCCATTGCCGGCCGTGATTCGGCCGGCTACACCGCGCAGCCGGCAACGATTGGTTCAGACGTCGAAATACAACGTGAATTCGTGCGGGTGGGGCCGAACCCGGAGGGAATCGATTTCGTGGGTCTGCTTGTACCAGATCCACGTGTCGATCACGTCGGGTGTGAAGACGTCGCCGCGGAGCAGGAAGTCCTGGTCGTCGCGCAGGGCCTGCAACGAAGCCTCGAGCGACTTGGGCGTCGTCGGGACGTTGGCAAGCTCCTCCGGCTGGAGGTCGTAGATGTCCTTATCGAGCGGGTCGCCCGGGCGTGTCTTGGTCTGGATGCCGTCGAGGGCGGCCATGAGCATGGCCGAGAACAGAAGATAAGGGTTCGCCGCGCTATCGGGGCAGCGGTACTCGATGCGGCGGCTGCGGGGACCGGGGCTGTAGATCGGGATCCGGATCACCGCTGCGCGGTTGCGGCGGCTGTACGAGAGCTTCGTCGGAGCCTCGAATCCCTCGATCAGACGCTTGTAGCTGTTCGTCGTCGGGTTGGCGAACGCGCAGAGCGCCGGGGCGTGCTTGAGCAGGCCGCCGATCGCGTACATGCCCAACTCGCTCAGCCCCGCGTAGCCGTTGCCGGCAAGCAGCGGGACCTCCCCCTTCCAGAGCGCGAAGTGCGTGTGCATTCCCGAGCCGTTGTCGCCATAGAGGGGCTTGGGCATGAACGTCGCGGTCTTCCCCGCGCGGCGGGCGACGTTGCGGATAATGTACTTCGCCAGCATGACCTGGTCAGCGCTATCGACGAGGTGCTGGGGCACGAGGTCGATCTCGCATTGTCCGCCGGTGGCGACCTCGTGGTAGTGCGCTGAGGTGGAGATGCCGCACTCAAGCATGCGCTGCGCCATCTCGGTGCGGAGGTCGGCCAGGCTGTCGGTCGGCGGACAGGGGAAGTAGCCGAGTCCCGAGCCCGGCTTGTAGGCAAGGTTGGGCCCTTCGACCCGGCCGCGGTTCCAGGCTCCTTCGACCGAGTCGACGTAATAGAACGCCTCGTGGCCGCGCTGGTCGTAGCGGACGTCGTCGAAGACGAAGAACTCGAGCTCGGGGGCGACATAGCAGGCGTCGGCCAGGCCGGTGCTGCGCATGTAGCTGGCGGCCTTGCGGGCGATGTTGCGAGGGTCCCGGGTGTAGTCCTGCTGGGTGATCGGGTCCTGGATGTTACAGATCATCGTCAAGGTCGGCCGCGCGGTGAACGGGTCGATCAGGGCGGTCTCCGGTTGCGGGACGACCAGCAGGTCCGCCTCGTTGATCGCGCGCCAGCCGACGACGCTGGAGCCGTCAAAGCCGATTCCTTCCTCAAAGGTTTCCTCGGTGAGTGCGTCGGCCGGGATGGAGAAATGCTGCCAGACGCCGGGGAAATCCATGAAGCGCAGATCGACCGTGGTGACCTCGCGCTGTCGAATCTGAGCCAAGACCTCTCGGGGAGTCACCTCGCTCCAGTCCTTTCCTCTATCCCACACGTCCGGACCGACCCTGGCTGCGAGGCCCGGCGGGTGGCAGGTTCAATCAAGCAGACTATCATCCGAGCCGCCCGGAACAAAGAGCGATCCACGTGGATTGTGGGTGGCACCGCAACGTGCGGATCCCCGAAACCGGCGCACGGCGCTGGGCGTGAACGCGGTTTTCTCGCCGCCCGGCGGAACGTGCCGCGTGCCGGCCCAGAATCTCCCGCGCGCGCACGTATCATGAGAGTCCGGCGGGTGTTGGGCTTCACCGGGGCCGCCGTGGTCGCGAACAAAAGCCGGGCGCCCGTCGTTATCTAGAATAGTGACGGGCCTCCGGGCACCCTCGAGGGTCCCCGGGGGCCTGAACCGTCTCGCGAGCCACACCTACGACCCGCGAGGTCCTTGATGGATTGAGGCATACCTACGAGGTTCGATAACGCTATGGCCGAACGCATGAGTCTTCCCGTCCTGCCGCTACGGGGGACGGTGATTTTTCCCGAGATCGCGGTCCCTATCGCCGCCGCCCGGCCCGGTAGTCTCCGTGCGATCGAGGCCGCGATGAAAGCCGGCGGCCTGGTGTTCGCTGTCGCCCAGCGCGACAAGAGCGAAGAGCCCACTCCCGACGGGCTTTACACCATCGGCGTTGTGGCCCGGCTCGGCCAGCTTCAGCGCGGTCTCGGCGGCGTGCAACTCCTGGTGCACGGCGAGGCCCGCGCCCAGGCCCATCGGTTTTATGAGACGGACGGCCATCTGGCGGCCGATGTCGTTGTGATGAAGGACATTGCGCCGATCGACGAGAAAGAGACGTCCTTCCAGGCCCTGCATCGCGAAGTCCGCGAACGCGCCATGGAGCTGGGCGAGAAGCGCGGGCTGCCCGAGGAGGTGCTGCACAACGTCATGGACAACGTCACGGACCCGGGCCCGTTCGCCGACCTGGTCGCCGGCTACATCGAGCTGCCGACCATCGAGAAGCAGGCTTTGCTCGAGACCCTGGCGGTCGAGGAACGCCTGCGGCGCGTGCTCGTGCACGTTCAGCGTCAGATTGGGCTGCTGAACGCCCAGGCCGAAATCAAGACGCAGGTGCAGGAAGAGCTCGGCGAGCGCCAGCGCGAGATGTTTCTCCGCGAGCAGCTCAGGGCCATTCAGAAGGAACTGGGCGACGACAAGTCGAATGAGTTCTCCGCACTTCGCGCGAAGATCGAAGCGCTCGACCTTCCGAGGGAAGCCCGTGCGGAGGCCGAACGCGAGCTGGTGCGCCTCGAGCGCTCGGGCCGTGAGTCGATGGAGGCGCAGGTCATCCGCACCTACCTGGAGTGGGTCGCGGAACTCCCCTGGAACGTGCGCTCGGACGACAACCTCGACCTGAAGCACGCGATCGAGGTCCTGGACGACGAGCACTACGGTCTGAACGACGTGAAGGACCGTGTCCTGGAGTTTCTGGCGGTGCGTCAGCTCCGGGCTCGCGAGCTCGAGCGGCAGGTGCGCGATGACGGGCAAGTGCCGGCAGAGGCGCTGCGGCCTGAAAAGGATACCGCGACGCCGTCGATCGCCTCGGTCGAAACCGAGCCTCGGTCGATCACCGACGCGAAGGAGGCGAAAGCCCGCGCGATGGCCAAGGGCCCGATCCTGCTCTTCATAGGCCCGCCGGGAGTTGGTAAGACGTCGATTGCCAAGAGCATTGCCCGCGCTTTGGGTCGAAAATACGTCCGCGCTTCGCTCGGCGGGGTGCGCGACGAGGCCGACATCCGAGGGCACCGCCGGACCTACGTCGGCGCCATGCCCGGTCGCATCATTCAGGGCCTCAAGCAGGCGGGAACCAAGAACCCTGTGTTCCTCCTCGACGAGGTCGACAAGCTTGGTGTCTCGTTTCAGGGCGATCCCGCCAGCGCGCTCCTCGAGGTGCTTGATCCTGCCCAGAACGACACGTTTACGGACCACTATCTGAACATCCCGTTCGACCTGAGCGAGGTGCTTTTCATTGCCACGGCCAACTTCTTGCAGAACATCCCGGGCCCCCTGCTCGACCGCATGGAGGTCGTCGATTTCTCAGGATATACCGAGCGCGAAAAAGCGGAGATCGCCAAGACGTACCTGATTCCCCGCCAGCTCGCCGAGTCGGGCCTGAACGACGAGGGGTTCACCTTCGAGGACGACGCGGTGGCCGCAATCGTCAGCCGCTACACCCGCGAGAGTGGTGTGCGGCAGCTCGAGCGGCAGGTGGGTGCTGTGATGCGTAAGCTGGCGAGGAAGCTGGCGGCGGGTGAGGACGTCCCGCGAAACGTGACGGCCGCCGCAGTGCGCGACCTACTGGGCCGGCCTCGCGTGCACCCGGAGAAGGTCTCGCAACAGGACGAAGTGGGGGTGGCCACGGGGATGTACTACACGCCCTCAGGCGGCGACATCATGTTCGTCGAGGCCGCGGCGCGGCGATTGCCGAGCGGTCGCCTCTCCTCGGACGAATCGGCGGTCGAAGCGGGCTGGGGCAACGTCGGCCTGATCCTGACGGGTCAGCTCGGCGACGTCATGAAGGAGTCCGCCCGCGCGGCGATGACCTACGCGACCACGCACGCGGCCGAGCTCGATATCCCCCGCGACCGCCTGGGCTCGATCGAGGTCCACGTCCACGTGCCGGCGGGCGCGATTCCCAAGGACGGCCCGAGCGCGGGGGTGGCCATGGCCACGGCGATTGTCTCGGCCCTCTCCGGCCGGCCGGTCGCACGCGACATCGCCATGACGGGCGAGATCACCCTCCGGGGCCGTGTCCTGCCGATCGGCGGCGTCAAGGAGAAAGTCCTCGGCGCCCACCGCGCGGGGGTCACGCGGATCGTCCTGCCCAAGGACAACGAGGCGGACCTCGAGGACATTCCGGAAGAGGTCCGCACGAAGCTCGAGTTCCACTGCGTCTCGACGCTTCAAGAAGTTTTGAACCTCGCCCTGTCGCCAGCCGCTTCGCCTCGCCTTTCCACGGCTGCCGTGCGGCTGCACGGTGCGGCGGCGGGTTGATCGCGAGACGGGTGCCTCAGTCAGCCCTCCGCCGGCTCGGTCCGCGGCGCATGCCCACGAAGACGTGGGCATGGCG
>JARLIH010000303.1 GCA_031291845.1 Isosphaeraceae bacterium | reverse complement strand
GCGGTGTAGGGCGAGTTTTGTGTGGCTCGGCCCCCCCCCGCGGCGCCCCCCACCAACAAGCGCCAAAAATCGGGGGGGGAGCCCCCCGGGGGGGGGGCCCCCCCCACCCCGCAGCGCCGCGGCGTGTTGACCATCTCGGAAGGGATTGACGATGTGCGGAATCGCTGGCGCGGTCGACCTGAGAGGTATGCGAGAGTTTCCCACCCGCCGGCTCCTGGCGATGACCGGGGCGATCGCCCATCGCGGCCCTGATGACGAGCAGGTCCACATCGAACCGGGCATCGCGCTCGGCAACCGGCGGCTCTCGATCGTCGACCTGGCCGGCGGCCGGCAGCCGCTCGCCAACGAAAACGGCGAGATCTGGGTGGCCTACAACGGCGAGCTGTTTGAGTACCCCGAGCTGTTCGCGGAGCTCAAGCTGCGCGGGCACCGATTCTCGACGCGGTGCGATACCGAGCTGTGGGTGCACCTGTACGAAGACCTGGGCGAGGGGATGTTCGAGAAAACGCGCGGTCAGTTCGGGGTCTCGCTCTGGGACCGCCCGAACCGCACGCTGATCCTCGGCCGCGATCGCGTCGGCATTTGCCCGCTCTACTACACGGAGCGAGACGGCTGGCTCTTGTGGGGCTCGGAGATCAAGGCGCTGCTGGCCTCGGGCATGGTGCCGGCCCGGCCCGATCCGAAAGGGGTCGATCACCTCTTCACGTTCTTTTGCGCGGGGACGACGCGGACGTACTTCGAAGGGATCAAGTCGATCCCCCCGGGCCACTACCTGCGCATCAAGGACGGCCGGGTCGAGCTGCGGAAGTACTGGGACCTCGACTTCCCCGATCGGGGCGAGGAGCGGCGGCTCGACGACCCGACGCCGCTCGTTGACGAGTTCGAGGACCTGCTGCGCCAGGCGGTCGAGCGGCGGCTGCGGGCGGACGTGCCGGTCGTGAGCTATATCAGCGGCGGGCTGGACTCGACGGTCGTGCTCGGGCTCTGCTCGAGGCACCGGGGGGAGGCGATCCCGTCGTTCACGATCGGCCTGGACAACGCGGGGCCCGACGAGCGTACCCACTCGACCGAGTCGGCCCAGGTGCTCGGCTCGAAGCTGACGACGGTCGTCATGGACCGCTTGAAGATTGCCGACGCGTTCCCCGAGCTGACGATGGCGGCCGAAGGGCCCGTGCTCGACACCTCGTGTGCCGCGCTCATGAGGCTGGCGCAGGCCGTTCACGAACAAGGTTACAAAGTCGCCCTGACGGGTGAAGGGGCCGACGAGGCGCTCGCGGGCTACGTCTGGTTCAAGGGCCAGAAGGTTCGCGAGCAGATCCGGCGGGGCCTCGGGCCGCTCGGCACGCCGCTGCTTCGACTGGCTCGGGTCTCGCTGATGCATGCGATCGGCGGCGGCAAGGCCCACCGGCCCCCCGAGCTGGCGATCGGCGGCGTGCGCACCGCGCAGCAGGATATGTATGAAATGATCGCGCAGGCGCGCGAGCAGCTCTATACGCGTGAGATGTGGGGTCGGCTGGGGGACCACGACGCTTACTCGGACCTCGACATCACGAACGACCGCATGCACAGGTGGGACCCGCTGAACCAGTCGCTTTACGTCGGCTACCGGGTCATGCTCGCGGGCCTGCTCATGATCTCGAAGGGGGACCGGATCTCGATGCACTCGTCGGTCGAGACCCGCTACCCGTTCCTCGACGACGACGTGATCTCGTTCTGCGCGGGGATCGCTCCCGAGTACAAGCTGCACGGCATGACCGAGAAATGGATCCTGCGCCAGGTGGCCGCCAAGACACTGCCGAAGCAGATCGCCAACCGTCCGAAGACGATGTTCCGCGCGAGCCTGGCGAAGACGTTCCTGGACGAGCACCGGCCGCACTGGGTCGACCAGCTATTGAGCCCCGAGTCGCTCCGCAAGACCGGCTACTTCGACCCCAATACGGTGGCCCGCGAGCGCGCCTGGCAGATGATGATACCGCGGATCACGGCCAAGCGGTTCGTCTACGACGTCGGCCTCACGTGCGTCGTCTCGACGCAGCTCTGGCACCACCTCTTCTGCGGCGGAGGCCTGTGCGACCTGCCGACCTGGTCGCCGCCCGTGCCGGCCGAGGAGCGGGTGCCGGAGGTTGTGGGGAGTTAGAGGCGAACTGTATGGGGTACGTGGAATCCACCGGTGCATTTCATGCACCCTACAGCGCCCGCAAAAGCAAGGCGTGCGCGTCCGTCATCGGGAGCGAATCCATCGCGTCGGGGAGGGGACCGTCACCGATGAGGATCGGTCGCTCCTCGTCCGTCGCGGCGGGGAGGCCGTGGCTGCCTCGGACCAGAGAGGGGTCGAGGGGGATCACGTCGAACAGGGTGCGGAATCCGAGTTTCTTCTGCAACAGCCGCCGCGCTGCGCGTCCTTGCGGCCAGGCGAGCTTCGGGTCGAAGAAAAGCTCGCACGGGTCGTAGCCCGGCTTGCGGTGGATGTCGACCGTGCGCGCGAAATCGGGGGCCTGGCGGTCGTCGAGCCAGTAGGGGTACGCGAACCAGGCGTCGGGTTCGGAGAGCGCGACGAGCTCGCCCGACCTGGGGTGATCGAGCCCGACCGCGTGCCGCTCCTCCCCGCGCAACACGCGCCCCACGCCGGGCTGCCGGAGCAGAAGGTCGCGCACGCGTTCATGGTCCTCGGCGGCCTTCACATAGACGTGGGCTACCTGGTGGTCGCACACGGCGAAGGCGCGGCTGCCGAACGTGTCGAGGGTCTCGCCGAAGGGGCCGGGCCGGGCGGTCAGCAGTCCCGCTTCGCGCAGGATGCGATTGATGGGAACCGCGCGCGAGACGTCGCAGTGCCCGTATTCGCTCACGACCCATACGCGGCTGCCCGTTGCCCGTGCGGCGTCGAGCAACGGTGCGCACGCCGCGTCGAGCTCGCCGACGAGGCGGGGCATGTCGCAGCCGGACGGCCCGAAGCGCTGGGGATCGTAATCGAGGTGCGGGAGATACACCAGCGTCAGGTCGGGCCGCTCCATGGTCACGACCGACGCGGCGCAGCGCGCGATCCATTCGGTGCAGGGGAGGCCTGCCTTCGGCCCCCAGAACGTGTGGAACGGGAACCGCCCGAGCTCGCGTTCCAGCCGGTCGGTCAGCCCGTCGGGCGTGCCGGTGATGCCGAAGACCTTGTTCCCATCGGCCCCGTAATAGGGTTTCGGGGTCACGCTGTATTCGACCGCGGCTCCCTGGTTGAACCACCAGAAGAGCTGCGCTACGCGAAACACGCGCCCGCGTTCGGCGGCGCGTTTGCGCGCGGTGACGTAGAGCGGCTCGGCCTGGATCAGGGCGTTCGACTGTTGCCAGAAGCGGACCTCGCCCGTGTCGCGGAAGAGCCAGCCGTTCCCAACGATGCCGTGGCCCTCAGGCGGCTGGCCTGTCAGGATGCTGGCCTGCGCCGTACAGGTCACGGCGGGCACCACTTCATGGAGCGAGCGCAGCCAACCGGAGGCAGCAAGGGCCTTGAGCCTCGGCGCGTGGGCCAACAGGCGGCCGGTGAGCCCGACGGCGTTGATCACGATGAGCGGGGCGGGTTCGTCGGGCACGATGCCTGGGCCTACCTGGGTTTCCGTGCGAAGATTGAGCGGTCACGATAGCAACGACCGGCCCGTGCGTCGAGATGTGGAACGCCGAACCGGCTCCGGCCCGATCGCGAGGTTGCCGATCCGATGATTGACGCCGGAGATGACACGATGCCTCCCTACGCCTTCGTACCGGGAGGGCCCTGGCCGCACCCTACGGCATCGCCCGCCGGACACTCGTTTGGTAAGACGCGCGCCCCGGTCGAACCGGTCCGCGACGATGATTGGTCACGCTCGGCGGTATACCTTCGCGGTATCGCCCTGTTCAACGCGGGTTACTACTGGGAAGCGCACGAGGCGTGGGAGGCGCTTTGGCACGCGCACGAAAGGCGGGGGGCGACCGCCGATATGCTCAAGGCGTTGATCAAGCTCGCGGCGGCGGGGGTCAAGGTGCGCGAGGGGCAGCGGCACGGCGTCGTTACGCATGCCCGCCGCGCCGGGGACCTGTTCGAGGCGGCAATGAAGGCCGGCGGTCGGCATCGGCTTGGGCTCGACCTGCAGGCTTGGTCGGCCGTGGCCCGCTGTGTCGCCGACGAGCCGCCACACGACCCCGCGCCGGGTGCGCGGGTGTCGTGCGTGTTTGGGTTTCGGATCGAGCTCGTGTAGGGCCGGCCATGGCCGGCCCTACAAATCAGATTGCGCTCTTCGGCTGCCACAATCCCAGGTGCCGGCGCCAGGCCGCCGCGCCGGCGACGGCGAGGACGGCAAGGATGACCGCGCCGACGCTCATCTGGCCGCCTCCCTCGACGAAGCCGTAGCTGTGCAGGCCGACGCCGAGCACGAAGTTCACGCCGTACCAGGCCATCACCACAGACAGGAAGCAGACGATCGACGCCATCACCAGGCCGAAGGTGTTGATCCAGCCCGCGAAGCGGCCGTGCAGGGGGGCGAGGTAGACCAGGAGCGTGATCAGGGCCCACACTTCCTTCGGATCCCAGCCCCAGAAGCGGCCCCAGGAGTAGTCGGCCCAGACGCCGCCGAGGATCGTCCCGGCGGTGATCAGGATGACGCCCACGAACATTGTCCAGTAGATGAACGTCGAGAGCTGCTTGACCAGTTGCGCGGTCTCTTGCATGGCCCGGCCGCGGGCGTCGAGCTTCGGTCGCGACTGCGCGGCCCGCGCCCGGATCTCGGCGACGGTGGGCTTGCTCAGGGTGGCCACGGTCGTCGACCCTTCCGACGCCATGACCGTCTGGACCGCGGTGGCGGGAGCGGCAGCGTGGTACTCTTCCTCACCGGCGAGTGCGGCCGTGTCGAGCAACGCTTCCTCGCGGAACGTCAACTTGCTGACGGCCTCACCGGCCAGGGCGCCCAGGCCCACGATCGAGAAGAAGCCTCCGACCGCCGCGAACGTGGTGGCGACGTACGCCGCCCCCTGTCCGAACTCCCACTTCGGACCGAGCAGGCCGGACGTGGCCGCCAGCCCACAGACCCCGAGCAGCAACACCGGCGCCCCGGCGACCAGCGGCCACGCCAGCTCCCCCGGCCGTGGCGAGCGGCGGTAGGTGGCCGTCAGGTAGAAGCCCACGGCGATCATTCCCAGCATCCACGCCAGGGCGAACGCCGCGTAGCTCGACACCTCGGTCAGCACGTGGATCGTCAGCCAGTAGTTGCTCCGCAAGACCGGCTGCAGGCTGTGCAGGTTCGGGTCCAGGAGCGGTACGTTGGCCGCCAGGATCGTACCTAGGAGCGCTGAACCTGAACCGGCCAGGGCGATGAACTTCTTGCGGAAGATGAGCTCGAAGACGAACGAGAGGATCGCCGCGATCAGGGCGACCCAGATGACGGTCTCGTACATGTTCGTCACGGGTGCCCAGCCCGAGATCCGCACGCGCATCGAGAAGCCGTAGATCTCGAGCGCGATACCCGTCAACAGCGCCAACAGGCCGGCCACGTACACGCCGACCCCGACGCCCCACACGGGCGAGCCCTTCTTGCTCGGGAACATCAGGCTGATCGCCAGCAGGAAGAGCGCTGTGCCGTAAGCGGTGGGGGCCTTCCAGAAGGGGTTCATCTCGTTGAAGTAGGTCTCGAGCTCGATGATCTTCGTGCCCGGGTAGGTCACGTCGTTGATCGACTGGCCAAGGTCGCGCGCCGCCGTCAGCAGGGCCTGGCCCTTGGCGGCATCGACCTCGCCCGGCTTGGCCTCTTCGGCGGCCTGGAGGTCCTTGAACGCCGCGCGGAACGCGGTCACCTGAGCCGGCGGATAACCCGCCTCTTCCAACTGCTCGGGTGTGGCATCGAGCAAAACCCGCAGGGGGACCCAGGCCGAGCTGTCGCGGAGCCAGAGCGAGAACTCCTTGTCGAACTCGGCGTCGGTGCCGGGATCCTTGCGCTGATCGTCGGGCAGGTCCTTCCAGTAGGTGTCGAGCGACTTCAGCGAATCGAGCTCGAGCGGGCTGAGTCCCCGCGCGTCTCCCTGTTTGCGGGCCTTGTCGGCGAGCGCCTTCAAGAACGACAGGTACTTCGCATTGTGGGGCCGAGGGGCGATCAGCAGCGGCTCGACCGAAGGGAACTCGCGATCGCGGATCGCCTGGTAGTGGACCAGGCGCGTCCCGACCTCGATGGCCCTGCGCTCGACGGTGTTCAGCTTGATCTTACCGGTCGGGTCCGCGTTGGCCCGCCGGTTGCGCTGGGCACATTCCTGGAACCAGAGGTCAAACGGCAGCGACTGGCCGTCGACCGTGACCTTCGCGTGCTCGAGCTCGCGGGGAGAAAGCCACTTGTGGCTCTCGCTCAGCGTGGCCGCGAGGCCTGCGACCGCCTTCGCGTCGGACTCGGGGAGCTTCGCGCTCTTCAGAAAGCTCGTGAGCCGCTCGGCCGTTAGCGCTTTGTCGGAGGCGAGGGTCCGGAGCACCGACTTGTCGGCGTCGACGGTCGTGCTTTTCTCGGCGATCGCCGTGAGCTGCGCGGCGATCGTGTCGGCCAGGAGCAGTCGTTTGAGGGGCACGTATTCGACCAGGATGATCGCCTGGTCGTCCCAGAACTCGGGCCGGACCGACCAGTCGATGAGTGCCGCCACGGGTCCCCACTTGGCGACGTCCTTGTTCTCTGCGTCGTGCAGAGTGATCGTCTCGCGGCCGAAGATCTGCTTGACCTCCTCGCGGGCGAGGGTATCGATCGGTTTGTCGCGTCCTTCGTGCAGGACGGGGATCTTGCCCACCGCTTCGTAGGCCGGCCCGACGCCGACCGTGGGCGCCTTTTTCTCGGCCGCCCGTGCTTGGGCGCCGGCCAGTAACGCCAGGGCGAGGCCCGCAAAGAGCCAGCTCGATCGTCTCATCGTCGTCTCCCGGCAAGTTGCGCCAGCGGGGGCGTGGGGTGTGAGTCGTGCGTCGGAAGGGAGGGTCTCGGGGTTCATAGCGTCTCCTCCGCCTCGTTGACGTCGGTGACGGTCGTGTTCGAGTCGTCGTGCTGCGTCCCGTTGGCGGAGGCGTGCCGCGCGGCCCGTGCGGCGGTGCGGGCGCGTTCGCGGCGGCCGCCGTCGGTGAACACGCCGGTCCGCGTCACGAGCTGCACCATGGCGCCCAAGACGACCAGCCCGCAGCCGGCGTACTTGATCCCGCGGCCGCCATCGGTCGCCACCTGGAGGACCGAGATGAAACGCCCCGTCTCCCGGTTGGTGCGCGGGTCGAGCTCCGGCTGATAGCTTGACTGGTAAAACGTGTAATTCCGGTGGGTCAGCGGCTCGTTCATCGCGATCGTGATCGGCCGGTTCTTGATGCTCTGCGTCTCGTCGGTCAGCCGCACCTTGCTGACGAACCGCGAGGGCTGTTCGGTCCCTGGGTCGAACAGCCGGTCGAAGTCATCGAGCGTCAGCTCGAAGCCCAGCGGCTTGCGGTCCATGTCGTACGACACTTCGTACGTGTCGCCGTTCGGGAAGACGACGTTCTGCCAGCGCTTGTCGAGCGTCAAGGAGCGGCTGACCCAGAACGTCTTGGTTTCGCTGCCCACGGTCATCGTCACGAGGCTCGCCGCGATGCCGTTGTCCTTCTGCCCCTTCGGCAGGTCGATCGGCTCGCACACCTCTTCCTCGCGGCCCGCGGGGAGGAACTCCTCGACCTGGAAGGTCATGGTCATCGGGGAGTTCTTGTCGCCGCCGAACGCGGTGACGTCCTCCCCCTTCTTGATCGGCCCCGGCTTACCGCGCAGGCGGCCGATCTCCTGGCCGGGCTCGCCCCGGCCGAACGCGCGATAGTAGAGCGCGCCGTCCTTGGTCCCGAGCACCTCCACGAGCCCCATCAGGCCGCCCCCCTGGGCGCCGAGGACCGGTGGGACGAAGTAGTTGATCTGCACCACGGGTTTCCCGTGCGCCGGGGAGTCTTCGCGCTGGCTCGGGATCAAGTTCGGCACCCCGGGAAGCGAGCCCCAGCCGTAGTAGTCGACGGCCGGCCCGTCTCCCTGGCGGACCTGGAACTGGGCGATCGGCACGACGGGCTCGCCCAGCAGGCGGGCAAGGCTCATCTCGTGGTCGCCGGCCTTGACCGGAAGCTCGCGGGCGGGCAGCTCCGCGCGTTTCGTATAGACGAGCTTCAGGTCGCTGTCGGGCAAGGTGAGCGACTTCCCTTCCTGGCCCGTGAGCGCCCAGTCGTACGTCCGGGTCTTGCCCCCTTTGTCCTGGTAGCGGAAGCGGGCGACCCCTTCGGGACCCTTGGCATCGGGGGGACTCAAAAAGTCGTCGACCAGGTCGGGGCGCTCGGTGTACTGGAACGCAAACCGCGCGGGGAAGTTGGTCTTGCCCGCGCGCTGGAAGCGGTGCTCGGTTGTGAACCAGCGCTCGTCGTCGTCGGCCAAAATGTCTCGGAAGCGGGGCATGCCAGGCCCCTTGAACCGCGGGCGGAGCTTGAGCATCGGGTCTCCGCCCGGGTCGGGCTCGTGCTTGACCGTCCACATCGATGCCGGGAGGTGGGCCTTGACAACCAGCTTGAACGGGTCGGCCGGGCGCGTCAGCAGCTCCTCGGGCCCTCGCTTGTCGTCCAGCGCCCCGAAGGTGACGGCATGGGCGATCTCGCCGAAAAACCCGCGGGCCTTGGGGCGGTCGGGACCCCAGGCGAACGTCCCGGGCGTGAACGGCAGCTCGTATTCGCCGAAGTCGCGGTCGGGCCGCCCGGTCTGCGAGTCGATCTTGCGAACCCGGATCACCGCGGCGTCGCGCCGGACGAGCTCGTTCATCTTCTGGCCTTCGAGCATGCCGACCTGTCCCTCGTCGGCCGACTTCACGCTGATCCAGGAGCCGGCCAGCAGGGTGAGGAGACCCGTGTGCGTGATCAGAAAGCCAATCTGCCGCTTCTTCCAGGGATAGCGAATCAGGGCCGCGCACAGGATGTTCGCGCCGAGGAACGCGAGCAGCAGCGCGAACCCCTTGCTCTGGTAGACCCACTCCCGCGCGGCCGTGGCGCCGTACCACGACTCGAAGAACGTGGCGTAGCTAAGCACGGCTGCCAGCGACACAAGGCTGAAGACTGCCAGCTTGAGCGACGCGAGGAACCGATAGATCGCGTCGAAGATCCCGAGAATCCCCGAGAGCACCGGTCGCGAACGGTCCGTGCCGGGCGGAGGCGGGGAGGGAGACGGTTTCCGTACGGCGGTCGCCATGTTTCGTACACCTGGCAAGAGAGACTGGCGTCACAGTGGCGGGTCGTTTCAGGGGCGGGAGCAGCCGGCCCGACGTCGCCTCGCGCTGAAGGGATTATTGTAGCCCGCGCACCAGCCCCAGGCCAGCCTCGCACGGCCGGCGCTTTCCCCTTCACGTGCTTTCTGCTACGTCCAAACCGCTGCCTTGGCCCAGCCATTCCGGCTAGGTCGTCTACGATTGTAGCCGGAGGGCAGGTCGAATTCAATGGGGTCTCCCGAGAATTTTTACGATTGTTTAACGGCGAACGGGCTTTTGTCGCGCGTCGGGCGCACTTGCCACTTCTCTCGCGAGCGGAGAGGGGTTTTTCGCAACACTTCCGGCCTGGATGTGTTCGACCGACAAGCCCGACTTTTCAACGGCCCAGCCTCGCCCTCCCAATCCGCCCGGGGGGGCGCGAAGATGAAACGGCCTTACACCTCGATGGTGCTTGTTTAGGCGTATCGGAAGCGGTCGTCCCAGAGTTGGTCGAGCTTGCGAAGCGCCTCTTCCAGGGATATGGCGTGGAGTCCGCCGCGGGGGTCTCGCGAGGCGAGGCCGAGGCGGAAGAGCTTCCGGAGCGCGTCGGTCACTTCGAAATCGATCTCGACGCCCGTCTTGTCCTTGAGATAGGACTCGATGCGGTCGTCGAGCGAGGCGACGGTGTGCGGGGGCGCGAGTGCGTTGCGCGCGTCGCGCCAGAGGAAGTAGTAAGCGAGGACCGCTTCCTTGTATTCCTCATCCTCGGCCGAGTCGATCAGGCGGGTCAGCACGCTCGCGTTGTTCGCGAGGGTCTGATAGTAAAGGCGGTGGATCATGGTCGCCAGGTGCCGCTGCTTGGCGCGCTGAAAGCCGAAGAACGAGTTCACCCCTGCGCTGATCGGCGCGACGACCAAGGTGCCGGCGAGGATCGGCGAGAAGATGGTGGCGGTGATGATCTTGAAGAGGAGCGTGGGGATGCTGACCATGAACGGCGAGACGATCTGCGCGAGGTCGATCTTGCGCATGCGGGGCTTCGTCCCCTGCTCGGGTAGGTGCATCTCCATGTCCACGTGCGGCACGTCCTTGAACATGCGCAGATACAGAAAATCGGGCGTGACGAGCGGGCCGAGCTTCAGCCCGGCCTTGAACTTGAGCGCGATGACCAGGCGCTGATACGCATCGAGGTGCACGGTCTGCTTGCGGAACTTGTTCTTGATCGTGCGGCAGTCGCGCGTGATGCGCGTGTAGCCCCGCACGTAGACGCGTAGGTGCTCGAACAGGGTGAAGTCGGGCACGAAGTTCAGACCCAGCTCGTTCGGGGCGGCGACGGCCGCCTTGATGATCTCGAGGTCGAGCGTTCGGTAGTTGGCCCGCTTCAGCGCTCGCTCGAACGGGACGAGGAACTCCTCGTCGGACTGATCGGTCAATGGCCGGGTGTGGTCGTTCAGGGTGACGTAGTCGTTGTCGGGGTCGAGAGGCGCGTACAGCTCCTTGAGCTCGTGCAGCTCGTCGTAGAACTCGCTGTGGAACCACGCGCCGAGCAACCGGCCCAGCGCAATCAGGTGCTCCCGCTCGTCGGGGCCGACGCCGGGCTCGGCGAGCAGCAAGCGGTTGAGGTCACCCTGCCGGATCGGCAGCGCGTTCTCGCGGTTGCCACAGCTCGGGAGCTGAAAGAGGGAACCCGGGCCAATCGCCTTCTGGACGACTGTCGGCACGTCACTGATGGTGGAGGCGGACCCTGTCGTCTCGCCATCCGGGCGCGTTGGGATTGGCGGCTTGGTCGGCATCGAAGGTCTCGGCATCGAGGCGCGGCGAGAGCGGAGCCCTCCTCCTGGCGCAGCCGCGGTTGCGCGGATTATACACAACTCGGTCGTCCACTGCGCTTGATTCCCGCTACGGAACCCTGGACCCTTGCGCGAAACGCGCCTTTCGATTACCATTCGGCGCTGTTTCGCACCGCCACGTGTGGCCCCCAAACTCTTCATCCAGGGAGAAGCCTTCGATGCCTCACGCGAATCGCCGCACCCCCAGACTCGGAACCTTGGCCGCCGCCGGACTCGCCCTCGTGCTCGCGCTGGGCTGGGCCTGCCGCGAGGTGGCCTTTGCCCGCGAAAAAGCCGCGCTGCTCGCCTCGGGGACGTTCAGCGTGAACCAACTGGAGATGAAAGACTTCGCTGACAAGGGAAAAAAGGTCGGCAGTAACGGAGTCTACCTCGCGGGAGATACGCCGGGCAGCACCAAGTTCGTGACCGGCCGGTTCGTGATCGACCCCGGGAAGACCCCGCACGCGCCCCACACGCACGTCGAAGAAGAGGTGATGATCATCGAAAGCGGCAACGGCGAGATCTTCTGCGACGGCAAGACCACGAAGGTTGGTCCCGGCTCCGTGATGTACACGACGCCAGAGGCGCCGCACGGCATCAACAATACGGGCGACACGCCGCTCGTCTTCTACTACGTGAAGTGGGCCGGGAAGGACGGGGCGAGCAGATAGGAGGGGCTTGAACGACGCTTAGGCGCCTTCGCCCCCGGACCGGCCGCGCAGCTCGTTCAGTTCGCGGCGGAGTTGCGCCAGCTCCTCCTCCGCGGCGAGCCGCGCGGCGTGCTCTTGCGCCCGACCTTGCTCGGCATCCTCCCACGCGCGTTCCGCGACAGCACGCGCCTCGGGCGAAGTCAAGAGCGTTTGGGCGCTGACCGGATCGTAGAGGCGGAGGAGCCTCTCTCCGGCCTCGAAGCCGAGGAGCGTTTCTCCGGCCTCGAAATGGAGGCCGAGCACTGCGCTGGGCAGACGCTCGTCCACCGGTTCGATCGCCTCGTATTGCCCGCCCACGAGGCGGTAGCCGCGCAGGGGTGGGTCGAGATACTCGTGCAGCGGGTCGAAGAGGAAATACTCCGGGACGCGCAGGGTGTCGCGGTAGAGCGCGAGCTTCTCCTCCATGTCCTCATCGCGCGTGCTGGGCGAGGTGACCTCGATCACCAGCTCCGGACCTCGACCTCCCTCCTCCCACGTCTTGTAGACACGCCGGCGCACATCGGCGCGGGCGCGCGCGACGAAGACGTCGGGCGCGACGCACTTGCGCGGGTTGCCGCGCTCGAAGTAGAGAAACATGTTGCCCGAGACGTAGATCATCGGATCGCCGGCGAACCGGACCCGGAGCACGTCGATCAGCGCGATCATGTTGTCGCGGTGTACGGGCGTTTCCGCCATCGGTTTGCCGTCCGACTCGGGGTATTCGACCTCGGCCGGGGCCTCGTGTACGCTGGCCATACGTCGCTGCCTCCCCAGGCTAAGCCGCGGGTTCTCGCGGTTGCTCGATTGTATCGCCGCGCGCGGTGTGCGGCGAGTGCGGGGTCGACCGGTCGCGGTCCGCAGCGCTTCGGCCGGGCTCAGCGAGCCACGACGTTCCCCTGGCCGACGATGGCCTGCATGGGGAAGAGCTTGCCCGGGCAGGCGGTGGGGTTGGCGGCGAGGTGCTCGTGGGTGGCGATGCGCGAGGCGGGGATCTGGTAGCGGGAGCTGAGGTAGGCGACGAGCTTCTTCGTGGACTCGACCTGCTTGGCCGTCGGCGCGGACTTGTCGAGGTCGCCGACGAGGCAGATGCCGATGCCGTACTCGGTCATGTCGGAATGCTTGGCGTTGCGGCAGTGGATCCCTTGCTTCTGGTTGGCCCAGCGCGGGGCGACTTCGATCTGGCCATCGGGGCTGTCGGTGCCGTTGCCGATGACGAAGTGGTAGCCGCAGCCGTCCCAGCGGTGCGTCTCGCGGTGCTCGTGGTCGATGGCGTCGAGGCCGCCGCGGGGCGTGGCGCTATGGTGCAGGACGACGTACTTCCAAGGCTTGTCGGCCTTCGGCGGCCAGAACAGGCCGGAAGGGTCGTTGACCAGCGGCGCGAGCGTCTGAGGCAGGCTGGCCTGGCGCACCCGCCCGGCGGGGGCGGGGGCGAGCTGGCCGTCCTGGAGCGAGGTCGGACCCTGGAGGGTTGGCGGCTTCGCGCTGTTGCTGCTCTTCGCGCCCGAACCGTTTGCCGGCTCCACCGGCTTCAGATTCAGGGACGGCTCACCGCCGGGGGCGGCGCTTGGCGGAACCTCATCGGCCGGGGGAGGCGCGGGCGCCGGCGGCGGTGAAATCCCCGCCGGGCTCGTCGACTTGTCGATCAGGGGGACCGAGACGGACGGCGTTCCCTCAACCGAAGGGCTCGTCCGGACGGACGGCGATAGCGATGGTTCCGACGAGGGCGCCGGTACCGCAACGCCCGGGCCCGGGGTCGGGCAGGGCTCGGTGATCGTCGCCGCGGGGGCCGGCGTCACGTACACCGGTCGCATCGACGACCGCTTGTGACTGCAGCCCGGCGCCAGGGCGACCGCCGCCAGCAGCAAGGCGATTAGCCAGGCGGCCCGGCGGTACGTGCGCGGAACGAACGAGGCCGGCAGAAGCTGGGCCATGAAACGTCTCCAATACCAAAGGTCTCTGGGGCGGCGATTGACAGGGCCAACAAGGTACACGTTTGGACATTGCAAGCCGAATGCCGAAACGCTACGAGACCTCCCAACGACAACCCTTCCCAAGAAATCTTGGGTTCGTCTCAAGTCTACACGCCGATTGGCCGAGAGGCGTTTGGCGCAAAAAAAAATCGCGATTTTCCCTCAAGAAATTTGCCGCGGCTTACGCACGGTCGCTTTGTAAGAATGACTGTGGCGCAGGGGAAAATTGTAGGGATGTCGATCGCGCTGTGACTTGAAGGAATGCGAGAGGGCGTGCGATCCTGACGGTCGTTCCGAAACGGTCGAGCGGGCGGGTCGGGATTCGCGGAGCGATCGCGCTGACAACAGGGACGCGCACGCGTTATCTTGTGAAGTCGCAAGACCCGCAGCGAGGGGCAACGAACCCGCGGCGGGCTTTTTTTGTCAACGCCGTTCCTCACCGGGGCGGGCCGGGAGCGTTTGAGATGCCGTCGTACCATCCGCAGCGTATCGAGCCGAAGTGGCAGAACTACTGGGAGCAGAACAAGACCTTCCGCACGCGCGACCTGGTCCCCGGCAAACCGAAGCTCTACGTCCTCGACATGTTCCCCTACCCCAGCGGCGCGGGGCTGCACGTCGGCCACCCCGAGGGTTACACCGCGACCGACATCGTCAGCCGCTACAAACGGATGCGCGGGTACAACGTGCTGCACCCCATGGGCTGGGACGCGTTCGGGTTGCCCGCCGAGCAGTACGCCGTCGAGAACAACGTCCATCCGCGCGTCACAACCCGCAAAAACATCGATAACTTCCGCCGTCAGATCAAGTCGCTCGGCTTCTCGTACGACTGGGACCGGGAGATCGACACGACCGACCCCGGCTATTACCGCTGGACCCAGTGGATCTTCCTGCAACTGTTCGACACCTGGTACGACCCGGAATTTGAGTGGACCGACGCCGAGGGGCGGGCGCACAAAGGAAAGGGGCGGCCGATCGCGGACCTTCCCGTCCCCGCCGGCACGGCCGACCCCGACGCGTATCGCGACAGCAAGCGCCTCGCCTACCGCGCTGAGGTGCCGGTCAACTGGTGCCCCAACCTGGGGACCGTGCTCGCCAACGAGGAGGTGATCGACGGCAAGAGCGAGCGCGGCGGCCATCCCGTCATCCGCATGCCGCTCAAGCAGTGGATGCTGCGGATCACCGCCTACGCCGACCGCCTGGTCGAGGACCTGGAAGTCGTGAACTGGTCCCCGGCCATCAAGGACATGCAGCGCAACTGGATCGGCCGCAGCGAGGGGGCCGAGGTCGACTTTTCCATCGGCGACGATCCTGCCGCCTGGAAGGCCATGCGCAAAGCGCAGGGTTGGCCCGCGGTCCCGGGTGACGACGCCATTCGCGTGTTCACGACCCGACCCGATACCCTCTTCGGCGCGACCTACATGGTGCTCGCCCCGGAGCACCCCCTGGTCGATCGCCTGACCGCTCCCGCGCAGCGCGACGCCGTTGCCCGCTACCGCGCCCAAGCTGCCTCAAAGAGCGACCTGGACCGCACCGACCTCGCCAAGACGAAGACCGGCGTGGCGATCGGCGCCAGCGCGGTCAATCCGGTCAACGGCCAGCCCATTCCCATCTGGATCGCCGACTACGTGCTAATGGGCTACGGCACCGGCGCGATCATGGCCGTCCCCGGGCACGACGAACGCGACTTCGCGTTCGCCAAAACGTTCGACCTGCCGATCGTCCGCGTCGTCGGCTCAAACGCGGACGCGGCGAATGCGCTGCTCGAGTCGGCCGAATGCGACCCCGGCGTGTCGGTGAACTCCGCGAATCCGGAGATCAGCCTGAACGGTAAGCCCACCGCGGAGGCCAAGGCGGCGATCACGGCCTGGCTCGACGCGAACGGGCTGGGGCGCAAGACGGTCAACACCAAGCTCCGCGACTGGCTCTTCAGTCGCCAGCGCTATTGGGGCGAGCCGTTCCCGATCGTGCTCGACGAGCACGACCGTGTGCACGCCCTGCCCGAGTCGGAGCTGCCGGTCCTCTTGCCCGAGCTGGACGACTTTCGCCCGTCCGGCCGTCCCGAGCCGCCGCTCGGCAAGGCGACGGACTGGGTGCGCTACTCGGACACGCTCCGCCGCGAGACGAACACGATGCCGCAGTGGGCCGGCTCGTGCTGGTACTACCTGCGCTATATCGACCCCAAGAACGACCAGAGCTTTTGCGACCCGGAGCTCGAGAAAGCCTGGATGCCGGTCGACCTGTACGTCGGCGGGGCCGAGCACGCGGTCTTGCACCTGCTCTACTCGCGATTCTGGCACAAGGTGCTCTACGATCGCGGGCACGTCAGCACGCTCGAACCGTTTCAGAAACTGGTCAACCAGGGGATGATCCTGGGGGAGACCGAGTTCACGGCATACCGCGACACGGAAGGGCTTGGCACGTGGTATTCCGCGGAAACGGTGACGGAAAACAACAATGACGGTTACCTCTTCGAGATGGGCGGCGGCCAAGCCGTCGAGGCGGTGAAGATCGAGCCCGAACGGGTCGTCAAGAAGGGTGACGCGTTCGTCCTGGTGGATCGCCCCTACGTCCGCGTCGAGGCCCGCGCGCACAAGATGTCGAAGAGCCGCAACAACGTCATCAACCCGGACGACGTCGTTGCCGAATATGGCGCGGATAGCCTGCGGCTCTACGAGATGTTCATGGGTCCGCTCGAGGCCGTGAAGCCGTGGAGCATGAAGGGGGTCGAGGGTGTGTACCGCTTCCTCGGCCGCGCCTGGCGGATGATCGTCGATGCCGAAGCCGAAGAGCTCCGCCTCGACCCTCGCGTGCAGGACGCCGAGCCGACGCGCGAACAGGCGAAGGTCGTCGCCCGCACCGTGGCGGCCGTGACGGATGACCTGGAGCGTATGAGCTTCAACACCGCGATCAGCCGCTTGATGGAGTTCACCAACGCCTTCACGGCGATGGACGTGCGTCCGAAGTCGGCGCTCGCGACCTTCACGTTGTTGCTCGCGCCACTGGCGCCTCACGTCGCCGAGGAGCTCTGGGAACTGCTCGGCCACCGAGAGAGCCTGGCCTATGCCCCGTGGCCGGAATACGACCCGGCGTTGCTGAAGGATGAAGAGATAGAGGTCCCCGTGCAGGTCAACGGCAAGCTGCGCGGCAGGATCGTCGTCCCGGCGGAGGCCGACGCCGCGCAGATCGAAGCCGCGGCGCGGGCCGACGAGAGAGTGGCCCCGGCGATCGAGGGAAAGACGGTACGGAAGGTCGTCGTGGTGCCGGGGAAGCTGATCAACTTCGTCGTGGGGTAAGAGATCGGATTTCACCACAGAGCACACAGGGAGGAAAACCGAGAAAGAGAAAACTTGAAGGAATTCAATAGTCTCTCTCTCCTACTTGCTTTTACTTTTTCTCTTTAGCTCGGTCTTTCTCTCTGCGGTCTCTGCGTGCTCTGCGGTGAAATCCTCCTATTTCTGAGGGGCAACCGGCCGGCGGCCGAAGACCTCGTAGGCTCTGGGAACCAGCTCCGCCTCGCCGTTCTGGTTACGCACGGCCCACGCGGGAACGATCTGGAACACTTCCCAGTGCTGTTTCGACAGGTCGTTGAGCGTCTGGATGAGCTGGTTCGCCAGGACTTCCTGTTCGGTGAACTCCATGACCGGCGGTTCCGCAACCTTGGCGGGCTGGACCGCGCCGCCGAATTGCGCATAGGCGGCAGTAGCGGCTCCGAGGAGGACTACGACACCCAGCCATCGGCCGCGGCGTGACACGGTTGCGGTTGCCATTGCATCACCTCAAATCACGTGGAGAGGGGAGACGGTTCCAGGAGTTCCGGAAAGCGGTCGAGGAACTGTTGCGAGCGCCGAGCGAGCGACCACCGGCGCCATTGTCTCCAGGGCCAGCGCAGGCGTAAAGCCATGAGGATTGCCCCTTTCCACGTCGCACGGAACGTCCCGTCCGCCTCGTCGACGTAGGCCTCACCGCCATCGACCTGTCGCTGCCACTCCGCGCGCGTCGTCTGGGCGAGGTAGGCGGCCGGATCGAGGATGCGAGGCGGCTCGACCCGGGCCAGACTGCCAAGGTGCTCGACCGCCCGGCGATGGATGCGGTGCAGGCGCTCGATGTCGCGGATCTGGGGATAGTTCAGCGCGATCACGCTCGGATCGCGGCGGAAGTTGGCAGCGGCCTCGCTACTCGCCGTGACCACCTTGGTCCCATCGGCGAACCGCGAGGCGATCAAGAACACCGTCGTGATCTTCGTCGACGTCACGATCCTACCATCGGGGAGCTTGCGCTCCGAATGCGCCCGCGTGGTGATCACCCGGGCCTCTTCGCCGAGCCGCTTGTTTTCCCAGAGCGATACATACCCAGTAACCGTCGCCATCGTCGACGACGTGGTGCAGCGATGACCGTGGAGCGTGAAGCCCAGGGACGAGAGCGGGCCCGCGGTGTCCTGAATCGCGGTACGGGCTTCGGGCAGAACGTCAGGCTCAGTGGGCGCGAATGACGTGAATGACTGCAAGACCGGGTGCCGTAACGAATCGTGAATCCTGACCGGCGCCAGCAAGTAGCCGGCGTAGAATCTCAGGGCCCAAGGCAGGCCGACGAAAATACCGATTGTTCCCACCCAGATCGGCCACGCGGCCATCGAAAAACGATAAAAGCCTCCCCATATCAGCGCAATCACGAGCGCGAAGCCGAGTGCACGCAGGCGCACGCCGCGCAGGACGGCCGATGCCTCCACCTTCTGCTCCTCGGCGATCGCTTCCTGAGGTCGAGCCATCGGGGCCTCTCGTACAATCGAAGGATCGGGAACGTCAGGCGGTCGCCGAAAGGATAGCGATGTGGAGACGGGACCGCGAGCGGAAACACGGGGCTTCCGCGCTCCCCATCGAACGTTGATCGTTTGGCCGATCGGCTGCATCGTGTCTATGATGGTACGCGACTCAACGCTCCGGGGCTCAAGGATCGGCAAGGCATGGCACGTTCCCGTTATATCGTCGGCATCGACCTCGGCACGACGAACTGCGCAGTCGCCTACGTGGACACGAAGGG
This sequence comes from Isosphaeraceae bacterium, assembly GCA_031291845.1. GTDB lineage: Bacteria > Planctomycetota > Planctomycetia > Isosphaerales > Isosphaeraceae > DAIDJG01. Next base: position 402 of record JARLIH010000303.1, on the reverse strand, counting down.
GCGGGAGCGGCCGGCGGCCGACATCCGGCTGTTCGAGGTTCCGCAGCTCGTCGCGCCCGGCGAGACCGCCCCGCGTACGATGCTGCCGTCGTTCCTCTACCTACCCGGCACGCACGACCTGCCGCCCGGGGCCGCGCAACTGCCGTGGAAGGCCGACGCGGACCGGATCGTCGGGGAGTTCGCCCGGATCCAGGGAGCGAAGGTGCCGGGTCACCTGGTCTCGAGCGCCAAGAGCTGGCTTTGCCACGCCGGGGTGGATCGCGAGGCCGACATCCTCCCTTGGGGGGGGGGCGGGGGCGCGGGGGGCGTGTGGGCGGGGGCGGGGGGGGGGGCCGACTTTGTGGCCCAGCGGGGCGGCGGGGGCTTTAAGTTCTGCAACGCCCCGGTCGTGCATACCCCAGT